>JARIBG010000062.1 GCA_029257465.1 Arthrobacter sp. | reverse complement strand
CCAGCCCGGCGTCGACCTGATCCTGCCCGACTTCTCCGTCATCGAGGACCGGCTCGACGACGTCGTCGGCCTGGTCCTCACCCACGGCCACGAGGACCACATCGGGGCGGTGCCCTATCTGCTCCGGCTGCGGGCCGACATCCCCATCATCGGGTCGCAGCTGACGCTCGCGCTCGTCGAGGCGAAACTGCAGGAGCACCGGATCCGCCCGTACACACTGACGGTGACGGAGGGGCAGATCGAGCAGCTCGGGCCCTTCGAGTGCGAGTTCGTGGCGGTCAACCACTCGATCCCCGACGCCCTCGCCGTCTTCCTCCGCACCGGGGCCGGCACGGTCCTGCACACCGGGGACTTCAAGATGGACCAGTTGCCGCTGGACGGTCGCATCACCGATCTGCGGGCCTTCGCGCGCCTCGGCGAGGAGGGCGTGGACCTGCTCATGATCGACTCGACGAACGCCGACGTCCCCGGCTTCACGACGGCGGAGCGCGAGATCGGCCCGGTGCTCGAGACGCTCTTCGGGCAGGTCAGCAAACGCATCATCGTCGCCTCCTTCTCCTCGCACGTGCACCGGGTGCAGCAGGTCATCGACGCCGCTGCGGCCCATGAGCGCTTCGTCTGCTTCGCTGGTCGGTCGATGGTCCGTACCATGGCGATCGCGGCGAAACTGGGCTACCTGTCCGTGCCGGACGGCATCCTCGTGGACCTCAAGAACGTCGACGACCTGCCGGACGATCGCGTGGTCCTGATGTCCACCGGTTCCCAGGGTGAACCCATGGCGGCGCTGTCCCGTATGGCTGCCGGTGAGCACCGCATCACCGTGGGCGCCGGGGACACCGTGATCCTCGCCTCCTCGCTGATCCCCGGGAACGAGAGCGCGGTTTACCGGGTGATCAACGGCTTGCTCAAGCTCGGCGCCGACGTGATCCACAAGGGCAACGCGACGGTCCACGTCTCGGGGCACGCGGCAGCCGGCGAGCTCTTGTACTGCTACAACATCCTCCGTCCGAAGCACGTGATGCCGGTCCACGGGGAGACCCGCCATCTCATCGCGAACGGGAGGTTGGCGCAGCAGACCGGCGTACCGGCGTCGAACGTGCTGCTCACCGACGACGGCTCGGTCATCGATCTGGCGGACGGCAGGGCCAGGGTCGTCGGTGCCATGGAGTGCGGCTACGTCTACGTGGACGGGGCGAGCGTCGGGGAGATCACCGATGCGGATCTGCTCGACCGGAGGATCCTGGGCGAGGAGGGCTTCATCTCGATCATCACCGTGGTGAACCGGACCACCGGGAAGATCGTCTCGGGCCCCGACATCCACGCCCGCGGTTTCGCGGAGGACGATGCCGTCTTCGACGAGATCAAACCCGAGATCAGCCGGCGCCTCGAAGAGGCGGTCAGGGCCGACGCGGACCACACCCCCTACCAGCTGCAGCAGGTGGTGCGGCGGGTCATCGGGACCTGGGTCAATCGCCGGTACTGCAGGCGTCCCATGATCATTCCGCTGGTCCTCGAGGCCTGATTCCCCGGCAGCTGTTCGATGGTGGGGGAACCCCGTCGGGTACCGTGAGAACCATGGCTACTCGAACGTCCCCTGCCCCCCGCGGCCAGCAGCGCACCCGCAGCAAGGGAGCGACGGCGCAGGGCTCGCCGGCCAAGGGTTCCCCGTCGAAGGGCTCGACGGCGTCAAGCCGCGGCACCGGTGCCGCGGCACGACCGGCCAGGACGGGAGCGGCGGCGAAGAAGCAGGGCAGCACGTCCGCCACCACGCGGCAGGACACTGCGACGCCCGAGCCGCAGCACGAGGACCGCCCGGCCCTGCCGGTGCGGATCATCCGTGCCCTCTGGATGGGAACGGCCCGTGTCGTCGGCTCCGGCGCCCGCAAGATCGGCCACGACGTACGCCCGGACCGCGACCTCCGACGGGACGGTTCGGGCTTCTTCCTGCTCCTCCTCGCTCTCGCCGTCGCCGCCGTCGAGTGGTGGGCCCTGACCGGTATCCCCGCCGACATCGTGCATGCCGCCGCAGGGGGGACCTTCGGCTGGATGGCCCTGCTCGTACCCTTCATGCTGGGGATCGGTGCCGTCCGCCTCTTCCGGTACCCGGAGCGTCCGCGGGCCAACAATCGGATCGCGATCGGTCTGCTGTTCATCCTGTTCGCCGGCTCCGGGATCGCCCATCTGGCCGGTGGGCGCCCGGTCCTGTCCGAGGGACTCGACGCACTCTGGCAGGCCGGCGGCGTGGTGGGGTTCCTCGTCGCAGGCCCCCTCAGTGCACTGCTGACCACCTGGCCGGTCGTCCTCCTGCTGGCCGTCTTCGTCCTCCTGGGGGTCCTGATCATCACGGCCACGCCCTTCCGGCACATCCCGGACAGGCTGCGTGCGCTGTACGAGCACCTCATGGGCCAGGACCCGGACGACGCCGACGGATCCGGCGGCGACGCGGACGGTCAGGACGCCCACGACCAGAGCTACCTCCACGAGAATCACGGCGCCACGGCGAAGCCCAAGCCCAGACGCCGGAGGGGACTGTTCTCGAAAGTCGACCCGGAGCCGTCAGCGTCCGACTCCGATCACGACTCCGGATTCGTCGGTGACGAGGCCTTCGAGCGGGCACTCATCGAGGACGAGGAGCGCCGTGTCCGCGAGGGCAGTCATGCCGTGCCGCCCGGGGTGCGCAGGCCCACCCGACAGGAACGTGCGGCCGAGGAGATCAAGCGCTCGCAGGGGATCATCGCCCCGGAGCCGCCGGACGATGCCCCTGCTGTTCCGGGCCGACCGGAGCAGAAGGCTCCGGAGGGCGCTACCGAGGCGATCGACATCATCCCGTCCGCGAAGGCGCTGCTGGTGCCGTCGACGCCCGTGCAGCCTCAGGTTCCCCCGACACCCATCCCGCAGCGGACCGAGCAGCTCCAGCTTGCAGGGGACGTGGCCTACACCCTGCCGCCATCCGACTACCTGCCGGCCGGAACACCGCCCAAGGAGCGTTCGGAGGCCAACGACGCCGTCGTCGCCGCCCTGACACACACCCTGGACCAGTTCAATGTCGACGCCAAGGTCACGGGCTTCTCCCGCGGGCCCACCGTCACGCGCTACGAGATAGAACTGGCCGCGGGAACGAAGGTGGAGCGGGTCACCGCCCTGTCGAAGAACATCTCCTACGCCGTCGCCAGTTCCGACGTGCGCATCCTCTCACCCATCCCGGGCAAGTCCGCCATCGGCATCGAGATCCCCAACACCGACCGGGAGACGGTGTCCCTCGGGGACGTCCTGCGCTCCGGCAACGCCCGCAAGACCGAGCACCCGATGGTGATGGGGGTCGGCAAGGATGTGGAGGGCGGCTTCGTCGTCGCCAATCTGGCCAAGATGCCCCACCTCCTCGTGGCCGGTGCCACGGGAGCCGGCAAGTCGTCCTTCGTGAACTCGATGATCACCTCCATCCTCATGCGCTCCACCCCGGACGAGGTGCGCATGGTCATGGTGGACCCCAAGCGCGTGGAACTCACCGCCTACGAGGGGGTGCCGCATCTGATCACCCCGATCATCACGAGCCCGAAGAAGGCTGCGGAGGCCCTGCAGTGGGTGGTCCGCGAGATGGACACGCGCTACGACGACCTGGCGAACTACGGGTACAAGCACATCGACGACTTCAACAAGGCCGTACGCAACGGCAAGGTGGTCCCGCCGCAGGGTTCCAAGCGGGTGGTGCGCCCCTATCCGTACCTCCTGGTGATCGTCGACGAGCTCGCCGACCTGATGATGGTCGCCCCGCGCGATGTCGAGGACTCGATCGTGCGCATCACGCAGCTCGCCCGGGCTGCAGGTATCCACCTCGTCCTCGCGACGCAGCGCCCCTCCGTGGACGTGGTCACCGGGCTGATCAAGGCGAACGTGCCCTCCCGCATGGCATTCGCGACGTCGTCGGTCACCGACTCCCGGGTGGTGCTCGACCAGCCCGGAGCCGAGAAGCTGATCGGTCAGGGAGACGCCCTGTTCCTGCCCATGGGTGCCTCCAAGCCCATGCGGGTGCAGGGCGCGTGGGTCACCGAGTCCGAGATCCACCGTGTCGTCGAGCACGTGAAGGGCCAGCTGCAGGCCGTCTATCGCGAGGACGTCGCTGTCGAAGCGCCGAAGAAGCAGATCGACGACGACATCGGGGACGATCTCGAGGTCCTGCTGCAGGCGACCGAACTCGTGGTCACCACGCAGTTCGGCTCCACCTCGATGCTCCAGCGCAAGCTCCGCGTGGGCTTCGCCAAGGCAGGTCGGCTCATGGATCTCCTCGAGTCCCGCGGCGTCGTCGGACCCTCCGAGGGCTCGAAGGCACGGGACGTGCTGGTCAAGCCCGACGATCTCGCGCCCGTCCTGGCCGCCATGCGCGGTGATGATCCGCCCGCGCAGGTTGAGGCGGTCGCAGGACAGGGCCCGCTCGATCTGGTCGCCGAGGATCTCGCCTCCAGACCACAGGCGGTGCAGTATGACGACGGAGCCGACGGGGATGACGACGCCTGGAATCTCACCGGAAGGTAGCCTGAGACGGTGAGCAGCTCCCCGACCCCGGCTGTGCCGGTCCTGAACATCGCGAACATCCTCACCGTCGTGCGGATCCTCCTCGTCCCCTTCTTCATCTGGTTCCTCCTGCTCGACGACGCGAACGGCGGTCTGTTCCGATGGCTCGCGGTCCTCACCTTCGCGGTGGCGATCTACACCGACAAGCTCGACGGCGATCTTGCCCGGAGCAGGGGACTGATCACGGACTTCGGGAAGATCGCCGATCCCATCGCGGACAAGCTGCTCATCGGCTCGGCTCTGGTACTGCTGTCGGTCCTGGGCGAACTGTGGTGGTGGGTGACCATCGTCATTCTCGTCCGCGAACTCGGCATCACCGTCCTGCGCTTCGCCATCATCCGGTACGGCGTGATGCCGGCCTCGCGCGGCGGGAAGCTGAAGACCGTGGTTCAGACGGTTGCCATCCTCCTTTTCCTTCTCCCCTTGCAGGGGCTCGGCGACTGGGCCTGGTGGGCTGCCGCCGTCGTCATGGCCGCGGCCGTGGTGATCACGGTCGTCACGGGTATCGACTACATCGTGCAGGCCGCGCGGCTCCGGGCGGGAGCCCGCCGGTGACATCTGCCGCCGAGGTCGTCGCGCTGGCCGGTCGACTCGGTAGGACGGTTGCCACTGCGGAGTCGCTGACCGCAGGGCTCGTCGCCTCGTCGCTCGCGGATGTCGCCGGTGCCTCGTCCGTCCTGCAGGGCGGGATCGTCGCCTACCAGCTCTCGATCAAGCAGGAGCTGCTCGGAGTCGATGCAGAGCTTCTGTCCACGGCCGGCGCCGTCGACCCGCGCGTGGCGGCGGCGATGGCCGAGGGTGCGCGCCGTGCGCTGTCCGCAGACGTCGGAGTAGCGACCACCGGCGTCGCCGGGCCGTCGGCGCACGGCGGGAAATCCGTCGGCACCGTCTTCACGGCGATCTCCACCGCGGCCTCGACGCGAACCTTCGAGTACCACTTCGACGGAGACCGTGCTGCGATCCGACAGGCGACCTGCGCGGCAGTCCTGACGGAGCTCCTGACCGAATTGTCCAGGGGAACAAACGATGTACCGGGTCAGTTATAACGTCAGACGCCCTTGATAGGGTTGCGTCGAGCCCGAGCAGCTGGGGTTGATTATCACGCGGCACGCGTCCGGTCGGGCGGTGTCACCTTCATGAGGGAGCAAGGCGATACAGATGGTTAAGCAACCCGTGTCCGTAAACGGCGTGGTCCGTTGGCGTGATGTGGGGTTGGCAGATGATGCTCACCGCAAGCCCAAGGAGCGCAAGATGGTTGTCCTTCGCCATGAGATCGGCGACGTCCTCCGGGATGTCCGCCAGCGCCAGGGGCGTACCCTGCGCGAGGTATCTCATCGTGCGAGGGTCTCCCTCGGATACCTCAGTGAGGTTGAGCGTGGCCAGAAGGAAGCATCCTCTGAACTCCTCTCATCAATCTGCAGCGCGCTCGAGGTACCCCTTTCCTCGATGCTGCGGGAAGTCAGCGACCGCCTCGCAGAAGCAGAAGGCGTCTCCATCCCCGATACCGTCCCGCAGGAATTCGCCCGCGAGTTCGGCGAAGATCTCACCGACGATTTCGGCCGAGGACTCGCGGCGACGAACCGCTAGTCACCGATCGACGGACAAGGCCCGACCCTGACGGGGACGGGCCTTTCCTCTGTCACCAGTTGTCCTTGATGTACGTCTCGTTCAGCTGGGCGATCAGGGTGCCCAGGCTCGTCAGGTCCTGCACATCCCAGTCCGCCATGAGTTCGTGGAACGCCTGCTTCCTGGCCGTCTGGGCAGCGACGAGCTGCCGGGTGCCGGCGTCGGTCAGGGAGATCGACTGCGCGCGCCCGTCGAGCGGATCCGCCTCCTTCTGCACGAGTCCCAACTGCTCCAGCATCGCGATCTGCCGGCTCACCGAGGGCTTTCCGACGCCGACGCTCGCCGCGATGTCCGTGAGCCGCATGGAGCCCTCCCGCTGGAGGATGACCAGAAGACCGTAGGCAGCCGGCTCCATGTCGGGATGTACCCGGCGTGCAACCTTGTAGGAGTTGGACCGCGCGCGCCTCCACAGCATGCTCAGCTGCGCCTCCAGGGCCTCGACGGCGGAGTCGGCCACGGCGTCGTCCCCGCCACGCACGACGGGTTCGGGGACGTTCGGCTTCGCGTTCATGGGCCAAGTGTAGGGTCTCGGTCGGCGGCGGACACGAGGCGACGACGGAAAATACAGTGCGTAACGGCGTAGTCCGGTGAGGTGCAGCCGGGCAGATATACGAGCGGTGACCGGGCAGGCAGAATGGATGCAGAGTGCTGCGCAGCGGCACCTCGAGGTGACGACGGCAAGGATGATCCATGCGGGTGAGCGATTTCTGGCGATTGATGGACGACGAGTTCGGCGAGGCCTACTCGCGGACCCTGGCACGGGAGCTGGTCGTCGACCGGCTGGGGGACCGCAGCGCCTCGGAGGCGTTGGCCGCCGGTGTGGATCCCAGAACGGTATGGCTCGCCGTCTGCACCGCCCAGGATGTCCCGCGGGAGCGCTGGCTCGGCCGAGACATCACGCCCCGCAGCTGAGCTCCGGCACAGGCTGCGCGGCAGGAGGTGGAGACCGGACACACTCGGGGGCGCCGGAACAATCGAATATCTGTTCGTACGGCGATAGGATGGCAAGGGCGACGGCGTTCCTGTTCACATATCAGCAGCCCCACCTCGGAATGTCGGTGCACGCTACTAGATTTCAGTTGACCACCTGGATCCGCACTGCCAGTGCGGATCGTTCCCAGCCGCACCAGTACAGTCCAGCCGTCCACATACACAGGCCTCACGGCCATCGACAACAGAGGTGAACAATGGCCGCTCCAGACCGCGAGAAAGCCCTCGAAGCTGCTCTCGCCCAGATCGACAAGCAGTACGGCAAAGGCTCCGTCATGCGTCTCGGCGATGAGATCAGGGCGCCGATCGAGACCATCTCCACGAGCTCCATCGCGCTGGATGCTGCCTTGGGTATCGGAGGTCTCCCCAGGGGCAGGGTCGTCGAGATCTACGGGCCGGAGTCGTCCGGCAAGACCACCGTGGCACTTCACGCCGTCGCCAGCGCACAGCGCAACGGCGGGATCGCCGCCTTCATCGACGCCGAGCACGCCCTGGACCCGGAGTACGCCAAGCGACTCGGCGTGGACACCGACGCCCTCCTCGTCTCGCAGCCCGATACCGGCGAGCAGGCCCTGGAGATCATGGACATGCTGGTCGGCTCAGGGTCCATCGACATCGTGGTCATCGACTCCGTCGCAGCTCTGGTCCCCCGGGCCGAGATCGAGGGCGAGATGGGCGACAGCCACGTCGGTCTGCAGGCCCGGCTGATGAGCCAGGCCCTCCGGAAGATCACCGGTCGCCTGAGCCAGACCAAGACCACCGCCATCTTCATCAACCAGCTGCGCGAGAAGATCGGCGTCTTCTTCGGAAGTCCCGAGACCACCACGGGCGGCAAGGCCCTGAAGTTCTACGCCTCGGTGCGCATCGATGTGCGCCGGATCGAGACGCTGAAGGAGGGCGTGAATGCGGTGGGCAACCGTACCCGCGCCAAGATCGTGAAGAACAAGATGGCACCGCCTTTCAAGCAGGCGGAGTTCGACATCCTCTACGGGCACGGCATCTCCCGCGAGGGTGGTCTGATCGACGTCGGGGTGGAGAACGGTCTGGTCAAGAAGTCGGGCGCCTGGTTCACCTATGACGGCGATCAGCTGGGCCAGGGCAAGGAGAATGCCCGGAAGTTCCTCATCGACAACCCGAATCTGGCCGATGAGCTGGAGGAGAAGATCCGGGTGAAGCTGGGCATCGGAGTGCAGCCGGAAGAAGCGGAAGCACCCACGCTCAAGGCCGTCAGCGGCGAGTAGCCCCGTGCCCGCTGCAGAGTCGGAGCCACCCGCCTGGGGTACCTCCTTCGGTCGCTTCGGCAGCGACAGCTCCCTCGAATCGGCAGGATCCGATGGGAACACCGGCACCTCGGATGCATCCGGTGGATCCGGTGCAGCGGATCCCGCCGCTCGTGGGAGGGGCCGGCGGTCCGAGCAGTCCGACCAGTCCACGCGGTCGGCACAGCGAGGGCTGTCCCGCTCCGCCGACGGTCCTCCCCGCTCGTCCTCCTCGTTCGGGAAGGCGAGGAGCGGGAGGAAGCCCCGGCGTTCTGCCCGGTCCGGTAGCGGCGTGGGGCAGCACCCCTACGTGGACCCGTTCGGGCCCGTGGTGGGATCATCAGCGGACGCCCCGGGAGCAGGTGACCTCTCGGAAGTGCCGGGCACTGAATCAGGACCCGCTCGGAGCAGTACGGGCTCCAGGGAGGGTAGGCAGGAGAGACAGGGTAGGCAGGAGAGACAGGGCACGCAGGACGACGCCGCGAATCGGACCGATGAGGAATGGACCTCGCGGGGCCGGTCCATCCTGCTGAGACAGCTCACGCTCGGCCCCCGGAGCCGCCATCAGCTCGAGAAGAAGCTCACCGAACGCGAGGTCCCGCCCGCGATCACCTCCGCGCTGCTCGACCGGTTCGAGGAGGTGCAGCTGATCGACGATGCAGAGTTCGCCAGGATGTGGGTCCGCAGCCGCACGGCCCTGAAATCGCTGTCCCGATCAGCGCTGCGGCGAGAGCTCACCGAGAAGGGCATCGATCCCGAGCTGGCGGAGGACGCGCTGCTCCAGGTCTCCGACGACGCCGAGCACGCACAGGCTCTCGACGTGGTGCGACGCAAGCTCCGCGCCGGTGCAGACCTGTCGGATCGTGCCGTATGCGACAGGGAGACCCGCCGCCTCGTCGGCGCCCTCGCGCGAAAGGGCTACAGTCCCGGGACCGCGTTCTCCATCGTCAGGGACGTCATGGCGGAGGCCCGGGCAACCGACTGAGTCCGCCCGCGCGATTGTCGCCGTCGAGCCCGCCCGCCGTACGCTTGGGCACGTGAGCATGACACAGCCCGCCGCCACGATCGGCACTCCACCCGGCATGGCAACCAATACCGCACCCGGCACTGCCACCAACACCGCAGCCAACGCTGCACCCAACGCGGAGGAGCGGCGCACCTACGAGGTGCGGACCTTCGGCTGCCAGATGAACGTGCACGACTCCGAACGGATCTCCGGCCTGCTCGAGGATGCCGGTCTGGACCGCGCCGAGCAGGGCCAGGCGGACGTGGTCGTCTTCAACACCTGTGCCGTGCGTGAGAATGCCGACAACAAGCTCTACGGGAATCTGGGCATGCTCAAGGCTGTGAAGGACCTCCGGCCCGAGATGCAGATCGCGGTCGGCGGTTGTCTGGCCCAGAAGGACCGCGACACCATCCTGGCGAAGGCTCCGTGGGTCGATGCCGTCTTCGGCACGCACAACATCGGAGCGCTGCCCGCCCTGCTGGAGCGCGCCCGCCACAACTCCGAGGCGCAACTCGAGATCCTCGAGTCGCTGGACGTCTTCCCCTCCACCCTGCCCACGCGCCGCGAGTCCGTCTACGCGGGGTGGGTCTCCATCTCCGTCGGGTGCAACAACACGTGCACGTTCTGCATCGTCCCGGCGCTACGGGGCAAGGAACGCGATCGGCGCCCCGGGGAGATCC
Organism: Arthrobacter sp.; assembly: GCA_029257465.1. Classification (GTDB taxonomy): domain Bacteria; phylum Actinomycetota; class Actinomycetes; order Actinomycetales; family Micrococcaceae; genus Arthrobacter_D. The sequence goes on along the minus strand of JARIBG010000062.1, from coordinate 21,873 downwards.
TCGCGGAGATGGAGGCGCTCGTGGCCGACGGCGCGGTCGAGGTCACCCTGCTGGGTCAGAACGTGAACTCCTACGGCAGTGAGTTCGGGGACCGCGGGGCCTTCGCGAAGCTCCTGCGCGCCTGCGGATCGATCGACGGCCTGGAGCGCGTGCGCTTCACGAGCCCCCATCCGGCGGCGTTCACCGACGACGTCATCGACGCGATGGCCCGGACACCGAACGTGATGCCGCAGCTGCATATGCCCCTGCAGTCCGGCTCGGACCGCGTGCTCCGTGCCATGCGCCGCTCCTACCGGTCCGCGCGCTTCCTCGGCATCCTCGAGCGCGTCCGCGAGCAGATACCGCACGCCGCGATCTCGACCGACATCATCGTCGGCTTCCCGGGCGAGACCGAGGGGGACTTCCAGGCGACCCTCGACGTCGTCGAGCGCTCTCGCTTCGCCACCGCCTTCACGTTCCAGTACTCCAGGCGGCCCGGGACACCGGCGGCGGAGCTGCCGGACCAGCTGCCCAAGGCCGTGGTGCAGGAGCGCTTCGAGCGGCTCACGGCTCTCCAGGACCGGATCGCCGCGGAGGAGAACGCGCAGCAGGTCGGCGTGCAGGTCGAGGTGCTGGTCACGGATCAGCAGGGCCGCAAGGACGACCGGACACACCGGCTGACCGGACGGGCCCGCGACCAGCGCCTCGTCCACTTCACGGTGCCCGAGGGCGCCGCTGAGCCCCGCCCGGGAGACTTCGTGACGCTGCCGGTCACGGAGGCCGCGTCCTTCCACCTGGTGTCGGATCCACTCCCGGCCGAGTACTCGCTGCGCCGGTCGCGCGCCGGAGACGCCTGGGACAGAAGCCTTGCCGACTCCTGCGGAGCCCCCGCTCCGACCGGTGGACCTGCCGGATCGGTCTCGCTCGGCATGCCCTCCCTGCCCGTGCGGTCGACGGCTCCTTGACCCTGCCCCTCATCGCGGTCGTCGGTCCCACGGGCTCGGGGAAGTCGCACCTCGCAGTCGCGCTCGCGCAACGCCTCGACGGCGAGATCGTCAACGCCGACGCCCTGCAGTTCTATCGTGGAATGGACATCGGTACGGCAAAGCTGCCGATCGCCGAGCGGGGCGGCATCGAGCACCACCTGCTGGATGTGCTCGACCTCCGGCAGGAGGCCTCCGTCGCCGCCTACCAGCAGGACGCGCGGTGTGTGATCGATCAGATCCGCGCCCGGGGGCGGGTGCCGGTGCTCGTCGGAGGATCGGGGCTCTACGTCCGGGCGGTGGTCGACCGGCTCGAGTTCCCCCCGACGGATCCCGCCGTCAGGACCAGGCTCGAGGCGGATTTCGCGCGGCAGGGAGCGGCAGTGTTCCGCGAGCGGCTCCGCGGTGTGGACGCCGCCTCGGCCGATCGGATCGCCGACGACCGCCGGCTGATCCGGGCCCTGGAGGTCCACGAGATCAGTGGGCGGCCCTTCAGCGCCTTCATGCCGCGACGCGAGTACCATCGGCCCACGGTGCAACTCGGTCTCGGCGTCGACCGCGACCTCCTGCGGGCACGACTGGCGGACCGGGTGCAGGCGATGGTGCGGCACGGGCTGGCGGCGGAGGTGGCGCGTCTTGCCGGTGAGGGCCTCCGGGAGGGGCGCACCGCGTCGGGCGCGCTGGGGTACGGGCAGTTCCTGCAGGTACTGGACGGCACCCTGACCGAGGCCGAGGCGATCACCGACACCGTCGCGGCGACCCGGCGCTTCGCCCGGCGCCAGCTGACCTGGTTCCGCGGTGATCCGCGCATCACCTGGCTCGATGGCGCGGCTCCGGGCCTTGTCGACCAGGCGGTCGATCTCCTCCGCGCCCACGGGGACCTATCCTAGGACCGTGACCGATTACCCCGCCGCCCAGAATGCACCCACCGGACCCGAGCGCGGCGAGCAGGCCCCGAGCCTGTCCTTCACGAAGGGCCATGGGACGGGCAACGACTTCATCCTCACCCTCGACCCGGCGGGGGAGGGTCGCACGGACGTCGCCTTCGTCGCCGGTCTCTGCGACCGGCATCGCGGCATCGGCGCGGACGGCTTCATCAGGGCAGTGCACTCGTCGTCGCTCGCCGAGGGTCAGGCACTGCTCCAGAGTGATTCGCGCGCCGAATGGTTCATGGATTACCGCAACAGCGACGGTTCCGTGGCGCAGATGTGCGGGAACGGGGTCCGCGTCTTCGCGCACTTCCTCCTCGCCCAGGGCGTCGTCGAGCTGCCGGACGGCGGGGAGCTGGCCATCGGGACGCGCAGCGGCGTCAAGCGTGTCACCCGCTCAGGCAACGGCTACGCGGTGGACATGGGCACGTGGGAGTTCATCGTCCCCGACACGGCCGTGGCGAGGGGTACGGATTCGCTCGTGGAGATCGCGGGGCTCGACGTCGACCGCCCCGCCCTGTCGATCAGCATGGGCAATCCGCACGCCGTCGTCGCCCTCGCCGAGTACGCCGACCTGCACGCGGCTGATCTTCACCACGCCCCCGTGGTCCAGCCCGCGCCGGCCGAGGGCACCAACGTGGAGCTCGTGGTGCCCTCCGATCCGCTGGTCGGGGACGACGGCGTGGGACGCCTCACCATGCGGGTGCACGAGCGCGGTGTGGGTCAGACGCAATCGTGCGGTTCCGGGGCGTGCGCGGCCGCGGTGGCGACCCGCTTCTGGGCCGGCACAGGTGCGCCCGACCGCTGGCTCGTGAGCGTGCCCGGTGGGGTGGTCGGCGTGAAATTCTTCGCCGGTCCCGACGGGCGCGAGCACGTCGAGCTCAGTGGCCCCGCCGTCCTCGTCGCCGAAGGGACCCTGCTCCCGCTGTAGTGACGCTGTAGTGACGCTGTAGCGAGGCTGCGGTGACGCGGCGCCAGGCGCCAGCCGGTCCTCACTGCCCTCGGCGGACCTCGAGGACCCGGAAGGACTTCGCCGTCGCGGCCCGACGGACGGTGAAGTCCTCGGGCAGTTCCTCTCCCAGCCAGCGCTGCAGGGAATCGGCTCCGAGATTCTTCTGGACCACGAGCCAGGCGCTGCCATCCGGCGCCAGACGCGGGAGCCAGCGCAGTAGGAGGGCATGCAGTTCCTGCTTGCCGATCCGGATGGGCGGGTTGGACCAGATGGTGTCGAACTCGAGTGCCTCGCCCACATCCTCGGGCGCTGCCGCCACGAGGTTGTCGAGCCGGAGGCGCTGCGCGTTCTCGGTGGTGAGGGCCAGACACCGCTCGTTGACGTCGATCGCGGTGACCTGCGCCTCCGGGGCAGTCAGTGCCATGGTGAGCGCGAGCGGACCCCAACCGCTGCCGATGTCCAGCAACCGCGTCCCCTGCGGGTGCGGCACCGTGTCCAGGAGGATCGCCGTCCCCTTGTCGATCCCGTCCGGACTGAAGAGGCCCGACGACGTCACGAGCTCCCGGCGCTCACCGGCGAGAACCACGGACAGGGGCCGTCGCGTGTCGGGTCCGGAGGGCTGGGCGCTGAAATAGTGCTGGGACTCCATGGTGGAAAGCCTAGTGGCACGGCAGCGCCCGCTCCGTGGCGCGGATCCGGTTCAGCGCTGGGAGAAGTGCCGTGCCGGCGTCGGTGGGCCGACGTAGACTTGAAGGACATCTAACTAGGGAGACTATGACCGAGAACAACAACCACTCCACCGGAGCCGAGCTGAGCCCGGAGGAGATCCAGGCCGTCATCGACCGCATCCTCGACAACGACGAGGCCGTCATGGCACGGACCCGGAACGAGGTAGCGACTCCGGAGAGGTCCGCTGTCCCCGAGGAAGCGTCCTGGCGATCCAGGGCACTGGCCCTGGCGAGTGATGACGGGGATTCGACGGCCGAGGGCGACCAGGAGGAGCTCACGGAGCGCCGAGCACTGCGCCGGGTAGCAGGGCTGTCCACGGAGCTCGAGGACGTCACCGAAGTCGAGTACCGCCAGCTCAGGCTGGAGCGGGTGGTCCTGGCCGGACTCAGGAGCGAGGGCACCGCACAGGACGCCGAGAACTCGCTCCAGGAGCTCGCCGCACTCGCGGAGACAGCGGGGTCGGAGGTGCTCGACGGCATCGTCCAGCGCCGGCTCAAGCCGGATCCCGCGACGTTCCTCGGGTCGGGCAAGGCCCAGGAACTGAAGACGATCGTCCAGGCCAGTGGAGCCGACACCGTCATCATCGACAGTGAGCTCTCCCCGTCGCAGCGCCGCGGTCTCGAGGACATCGTGAAGGTGAAGGTCATCGACCGCACCGCGCTGATCCTCGACATCTTCGCCCAGCATGCCAAGAGCCGCGAGGGCAAGGCCCAGGTGGAGCTGGCGCAGCTCGAGTACCTGCTGCCGCGACTGAGGGGCTGGGGTGAATCGATGTCCCGGCAGGCTGGCGGCCAGGTCGGCAGCGCAAGCGCGGGCATGGGGTCGCGTGGTCCCGGTGAGACGAAGATCGAGCTCGACCGACGCAAGATCCGCACCCGGATGGCGAAGCTCAGGCGCGAGATCTCCGGGATGAAGCCGGCCCGCGAGACCAAGCGGTCCAACCGGCGCCGGAACCAGGTGCCCTCGGTGGCGATCGCCGGCTACACCAATGCGGGCAAGTCGTCCCTGCTGAACCGACTGACCGACGCCGGTGTGCTCGTCGAGAACGCGCTCTTCGCGACGCTGGATCCGACGGTCCGCCGGGCGGAGACCCCCGACGGCATCGGCTACACGCTGGCAGACACGGTCGGCTTCGTGCGCTCGCTCCCCACACAGCTCGTCGAGGCGTTCCGCTCCACGCTCGAGGAGGTCGCCGACGCCGATCTGATCCTGCACGTGGTCGACGCGTCCCACCCGGACCCCGAGGGGCAGATCGCGGCGGTGCGCTCCGTACTGACCGACGTCGATGCCCGGTCGGTGCCCGAGCTCATCGTGCTGAACAAGGCCGACGCCGCCGATCCGTTCGTGATCGAGCGGCTCCGGCAGCGGGAGCCGCACGCCGTCGTCGTGTCCGCCCGCACCGGAGCTGGACTGGCCGAGCTCAGGGAACTCATCAGCGCGAGCATCCCGCGCCCCGGTGTGAAGCTCGATCTGCTCGTTCCGTACGAGCACGGTGAGATCGTGAGCCGCCTGCACGAGGAGGACGCGGAGATCCTCGAACTTGAGCACGAGAGCGAGGGGACGCGCCTCGAGGTGATGGTCCGCGAGGGCCTGGCAGCGGAGCTGGAACCGTACCTCCGGCATGAGTGAGAAGACGCCGTCCGGCGCTGTGCAGGCGCCGGACGGCGCGCCGTATGCGGTCGGGGCCCGGCAGGCGCTCGAGCTGCTCGACACCGCCGTCTCGGCAATGGGCGGCGAGATGCGTACCGGCCAGCACGAGATGGTGCGAGAGGTCAGGGACGCCATCGCCTCGGGTGAGCATCTGCTCGTGCAGGCGGGAACCGGTACGGGCAAGTCCCTTGCCTATCTGGTCCCGCTCATCAGCCACGCGATGAACAGCGAGCGTCCGTCCGTGGTGGCCACCGCGACCCTGGCGCTGCAGGCACAGATCATGGCGCGGGATCTTCCTCGTCTCCTCGAGGCGGTGGGCCCCGCACTGGAACGCCCCGTGGACGTCGCCCTGTTGAAGGGCCGCTCGAACTACGTCTGTCTCCACAAGACCGGTGGCGGTTTCCCGGAGGAGGACATCCCCGGGACGCTGTTCAGTCTGGGGGACGCCGCACCGCACCCGGCGCCGGCCGGTGGCATGACCGGAGGCGCGCCCGGAACGGCGCTCGGCGCGGAAGTGCTCCGGCTCCGGGAGTGGGCGCAGGAGACGACGACCGGCGACCGCGACGATCTCCTGCCCGGCGTGAGCGACCGTGCCTGGCGCCAGGTGTCCGTCTCCAGTATGGAATGCCTCGGAGCGGCCCGCTGTCCCATGGCGCAGGAGTGCTTCAGCGAGAAGGCCCGTGCCGCTGCAGCGGACGCGGACATCGTCGTCACCAATCACGCCCTGCTCGCCATCAGCGCCTTCGAGGGCCGGGCCGTTCTGCCGGAGTACGACGTCGTGGTGATCGATGAGGCCCACGAGCTCCACGACCGCGTGACGGGCGCCGTCTCCGGCCAGCTCTCGGCCGCCATGGTCGGTGCTGCGGGCACGGCCATGCGCCGCCACGCCTCGATCGCGACCGCCGCCCTCGACACCGCAGCCGAGGCTCTCGAGGCTGCCTCGAGTTCGATCGCGTCCGGTCTGCTGCCCGGTGGGCTCCCGGACGACGTCGAGCAGGCACTGGGCCAGGTACGCGACGCCGCGCGCGCCGCCCTCTCCGACTCGAAGACGGACGGCACAGCCGACGCCGACGGCGGCCGGCAGATCGCCCGCTCCCGTGTGGCGGCCGTCTTCGATCTCTCGGAGCGGATCCTGGGTGCGTCCGCGCTCGACGAGGTCGTGTGGGCCTCACGGACCGGCAGCTTCACTCCGGGAGCGGGCTACGAGCAGGCGGACGAGAACGCGCCCGCGACGCTCAACGTAGCTCCGTTGTCGGTCGCCCAGCGTCTGCGCGAGGGATTGTTCGAGGACCACACGGTGATCCTGACCTCCGCGACACTGGCCATCGGGTCCGAGTTCGGTCCGGTGGCGGGCTCTCTCGGCCTCAGCGGTCCGGGCGCCCCCGGCTGGAGCGGCGTGGACGTCGGGAGCCCCTTCGACTATCCCAGGCAGGGGGTGCTGTACGTGGCGAAGGATCTGCCCCGACCCGAACGCGGTACTTCCGCTGCTCAGCTGGCGGAACTGCTCACCCTGCTGCAGGCCTCCCGGGGAGGTGCGCTCGGTCTGTTCTCCTCGAAGCGTGCCGCCGAGGAAGCTGCCGAAGCGCTGCGGCCGGAGGTCGACTTCGAGATCCTGTGCCAGGGGGACTCCTCGCTCAATGCCCTCGTGACCCGCTTCGCGGAGGAACCCGACACGTGTCTGTTCGGGACCATGTCCCTGTGGCAGGGCGTCGACGTCCCGGGTGCCTCCTGCCGGCTCGTGGTCATCGACCGCATCCCTTTCCCGAGGCCGGACGATCCGCTCATGACGGCCCGCACCAGGGCCGTGGCCCGCGGCGGGGGGAACGGTTTCATGAGTGTCTCGGCGACCCACGCGGCCCTCCGCCTGGCCCAGGGAGCAGGGCGGCTCATCCGGACGAGCGGGGATCGCGGCGTCGTCGCCGTCCTGGACAGCCGTCTCGCCACGGCCCGGTACGGGGGCTTCCTCCGCTCGGCCCTGCCCCCCTTCTGGGCGACCACAGACAGGGCCACCACCACCGGCATCCTCGAGCGACTCTCGGCGCGCTGAGCAGGAGCCTGGGCGCCCTCCCCACGCCGGGTCAGAGGGCGCGCATCACCGAGACGACCTTGCCCATGATGCTCGCGTGGTCGCCGAGGATGGGCTCGTAGCGGGTGTTCTGCGGGAGCAGCCAGGTATGGCCGTCCCGCTGCCGGAAGGTCTTCACGGTGGCCTCGTCGTCGAGCAGCGCTGCGACGATGTCCCCGTTCTGAGCGCTCTGCTGCCGCCGTACCACCACCCAGTCCCCGTCGCAGATCGCGGCGTCGACCATGGAGTCACCCGAGACCCGGAGCATGAACAGATCACCGTGGCCCACCAGTTGGCGGGGCAGGGGCATGATGTCCTCCACCACCTGGTCGGCGAGGATGGGCCCGCCTGCGGCGATACGGCCCACGAGGGGGACGAGCGCAGTGTCGACGGCGATCTGACGCTCCGCGGCCCGGCGCTGCTCACCCGGGGCGCCCTCGGTCTCCGGGCGGGTCCCGGGGGCCAGGGTCAGCGGGAGCAGCACCTCCATGGCACGGGGGCGTTTCGGGTCGCGGCGCAGATAACCGAGCCGCTCGAGCTGCGAGAGCTGGTGCGTCACGCTGGAAAGACTCGCCAGACCGACCGTGTCGCCGATCTCGCGCATGGACGGCGGATACCCGTTGTCGGCGATGGATCGCTGGATCGTCTCGAGGATCGTCAGCTGGCGCGCCGACAGGCCCTTCGAGACCGATCTTCCTCGCGGCCGGCCGCGACCAGCCGGCACCGCCACCGGTACGACAGCCGGCTCGGCAGCCAGTTCAGCAGCCGCACCGCGGCCTCCCGCGTCGGGGCGCTGCTCATCAGCCACGTGTGCCTCGGACAGTCTCGAGTCCGCCGGTGTTGCTTCGGCCGCTGTCGATCCAGCCGGTGTTGATTCCGCCACGGTCACGCCTTTCACCTGGGATCGCACACCCCGTCATCCGCCGTCCTGCCCCCGGTCAACCAGGTCCTGGAATGTCAGAGGCAGGTGATTATGTCGAAGGACATCGGCGCCTGAACCCCAGCTCCCACGCTGCTGATCGGCGTCGTCGTCCTGCTTTGTTCACGCTAGGACACAGGGCGGCACTTTTCAAACATATGTTCGATCGAGTCTCGACAACCGTCGGTCATAGGTGCTAGGAATGACCAGAGCAGGAAATAGAACACGTGTTCTAAACATGGATCACTGCACGCCTCGGACAGGGGAAGAGGACACACGATGACTGAAGCACCAGCGCTGCACGGCAGCACCGCCCTGCACGGCAGCACAGCACTGCGGGACCTCACACCGGCGCGTCTCCCGCAGCGCCCGCTGACCCTCACCCGCCGGGGCCGGTTCCTGCTGGTCGGGCTGCCGCTGGCCCTGAGTGCGGCAGCGCTGATCCTGCTCGGCGCCTTCCTCTCCTCGGTGGCCCAGGCGGGGGAGTCGGCGCCGGAGGTCACGGAGACGGTGGACGTGGCGGTCGCGGACGGGGAGACGCTCTGGGGCCTCGCGCTGCAGTACGCCCCCGAACGCGATCCTCGCGACGTCGTCGCCGAGATGGTGGAGTTGAACGAGCTGGACAGCTCCGTCGTCCAGGCCGGTCAAAGAATCGCCGTTCCCTCGGCCGGTTAGGGGCGAGGGGTCGCATCGCTTAAACTCGGATCGTGTCATCTTCCGCCGAATCGCTGTCGCAGCTGCCCCTGCGTGAGGATCTCCGTGGGCTGTCCCCGTACGGGGCGCCGCAGCTGGAGGTGCCGATCCTGCTCAACGTGAACGAGAACACCCACGGTGTACCCGCCGATGTGCATGCGGCGATCGTGGAGGCCGTGGAGAAGGCCACGCAGGGCCTCAATCGCTACCCCGACCGGGAGTTCACCGAACTGCGGCAGAATCTTGCTTCGTACCTGGGGCACGGACTCACCCCCGAGCAACTGTGGGCCGGCAACGGCTCCAACGAGGTGCTCCAGCAGGTCCTGCAGGCGTTCGGCGGACCGGGTCGCACAGCGCTCGGCTTCCCTCCCACCTACTCCATGTACCCGCTGCTCGCGAGCGGGACCGGCACGCGGTACATCACTGCGGAGCGCGAGCACGGCTACGCCATGACGCCGGAGGCGACGGCACGGGCCGTCCGGGACTCCGCCGCGAACGTCGTCTTCCTGTGCTCACCGAACAACCCGACGGGTACGGCGCTCGGTCTCGATGTCATCGAGGCGGCGTACGCGGCGGGTGAGGCGGCCAACGCCATCATCATCGTCGACGAGGCGTACGGCGAGTTCGCCCACCAGGGCACCGCCAGCGCCCTCTCCCTGCTGTCGGGGCGTGCCAGACTCCTGGTCTCGCGCACCATGAGCAAGGCCTTCGCTCTCGCGGGGGCAAGGATCGGCTATCTGGCCGCTGCGCCGGAGGTCACCGACGCCCTCAGACTGGTCCGGTTGCCCTATCACCTCTCGGCGCTCACGCAGGCCACCGCGAATGCAGCCCTGACCCACGCCCACACGCTGCTGTCCAACGTCGAGGCGATCAAGGTACAGCGGGACCGGATCGTGACCGAACTGGAGCTCCTTGGTCTCACGCCGTCACCGTCGGACTCGAACTTCGTGTTCTTCTCCGGACTCGAGGACCCGCACCGGATCTGGGAGGGCCTGCTCGAGGCCGGTGTGCTGATCCGCGACGTCGGGATCCCCGGATCGCTGCGGGTCACCGCGGGAACGGAGCAGGAGACCACGGCCTTCTTGACAGCGCTCGCGCGTCTGCTCAGCGCCGATGGGGAGCAACCGCCCGCCAGGGCGGTCGACTAGCCGCTCCCGGCAGATCCAGGGTCCGCCATGGAGCGGCTCCCACCCCACGAATCGTCGATCGCGCCCGGATCACCGGCAGCGCACAGAAGGAATGCCATGACAGGTGATGTCGCCCGCAAGCGTACGGCCCGCATCGAGCGGTCCACGAGTGAGTCCAGTGTCCTCGTGGAGCTGGACCTGGACGGCACCGGGGTGTCGACGATCGACACCACCGTGCCGTTCTTCGACCACATGCTGACGGCGCTCTCGAAGCACTCCCTCATCGACCTGAGGATCGCATCCTCGGGAGACACCCACATCGACGTCCACCACACCGTCGAGGACACCGCCATCGCCCTCGGTGAGGCGCTGCGCAGCGCCCTGGGGACCAAGGCGGGTATCCGCCGCTTCGGTGAAGCGACCGTCCCGCTGGACGAGGCGCTCGCCAACGCTGTCGTCGACATCTCGGGCCGCCCCTTCCTCGTGCACGGCGGAGAGCCGGTCGGTCAGGAGTATCACCTCATCGGGGGTCACTTCACCGGATCGCTGACCCGCCACGTCCTGGAGGCCATCGCACTGCACGCGCACATCTGCCTGCACGTCACACTCATCGCGGGCCGCGACCCGCACCACATCGTCGAAGCCCAGTTCAAGGCGCTCGCCCGGGCACTCCGCGCCGCTGTCGAACCCGATCCGCGGGTCGAGGGAATCCCGTCGACGAAGGGCGCACTGTGAGCACGAAGACCGTCACCGTCCTGGACTACGGCTCGGGCAATGTCCGCTCGGTGGTGCGCGCCCTGGAGCATGTAGGGGCCGAGGTGGTCCTCAGCGCCAGGCCCGACGACGTGCTCGGCGCCGACGGACTGCTGGTACCCGGGGTGGGAGCCTTCGCCGCGGTCATGAAGGGACTCAAGGACGTCGACGCCCTGCGCATGATCGGCCGACGCGTGGCCGGGAGCCGGCCCGTGCTCGGCATCTGCGTGGGTCTGCAGATCCTCTTCGACGAGGGTGTGGAGCACGGTGTGCGGACACCGGGGATGGCCGAGTGGCCGGGGACCGTCGAGCGGCTGAAGGCCGACGTCGTCCCGCACATGGGGTGGAACACCGTGCGGCCGCCCGAGGGGACCGTCCTGTTCGACGGGATCGGCGCTGAGCGTTTCTACTTCGTCCACTCCTACGGCGTGCAGGACTGGACCTTCGACGTCACCCAGCCGGCGATGAAACCGCCCCAGGTCACGTGGTCCGATCATGGCGGGCCGTTCGTCGCCGCCGTCGAGAACGGCCCGCTCAGCGCCACCCAGTTCCACCCGGAGAAGTCCGGCGACGCCGGAGCGCAGCTGCTGCGGAACTGGATCGAGGGATTGTGAGCGGTCCGTGCTGAGCCTGATCCTGATGGGTGTCGCCGGCCTCCTCATCGGTGGAGCCTTCTCCCTGCGGGGCCAGGACTTCCCGCGCTGGGTGTGGATCGCCTTCTTGGTGCTGGCAGGTCTCGCCCTCGTCGCCGCCTACCTGTTCACCCTCTGACGAAAGCAGATCATGAGCCTCACCGAATCCCCCTTCCTCGAACTCCTCCCCGCCGTCGACGTCGCCGACGGCCGAGCTGTGCGCCTCGTCCAGGGCGAGGCCGGCAGCGAGACCAGCTACGGCGACCCGCTCGAGGCCGCGCAGGCCTGGCAGCAGGACGGGGCCCAGTGGGTGCATCTCGTGGATCTGGACGCCGCGTTCGGTCGCGGTTCGAACAGCGAGCTGCTGGAGCGCGTGGTGAACCACCTCGACATCAAGGTGGAGCTCTCCGGAGGCATCCGTGACGACGCCTCGCTCGAGGCCGCCCTCGAACTCGGTGCTACCCGCGTGAATCTCGGCACGGCGGCACTCGAGAACCCGGAGTGGACCGAGCGGGTGATCGCCCGCTACGGCGAAGCGATCGCCGTCGGACTCGACGTACGCGGGACCACGCTCGCAGCCCGCGGCTGGACCGAGGAGGGCGGCGATCTGTGGGAGGTGCTGCAGCGACTCGAGGATGCCGGGTGCGCACGCTACGTCGTGACGGACGTGACGAAGGACGGCACGCTGAAGGGTCCGAATCTCGAGCTCCTGCAGGAGGTCCTGTCCAGGACGGCGCGCCCCGTGGTGGCCTCGGGAGGAATATCGAGCCTCGATGACATCGCTGCCCTGCGGGACCTCGTCCCCCAGGGACTCGAGGGCGCCATCGTCGGCAAGGCGCTCTACGCCGGGGCCTTCACCCTTCCGCAGGCCCTGGACGTGGCAGGGCTCCCCGGCGCCGACGCGTGAGCCGCGAGCTGCCCGCCCATATCGCAGCAGCCCTCGCGGGAAATCACACGGACTCCGCCGGGCAGGCGTGGGCCGGCCGTGATCTGAGCGGTCCGCAGAATCCGCTGCACGCGTTCGACGACGACGACGGCGCACCCGATCAGGCCCTCACCGCTGCGCTGACCGGACTGCGCGGGGTGACAGACGAGCTCGGGGCGGGCGAGCGCGCCGTCCTCGCAGCGCTGACCACCGCTCGGGTGTTCATCCCGATCGTGGCCGAGGTGAGCCGCCAGGCGCGGACCGACGCCGGACTGGAGGCCGATACGGAAGCGGACATGTCCCTGGTCACGCTGTCGGCCCCGGACGGGCGCAAGGCACTGCCGGTCTTCTCCTCGACAGCTGCGCTGCAGCAGTGGCATCCCGCTGCCAGGCCGGTCGCGGCCTATGCCGCACGGGCGGCTCTGGCAGCAGTGTCCGAGGGTGCCGAACTGCTGGTGCTCGATCCGGGGGAAGCCATGACGTTCGTCCTGCGGCGTCCCGCCGTCTGGGCGCTGGCGCAGCAGCGCGACTGGACGCCGTCGTACGAGGACCCTGCACTGGCCGGTCTCATCGGCGTCGTCGCGCAGGAGGATCCAGCTGTGCTCTCCGTGGGCCTGCGACCCGCTGCCGGGGTTCTGACCCGGGCCGCCGACGGTACCATTGTCAGCGGCGGCGGACCGGGGCCCGAGCTCCGGCTGGATCTGCGGCTGCGGGCCGGTCTGACGCCGGAGGCGGTCGCGGATGTGGTCGCCTCCTTCCGGTCGAAGCTCCTCGGGCTCCCCGAGTTCGTGGAGCGTGTCGACTCACTCGATCTCAAACTCCTCCGCTGACGGACGCGTCGGCACAGAAAGCCCTGCCGTGAACTTCGCTGTATACCGGGACCTGCTCCGCATCCGCTCCGTGAGGACGCTGCTGATCGTCGGCATGATCGCCCGGTTCCCCCACTCCGCCGCAGGAGTCCTGCTGACGCTGCATGTGGTGCAGACCCTCGACCGCGGCTACGCCGCAGCGGGTGCGGTCGCGGCGGTCCTCACGATCGGTATTGCCGTCGGAGCACCGTGGCGAGGACGGCGGATCGACGGTGCGGGTCTTCGCCGGGCGCTCATCCCCTCGATCGTCGCGGAAGCACTCATCTGGTCCGTGGCCCCGCACCTGCCCTACCACTGGCTGCTGGTCGCCGCGCTGATCGGAGGTCTGTTCACCCTGCCGGCCTTCTCCGTGATCCGGCAGGCACTGGGTGTGCTCGTGGACGGCGACCAGCGACGCACCGCGTTCACCCTGGACGCCATCTCCACCGAGGTCATCTTCATGGTGGGACCGGCCGTGGGCATCGTCCTCGCGACCCAGGTGTCCACGGTGTTCGGTCTGACGCTGGTGGGCCTCGCCACAGCCTCCGCCGGGCTCTTCCTGCTGTGGTTCAATCCGCCCACACGCTCGGACCAACTGCCCGACGCCGTCGTGCTCCGGGCTGCAGCTCCAGCGGGTGCCGCGTATGCCCCGGCCGATCGCGGGCTGCCCGTCGAGGGAGCGGAGACCCGCGCACCTGGCTCCGTGCTGCGGCGCGGTATCCGCAGGGCCTTCCCCTGGCTGACGGTGCCGCTGGCCATGGTCATGGTGATCGCGATCGGCGCAGGTCTGGTGCTCTCGGGCTCCGAGGTGGGCATCGTCGCCGCTCTCGAACTCGCCGGAGCCGAGGGCAGTCTCGGCATCGTTTTCGCCGCCTGGTGCGCCGCCTCGGTGGTGGGCGGTCTGGTCTACGGCGCGCTGCACCGTCCTGTGCCGCCGGCACTGCTCCTGCTGGGGCTGGCGCTGCTGAGTCTGCCACTGGGCTTCGCCGGGAGCACACTGTCCCTCACACTGCTCGCGATCCCGGCGGGTCTGCTCGTGGCGCCGGTGCTCTCGGCCGCATCGGAGAAGGTGGCGGATCTCGTGGCCGAGGACAGGAGAGGGGAGGCCATGGGCTGGTACGGCTCGGCCCTGACCTCCGGTGTGGCGCTCGGGGCGCCGGTTGCCGGGGTGGTCATCGACGTCGTCGGGCCGTGGGCGGCTTTCACCGCGATCGGCGTGGTCTCGGCGTTGATCGCCCTGGTCGGTCTGGTCCGTCGCGATCAGGGGAGGTCGGCGGTCGCCGTCGAGCCTGCCGCCCGCTCCTAGTGCACCGGCGCGACCACGTCAGTTGACCGGACCGGTGTACTTCTCGCCCGGGCCCTGACCGGGTGGATCGGGGATGATCGAGGCTTCCCGGAACGCCAGCTGCAGTGATCTCAGGCCGTCGCGCAACGGGCCTGCATGCTGGGACCCGATCTCCGGTGCCGCGGCCGTCACGAACCCGGCGAGCGCCGTGATCAGCTTCCGTGCCTCGTCCAGGTCCTTGAGCTGCTCGGCGTCGTCCTCCTGGGCCAGGCCGCACTTGACCGCGGCTGCGCTCATCAGATGCACGGCCGACGTCACGATGACCTCCACGGCGGCCACCTCCGAGATATCGCGCATCTGCTGGCGGACGCCCTGCTCGACGTCGTCCACCGGGTCCGGCGCCCCGGCGGCGTGCTCGCGCTCCTCGGTGAAGCTGCGGCGCGAGGAAGCAGCCCCGGCATCAGGGACCTGCTGCTGATTGTCGTCTGGCGTATCCATACTGGTAAGCTTGGCATAGACCAACCGGTCACGCTTACTCGACGTGTGTCTGCGAAGATGCCTCGAGGTGCCGGTCTGCAAGCGGAGTCCTCTCCCACCCGCGTTTGCCTGGTGCAGCCTCGAGGCCGCATTGCAGGTAGCCGGGTCATCTGGTCGGACCTGCTGATCGAGCGGGGGGTGCGAACTCCCGACGACCTTCCAGGACCGGTTCTCGAGGCCTCCGATTGCGCATGCAATGGGAGGCCTTCTTTCGTCTGCACGCGGTTTCAGCGCGAAAATTCACAGGAGTCACACATTAGCGAGCCAAGAATCAACGATCGTATCCGCGTCCCCGAGGTGCGATTGGTCGGACCTGCCGGCGAACAGGTGGGTATCGTCCGTATCGAGGACGCACTCCGACTTGCCGCCGAATCCGATCTGGATCTGGTCGAGGTAGCACCGCAGGCGAAGCCTCCGGTGGCGAAGCTCATGGATTTTGGTAAGTACAAGTACGAGGCGGCCGTCAAGGCCCGCGAGGCCCGGAAGAACCAGACCAATACGGTGCTGAAGGAGATCCGCTTCCGCCTCAAGATCGACACGCACGACTACGAGACGAAGCGCGGCCATGCCCTGCGCTTCCTCGGTGCCGGCGACAAGGTCAAGGCCATGATCCAGTTCCGTGGACGTGAGCAGCAGCGACCCGAGATGGGGATCCGCCTCCTGCAGAAGTTCGCGGAGGACGTCTCCGAGGTCGGGGTGATCGAATCGACCCCGCGCATCGACGGCCGCAACATGGTCATGGTCATCGGTCCCACGAAGAACAAGGCCGAGGCGAAGGCGGAAGCCCGCCGGGCAACGCAGCGCGCCGACGCGAAGGCCGCCAACGAGGCAGCCAAGTCCGGGGACGAACCTGCCCGGGTGTCGACCTCCGCCTCGAGCAGCGCGCCGATGACGCAGTCCCTGGCGGATCTGTTGCCCGAGGGCTACTCGATCAGGAGCGAGCCGGAAGCTCCGGCCCAGGATGCTCCGGGCTCCGAAGCTGCATCCGAAGCATCGACCGCGCCGGCGACCGACACGGCGACCTCCGGATCAACGGACAGTCCGGCGCAGGCCGCCGCTCCGGCAGCTGAGGCGACAGCACCCGCCGCTGAGACGACGGCTCCTGCCCGCACATCCTCGGCGCCTCGGACCTCGGCGCCCAGTACGTCGGCTCCCAGGACCTCGGCGCCCCGGACGTCGGCACCTCGTCCGGCGACGGAACGACCCGCCGCGTCGGCACCGAGCCGCCCCGCCGCGTCGGCACCGAGCCGCCCGGCCGCGTCGGCACCGACGAGCGCCGCCGTTCCGGCGGCGGGCGAGAGCGCTGCTCCGAAGCCCGCAGCGGCGGCCAAGCCGACGCCCGCACCGAAGCCGGGAGCGCCGAAGCCATCGGCCATGCCCAAGCCCGGCGGCAGGACGACGGCTCCCAGGAGTCCGTCCAGCCGCCCGAAGTCCGACACCACGGAGTAGGGCATCGCCCTGGTCCACGGGATTCGTCCACATACCAACCAGGTACTCTCGGGTGCCGACCTCCGGGTGCATCAGCCCCGGCTATCAGAAGGAGATCGGTTCCCATGCCGAAGATGAAGACGCACAGCGGTGTCAAGAAGCGCATCAAGGTGACCGGCAGCGGCAAGCTCAAGCGCCAGCAGGCCAACCGCCGCCACTACCTCGAGCACAAGTCCTCGACGGTGAAGCGTCGCCTCGCGAGCGACCAGCTCGTTGCGAAGGCGGACACCAAGGTCCTCAAGAAGATGCTGGGCATCTGACCACCCACCCACCCCTCGGGAAAGCGCACGCACGGTTCGTGCAGCGCTGCGGCTGGTGCCGTGACCGACAGAAGTGAAGGAGTAAGCACGTGGCACGTGTGAAGCGGGCAGTCAATGCCCACAAGAAGCGTCGGGTCGTCCTCGAACGCGCCAAGGGCTATCGCGGACAGCGTTCGCGCCTGTACCGCAAGGCCAAGGAGCAGCTGCTCCACTCGTTCGTCTACAGCTACGGCGACCGCCGCAAGCGCAAGGGCGATTTCCGTCGCCTGTGGATCCAGCGCATCAACGCTGCCTCCCGCGCCAACGGCCTGACGTACAACCGGCTCATCCAGGGCCTCAAGGCCGCCGAGATCCAGGTCGATCGCCGTATGCTCGCGGACCTCGCCGTCACCGACGGAGCTGCCTTCGCAGCGCTCGTGGAGCTCGCGCGGAACGCCCTGCCGGCGGACACGTCGGCTCCCGTCAAGGCCTCGGCCTAGGCGCACCAGCTGCGGCGGACCCTCCGGGCCGCCCACTGGATACGATGACTGCGAACGGACGCCCCCGGGCACCACTGATGACCAACACCCAGGCTGACCGGGTGAAGGAGGTGGCTCGCCTGGCCGGGCGTCCTTCGCGTCTGAGGCGACGTGAGTTCCTCGCTGAGGGCCCCCAGGCCGTCCGCGAGGCGCTCGTGCTGCACCTGGGGAGGCTCGACGCCGGAGGTGACGGCGTCGTCGTCGACCTCTTCGCCACGACCGAGGCACTGGAGCGCCACGAGGACATCGCCGGGCTTCTCGCTGCGCCCGCCGCCCCGCCCCTGCGGACCGTCACGCCGGAGGTTCTGGCGGCCATGTCCTCCACCGTGACGCCGCAGGGCTTCATCGCCGTCTGCCGTTTCGTCGACACCGCGCTCGACGACGTGCTGGCCAGCGGTCCACGCCTCCTGGCGGTCCTGGTCGAGGTGCGCGATCCTGGGAACGCGGGCACCATCATCCGCGCAGCCGATGCGGCGGGGGCGGACGCCGTGATCCTGACCGGTGGCAGCGTCGATGTCTACAATCCCAAGACCGTCCGGTCCACCGTGGGATCCCTGTTCCACCTGGGTGTGGTGACCGGCGTCGGGATCGAGGACCTTCCGGCCCGTCTGAGCGGTGCCGGCCTGAGCGTCCTCGCCGCTGACGGTCGCGGCTCATCGAGTCTGGACGATCTGCAGGAGGCCAGTGCGGCCCGACGCTTCGCGGGGCCGCGGCAGCAAGCCGGAACCAGGCCGCCGTCGTCCAAGGAGCATGGTCCGACGACGGACGTGCCGGGTGGCGAACCGACCAGGAGCGGAGAATCCGTTCCCCTGACCACCGACAGGCCGACCGACACGGTCACCGACACGGCCAGCGACATGGTCACCAACACCGTCACCGACCTGGTGCGCCTCGAGGATCCGGCCGCGTGGCTGTTCGGGAACGAGGCCCAGGGACTCGATGACGCGGTGACCGCTGCTGCCGACGCCCGGGTGGCTGTGCCGATCTACGGCAGCGCCGAATCCCTCAACGTGGGCACGGCGGCCACGGTCTGCCTCTACGCATCGGCGCGAGCCCAGCGCGCTCTGGATGTTCAGCGCGTTCTGGATGTTCAGCGCTCGCGCTGAGCCGCCGAGGAATCCAGCCGACCGCTGACGAGGGCGATGCCGAGCCCGAGGACGGCCAGCCCGGCGCCGACGAGGGCTGGCGAGGTGAATCCCCACCCCGCGGTGATCACGGCGCCGCCGAGCGCCGCGCCGAGGGCGTTGGCGACGTTCAGTGCCGAGTGGTTCATCGACGAGGCCAGCGACGGTGCGCCCGGGGAGACGTCCAGCAGTCGGGCCTGCAAGGGCGGGATGAGCGTGGATCCGCTGGCTCCCACGAGGAAGACGAAAAGGTACGCCGACCACGGGGTGGTCGCAGCGAGCGGGAACACCAGGAGTACCACCGTGATGGTCGCCATGACCCCGTAGATGCTCCCCATCACCGAGCGGTCGGCGAGCCGGCCGCCGAGGATGTTCCCCACCACCATTCCCACGCCGTACAGGGCCACGACGAGCGGCAGCAGGGAGACGTCGAGCCCCGCCACCTCCGTCATGATCGGTGAGATGAAGGAGTAGACCGCGAAGAAGCCGCCGAAACCCACGATGCCGATGAGCAGCGTCAGCCAGAGCTGCGGCCTCCGGAGCACGCTAAGTTCCGCCCGGATACTTGCTCCGGGCCGCACGGGGACGTCCGGCACGAAAGCTCGGATGAGTACCACGGTCGCAGCACCGATCAGCCCCACCAGCAGGAACATGGAGCGCCAGCCGAACTGCTGGCCCAGCCACGTGGCGAACGGCACCCCTACGACATTCGCGATACTCAGACCGAGCATCACCATGGCGATGGCGCGTCCGCGCCGGGCAGGATCCGCCAGCGTCGCGGCGATGACCGCGGCAACGCCGAAGTACGCGCCGTGGGGAAGCCCGGACAGGAAGCGTGAGGCGAGCATCCAGCCGAACCCGGCGGCGAAGAAGGACGACAGATTCGCCAGCGCGATGACCAGCATCAGGGCGATCGCCACGGCCCGCTGAGGTTTCTTCGCTCCGATGGTCGCCAGGACAGGAGCGCCGATCACCACGCCGAGTGCGTAGGCGGAGATGACATGCCCGCCCTGCGCATAGTCGATGCCGAGGTCCGCGCGCATCTCCTCGAGCAGTCCCATGATGGTGAACTCGGTGGTCCCGATCGCGAAACCACCCGCGGCCAGCGCAGCGATCGCGAGGGTGAGTCGGCGACCATACAGTCTCTGCGTGGGCAGCGGGGGAGCAGAAGTGGTCATGGGTGTCCTAGCGGCAGGAATCGTCGAGGAGGTGGGGCGGCCGCCGGGCACGCCCGGGTAATCAGGGACAGGACCGGCGGCACGGACATCGTCGTCATCAACACTAGGCGATCGACTCAGGGGCCGCGGGCGGGAAGCTCCCGTTCACTGTGGAGCCCCAGTACCCGACGAGGCCGGCCCCCGGATGACCGCAGCACGGGACACCCCTCGCCAAACAGCTTTCGCTACACAGCCCTGGCTACACTCTCCTGGTGACCACACCAGCCTCCGGCCTGCTCCTCCAGATCGTCGGAGCAGCCGTCGTTGACTCCCTCGATCTGCCCACACGCCTCCTCGTGGCCCGGCGCAGTTCCCCGCCCGAGCTTGCAGGTCTCTGGGAGTTCCCCGGCGGGAAGGTCGAGCCGGGCGAGACCTGCGAGGAGGCTCTGCACCGCGAGCTCGACGAGGAACTCGGCGTCGTCCTTCGCCTGGGTCGGGAGATCGAGGGCCCGGGTGAGCAGGGATGGCCGCTGAACGGGAGGGCCGCGATGCGCGTGTGGTTCGCCCAGGTGATCGACGGTTCACCAGCGCCGCTGCAGGACCACGACGAGCTGCGGTGGGTGGACCTGACTGCGGGCACCGAGCTGGAGGAGCTTCCCTGGATCCCAGCCGACAGGCCGATCCTTACGGCGCTCCGGGAGGCGCTGTGAGGATCGGAGTGCAGTGCTGCCCGGTCAGAACGCAGGGCGACCGGATCAGAAGAGGGATGCCTGAGCGGATTCGGCGGGTGCCCCGACCGGAATATCGGCAGTAGCTGATGCTTTCGCGTCGCCCGGGGTGGGCGACAGATTCCGGAAGAAACCGGCACCGGCAGAGAGCCCGTGCTTGGCTCGGAAGATCTTGATCCTGCCGCTGAGCCAATCCCGATACTCCTTGGACGCGTAGCTGCCCCCACTGTAGAGCTGCTCGTACTTCGGCACGAGGAGCGGGTAGTGGCGCGCGAGCCACTGCATGAACCACTCGCGAGAGCCGGGGCGGAGGTGAAGCGGACCGGCGCTCACCCCGGTGGCACCTGCCGCGACGAGGGCGCCGAACAGCCGGTCGAGGGACTCGTCGCCGTCGGTGAGCCAGGGCAGGATCGGCATGGCCATCACATTGCAGGGCAGACCCGCCTCGCGCAGCCGGGAGATCAGGGCGAGCCGCGCCTTCGGGGAGGGCGTCCCTGGCTCGATCGCCTCGGCCAGGACCGGATCCACGAGGGCCAGGGAGATGCCCATGCCGATGCTCACCGAGCTGGACGCCTCCCTGAGCAGGGGGATGTCGCGCGCCAGTAGGGTGCCCTTGGTCAGGATGGAGAACGGCGTCCCCGATTCCGCGAGCGCGGTGATGATGCCCGGCATGAGTGCGTACCGGCCCTCGGCCCGTTGGTAGGGGTCGGTATTCGTGCCGAGCGCCACGTGCTCGTGCTTCCAGGACGGCCGAGCCAGCTCACGCCTGAGCACCTCCGCGGCATTGATCTTGACCACGAGCTGGGCGTCGAAGTCGAGCCCGGTATCGAGATCCAAGTAGCTGTGCGTCTTGCGGGCGAAGCAGTACACGCAGGCGTGGGAGCACCCGCGGAACGGGTTGATGGTCCAGGAGAAGGGCATGGACGACGTCGGTGGGACCCGGTTGAGCACCGATTTCGCGGCGACCTCGTGGAAGGTGATCCCGGCGAAGTCCGGGGTTCGCACGGAACGGACGAGACCGGCGAGGGGCAGCAGCGCGGGCGAGGCGGCTGCGTCGTCGTCGTCGTTCATGATTCGCTGCTCTTGCCACCGCATGCAACTATTAGAACACGTGTTCTAGTCCGCTGTCAGGATGCGTCCACCTGTCCTAGGCTGAGCGCATGATCCTGCTGACCGGCTTCGAACCCTTCGGGGGAGAGGCCACCAATCCGTCCTGGCTCGCAGCGCGCCAGGCTTCCGAGCTCCTGCGGGCGCAGGGGCACGAGGCCGTCGCCGTCGAGATCCCGTGCGTCTTCGGAGCCGGTCTCGACGTGCTGGACGCCGCCCTCGCCGAACACCGTCCCGATACGGTCCTGTGCGTGGGGCAGGCGGGAGGCCGGGAGCGCATCTCGCTGGAGCGCGTGGCGATCAACGTGGACGATGCGCGGATCCCGGACAACGCCGGCCACCAGCCGATCGACGAACCCGTGGTCGGCGGCGGACCCGCGGCCTACTTCTCCACGCTGCCCATCAAGGCGTGCCGTCAGGCACTGGACGCGTTCGACATCCCGGTCGAGGTCTCTCAGACGGCCGGGACCTACGTCTGCAACCAC
>JARIBG010000054.1 GCA_029257465.1 Arthrobacter sp. | reverse complement strand
ATCTGCGACCGGGAGATCTCCGCGGTGGCGGCGTCCTCCATGAGATTGTTGATCGCCGCAGCACCCTGCCCGCGCAGCCAGGACTCGACGTACCGGACGCCGATCTCGAGATTCTCCCGCACGCCGCGCTCGGTGATGGTGCCCGGGGTGGCGGCGACGTCGAGGAGCCCTTTCGCGTCCGGCTCCACGTCGTCGCGCCGGCGGTCGAGCTGATGCGGCCGGTCGCCGAGCTTGGCGTCGAAGACCTCCATGGCCACCGGGACGAGATCGGGGTGGGCCACCCAGGAGCCGTCGAAGCCGTCGTCGGCCTCGCGGGACTTGTCCGCGCGCACCTTCTCAAGGGCGAGCGCGTTGGCCTGCTCGTCGTGCCGATTGGGGATGAACGCGGCCATGCCGCCGATCGCGTGGGCCCCTCGGCGATGGCAGGCACGGACGAGCTGCTCGGTGTAGGAGCGCATAAACGGCGCGGTCATGGTGACCGCGTTGCGGTCCGGCAGGATGAACCGCGGACCCCTGGTGCGGAAGTTCTTGATCACGGAGAAGATGTAGTCCCAGCGCCCGGCATTCAGGCCTGCGGCGTGATCCTTGAGCTCGTAGAGGATCTCCTCCATCTCGAAGGCCGCCGTGATGGTCTCGATGAGCACGGTGGCGCGGATGGTGCCCTGCGGGATACCGAGCAGTTGCTGCGCCTGGACGAAGATGTCGTTCCACAGCCGCGCCTCGAGGTGGTTCTCGATCTTCGGCAGGTAGAAGTAGGGTCCGCGTCCCTGCTCGATGAGGGTGCGCGCATTGTGGAAGAAGTACAGCGCGAAGTCGAGCAGGCCGCCGGCCACCGCCACGTCCTGGATGAGGACGTGCTTCTCCGACAGGTGCCAGCCACGGGGGCGGACCACGATGGTGGGCAGCTCTCCGGCGTCGCCCCGGACCCGGTATTCCTTGCCCTCGGGCGAGGTGAAGTCGATCCGGCCCGCGAGGGCGTCCTTGAGGTTCAGCTGCCCGTTGATCACATTGGACCACGACGGCGTGGAGGAGTCCTCCATGTCCGCGAGCCAAACTTTCGCCCCCGAGTTCAATGCGTTGATGGTCATCTTGCGGTCCACGGGGCCGGTGATCTCGACCCGTCGGTCCTCGAGGCCGGGCGCCGTCGGGGCCACTCGCCAGGAGGCGTCGTCGCGTATGTGGCGCGTCTCGGGCAGGAACCGCGGATCGCTCCCCGCGGCCACGGCTTTGCGCTGACGGCAGCGGTGGTGGAGGAGTTCCTCACGGCGTTTGTGGGTGGCCTTGTGGAGTGCCTTGACGAAGTCGAGAGCCTCGGGGGTCAGGATCTCTGCCTGCCGTGGCAGCGGCAGGGCGGTCAGGGTGATGCCGTTCAGGGTGTACTGGCCGTTCATGGTGTGCTCCTTGAGGTACGGGCCGCCGAGATGGCAGCAATGACCGGTCCCGAGTGGGTTCGCGGTCGTGTCTGCCATCTCGGCGGGAAGGATCTAGTGGAACTGCTGGGTCTCCGTGGACCCGGCGAGGGCGAGCGTGCTGCCCGTGGGGTTCAGCGCCGTCGCCACCTGGTCGAAGTAGCCGGTGCCGACCTCGCGCTGGTGCCGCGTTGCGGTGTACCCGCGGTCCTCGGCGGCGAACTCGCGCTCCTGCAGGTCCACGTAGGCGCTCATGCCGTCGCGGGCGTAGCCGTGGGCCAGATCGAACATGGAGTAGTTGAGCGCGTGGAAGCCGGCGAGGGTGATGAACTGGAACGTGAAGCCCATCGCACCGAGTTCGCGCTGGAACGTGGCGATCGTGGCGTCGTCGAGGTGCTTGCGCCAGTTGAACGACGGCGAGCAGTTGTAGGCGAGCATCTGGTCGGGGAACTCGGCCTTGATGCCTTCGGCGAATCTGCGGGCGAGCTCGAGATCGGGGGTGCCGGTCTCCATCCAGAGCAGATCGGCGTAGGGGGCGTACGCCCTGCCCCGGGCGATGCACGCCTCGAGGCCGTTGCGCACGGTATAGAAACCCTCGGCTGTGCGCTCGCCGGTGACGAAGGGCTGGTCCCGTTCGTCGACGTCGGAGGTGATCAGCGTTGCCGCCTCGGCATCGGTGCGGGCCACGATCACCGACGGCGTCCCGGCGACGTCGGCCGCGAGCCGGGCCGCGTTGAGCGTGCGCACGTGCTGCTGCGTGGGGATCAGCACCTTGCCGCCGAGGTGTCCGCATTTCTTCTCCGACGCGAGCTGGTCCTCCCAGTGGACGCCGGCCGCCCCCGCCTGGATCATCGACTTCATGAGCTCGTACGCGTTCAGCGGTCCGCCGAAGCCTGCCTCGGCGTCGGCGACGATCGGGACGAGCCAGTCCTCGACCGTGGACGTGCCCTCCGCCCACTCGATCTGGTCGGCGCGCAGCAGCGCATTGTTGATGCGGCGCACCACCGTGGGTACCGAGTTCGCCGGATACAGCGACTGGTCCGGGTAGGTGTGCCCGGCGTTGTTCGCGTCCGCGGCCACCTGCCATCCGGAGAGGTAGATGGCCCGCAGCCCGGCCTTGACCTGCTGCACGGCCTGATTGCCGGTGAGGGCACCGAGGGCGTTCGTGTAGCCGCCGGATCCCGCCTCATCGGTGAGCTGGCTCCACAGCTTCTCGGCTCCCCGCCGGGCGAGAGTGTGCTCCTCCTGGACGCTGCCGCGCAGGCGGACGACCTCGGCTGCCGAGTAGTCGCGCGTCGCGCCCTCCCAGCGCGGATCGGCCGACCACTCGAGCTCCAGGTCGCGGGCTGCAGCCGTGAGCTGCTCCTGCTGGTCGCCGGTCGAGGGGGTGTTCGATTCCTGAGTCATGGCTGTCTCCTTCGTGACGGATATTGCGAGCGGTGTGGAATCAACACTTCACCGCTTCTCCAACGCCTTCCAGAGCAGAATGCCGGAAAGAAACGCACTTCTTCGCCTATTGTCAAGAAATGACGACTCCCGCCTGGAACCGGACTCCTCCTGCCGCCACGCCTCCGGCCCAGGACACCCCACTGGACCTGCTGAGCCTCGGGCGGCGGGTGCGCCACCTGCGCAAGGCGAAGGGGATGACGCTCGACGATCTCGGAGCCGCCGTCGGGACCGTCGCATCCCAGCTCTCACTCATCGAGAACGGTAGGCGTGAGCCCAAGCTCGGTCTGCTGCAGGGACTCGCAACTGCACTCGGTGTCCCTCTCGCCGAACTGCTGGGTGCCGAGCCGCCGTCGCGCCGTGCCGCCCTGGAGATCGAGCTGGAACGCGCCCAGCGCGGACCGCTCTATGAATCGCTCGGCCTGCCGAAGGTCAGGCTGTCCTCGAGGCTGCCGATGGAGGTACTGGAATCGCTCGTCGGACTGCAGGGCGAACTGGAGCGCAGGTTGAACGAGCAGGTGGCCACCCCCGAGGAGGCGCGGCGCGCGAACGCGGAACTGCGTCGTGAAATGCGGGAGCGCAACAACTACTTCCCGGAGATCGAGGCCCAGGCGCAGTCGGTGCTCGACGCCGTCGGGTACAGCGCCGGCCCAGTGTCACAGCATCTGATCGCCGACATGGCCGCGCACCTCGGGTTCTCGCTGCACCACGTGAACGATCTGCCGCACTCCACCCGCTCGGTGACGGATCTGAAGAACCGGCGGATCTATCTCACGCAGTCACAGCGCTCCGATCACGACCCCCGGTCGGTGCTGCTGCAGGCACTCGGTCACTACGTCCTGGGGCACGGCACACCGGAGAGCTATGGCGACTTCCTCCGCCAGCGCGTGGCCACCAACTACTTCGCCGCAGCGCTGTTGCTGCCCGAGAAGCCGGCCGTGGACTACCTCAGGCGCGCCAAGGCCGCGAAGGAGATCGCCGTGGAGGACATCCGCGACACCTTCGCCGTCTCCTACGAGACCGCCGCGCACCGCTTCACGAATCTGGCCACCGAGCACCTGGAGATCCGCACGCACTTCCAGAAGACCCACAAGAGCGGGATCATCTACAAGGCCTACGAGAACGACGGCGTCACCTTCCCGCAGGACCACACCGGGGCCATCGAGGGCCAGCCGTCGTGCCGCCGCTGGACCTCGCGCGTGGTGTTCGACGTGCCGGACAAGTTCAGGGCCTACAACCAGTACACCGACACCCCGAGCGGCACCTACTGGTGCACGGCCCGGACCGAGCGGGCAGCGAGCGGTGAGTTCTCACTGAGCATCGGGGTGCCCTACGCGCAGGTCAAGTGGTTCCGCGGGCGGGACACCGAGATCCGCGGGAAGTCCTTCTGCCCGGACGAGTCCTGCTGCCGACGCCCGCCGTCGGAGCTGGCGAGGGAGTGGGCCGGGCACGCCTGGCCGAGCGCCCGCGCCCACTCGCACCTGCTCGCAGCGATGCCGCCGGGGGCCTTCCCTGGCGTCGACGAGACGGAGGTTTACGCATTCCTGGCGTCGCACTCGGGCTGATGCGGCTCACGTGGGAGGCGGCTCCCCGAGCGGTGCCAGACGACGACGCCGTCCGGCACCGTAGGGGACGACGCCGTCCGGCGTCGGTGTCAGTGGGAGGCCTACGCCCCGCCCTGGCGGACGGCGTCGAACGGTGCGTTGGAGGTGACACGATTGCGGATGCCCTCGGTGACAAACTCCTTGGCCGTGCGTGCGGCGTCGAGCGGTGCGGCACCCTTGGCCAGCTCCGCCGCCACCGCGGCGGCGAGGGTGCAGCCGGCGCCGCTGACCGCGACGTCGCCGATCTTCGGGGTGGACAGCACCTCGAGGGTCTCACCGTCGAAGTAGACGTCGACGGCGTCCGGGCCCTCGATCCGTACGCCGCCCTTGGCGAGGACGACGGCGCCGCTCTTGCGGTGGATGATGCGTGCCGCTTCCTTCAGGTCCTCGATGCTATCGATGCTGATGCCCGAGAGCGACTCCGCCTCGAAGTGATTGGGGGTGACGAAGGTTGCCAGCGGCAGGATCTTCGCCGTGAGCGCCTGGTCGGTGTCGAGTGCGGCACCGGGCTCCTGGCCCTTGCAGATCAGTACCGGATCGAGCACCACATTGTCCCACTCGTGGCTCTTCAGGGCAGTTGCCACGGTGTCGATGGTGGCAGGCGTGCCGAGCATCCCGAGCTTGACCGTGGTGAGCGGATAGGTTGCCTGGATGGCCTCGAGCTGGTCGGCGATGACCTGCTGGTCGACCGGAACGAAGCGATGCTGCCACTCATTGGCCGGATCGAAGGAGACGATGCAGGTCAGAGCCGTGATGCCGTAGACGCCGAGTTCCTGGAAGGTGCGCAGATCGGCCTGGGCGCCGGCGCCGCCTGTGGCCTCCGATCCGGCGATGGTCAGGGTGACGGGAGGCGCGGATGACTGGGTGTTGGACATCC
>JARIBG010000052.1 GCA_029257465.1 Arthrobacter sp. | reverse complement strand
GCCACCGGTACGTTCACAGCATCATCGCCGGCGAACAGCGGTTGGAGCATCAAGAAGGCGATCGCGCCGAGGGCGAGCAGCAGCAGCACGATGAGCGGTACGAGCCAGGGGCTGCGCCGATTCTCATCCTCACGGACGTAGGACGGCGCCGGTTCGGGGGCGGCATCGTTCTGCGTCCACTCACGGGAGGCAGCGATACCGGCGGTCGGGGGAGCGGCCACGGTGGGCAGGGCCGACGTCGGCGGTGCGGGGATCGCCGTCGTCGCCCGGGTGTCCTGCCGTTGGACCGCGGCCGTCGGGATGTCCGCGCCGGAGGAGAAGGCGAGCATCCCGGGGACGGCCGCCTCCGCAGCCCGGATGTCTCCGCTGCGGATGGCATCGACAGCTCGTGCCAGCGATTCGGCATCCGCCGGACGATCGGTGGGATTCTTGGCGAGCATGGAACCGATGAGGGCACGCACGGGATGCGGGATCGACTCCGGCAGGGGCGGTGGGGCGTCATTGACCTGGGCCAGTGCGATGGCGATCTGGGACTCACCGGAGAAGGGTCGCCTACCGGCCAGCAACTCGTACCCGATCACGCCGAGCGCATAGATGTCGGAGGAACCCGTGGCCGGCTGGCCGGTGGCCTGTTCGGGCGCGAGGTACTGGGCGGTCCCCATGACCTGCCCGGTCGCGGTCAGGGGTACCTGATCAGCCAGTCGGGCTATCCCGAAATCGGTGATCTTCACCCGACTGTCCGGCATCACGAGGATGTTGCCCGGCTTCACGTCCCGGTGCACGAGTCCCTGTCGATGAGCGACGGCGAGAGCCGTTGCGGTCTGGCCGATGATGGACAGCGTCCGGTCGGGCGAGAGCACCTGTTCCTTCTCGATGACGGTCGAGAGCGGGTGCCCGGGGACCAGTTCCATGACGAGATAGGCGGAACCTCCTTCCTCGCCATAGTCGAAGACATTGGCGATACCCTCGTGATTGAGCAGTGCCGTGTGACGCGCCTCCGCCCGGAAACGGTTCAGAAAGGCGGGGTCGCCGGAATACTCCTCCTTGAGGATCTTGATCGCGACGACCCGGCCCAGGATTCTGTCCCGCGCCTTCCAGACTTCGCCCATACCGCCGATGGCGATGCGCTCGGTCAGTTCGAATCTGCCGCCCAGGGTGATTCCTGACGTGGGCCTCATCTGTTCAACACCGCCTCTATGAGTCTCTTGGCACTGGGTGAGGTCAATTGCTGACCAGTGGGGATGTCCACGTTCTCCATCACGATCGATATGGCCACCTGCGGGTCGTCCGCGGGCGCGAAGCCGGTGAACCAGGCATTGTCGCCGCTGTCCGTGACCTCCGCGGTTCCTGTCTTCCCCGCAACCTGGACGCCGGCGACCTGCGCTCCTGCAGCTGTCCCGTTGTCCACGACGTTGACCATCCAGTCCGTCAACTGGTCCGCCGTCTCCTGGCTCACCGACTGGCGCAGTACCTCGGGCTGCGGGGACTCGATCAGTTCGAGATCCGCCGCCCTGATCGATGAGACGAGCTGCGGTTTCATCTGCTGACCGTTATTGGCGATCGCCGAGGCGACCATCGCCATCTGCAGGGGCGTCACACGCGTGTCGAACTGGCCAACCGCCGCCTGCGCCAGTTCGGGATCCGTCAGATCCGTGGGGAAGGTACTCGCGAGGACCCGGGTGGGAATGAACAGTTCCTCGCCGAAGCCGAACTTCTCCGCCTGCTCACGGAGGGCTTCCTCACCCAGATCCAGGGCGATCTGCGCGAATGCGGTGTTGCAGGACTGCTCCAGAGCGAACTCGAGATCCGCCCTCTCCCTGCTGGCACAGCCACCCGAGACGAAATTGGGAAGGGTGTACTCGATGCCGGGAAACTCCAGGGCCGGAGGATTGGGGATCTGGGACTCGGCGTCGTACTCGCCGGACTCCAGCGCCGCCGCAGCATCGATGAGCTTGAAGACGGAGCCCGGTGCGACGAGTGACTCCGTGGCCGGGTTCAGGTACACCGACAGGCCGGGTTCTTCGGACAGGGCGGCGAGATTCTCGGCGACCACCGCGGTGTCGTGCCCCGAAAGAAGATTCGGGTCGTAGCTGGGACTGGACACCATGGCGAGAATGTTCCCGGTGGCGGGCTCCATCACCACGATGGAGCCGCGCTGGCCCTCCGGGATCAGAGCTCCGGCGAGTTGCTGGAGCTCGGGGTCGATCGTGAGTTCCACCGACGCACCTCCGGGCTCGACGCCGGAGAAAAGGCTCACCACGCGGTCGTAGAACAGGGAACTGCTGGTACCGGCGAGGATGGGCGACTCCACGTCTTCGAGCTGGGAGGAACCGAGCGCGAGCGAATAGAACCCGGTCAGATGTGCGTACAGCTCGGGTTCGTCGTAGACGCGCTGATAATTGAACTGATCGTTCGAGGGCACCGACTGGGCAACAGCCCGCCCGTCGACGAGGATGGCGCCACGCTGGCGACCGTAGTCCTGGTAGAGCTGGCGATTGTTCCACGGGTTGGCGGTCAGTTCCGCCGCCTGGAAGAACTGCACGTAGGTCAGGGAGCCGAGCACGAGGGTGAACATGCCGATCATCACCACCCATGCGCCGCGAATGGCCTGGTTCATCCGGTTGCCTCCTGGGCGCGCCGTACTCTGGAGGATCGTCCCGCGATGCCGACCGACTCGGGGAAGGCATCCTTCATCGGCGCGGCTCCCACGGGACGCCGCGCCGTCTCGGAGATGAGCAGCAGCAGGCCCACAATGAGCCAGTTCGCGAGCAGCGACGAACCACCGGCCGACATGAACGGGGTGGTGAGCCCTGTCAGGGGGATCAGGCGTGTGATGCCGCCGATCACCACGAAACACTGCAGGGCGATGGTGAAGGAGAGACCGCAGGCGAGCAGCTTCCCGAAACCGTCCTTGGTCCCGAGGGCCGCCCTGACACCGCGGGAGACGAGGATGACGTAGAGCATGACGATCGCGATGACGCCGATGAGCCCCAGCTCCTCACCGAGTGCAGCGATGATCATGTCGCTGTTGGCATAGGTGACGAGGTCGGGCCGACCTCCGCCGAGCCCCGTTCCCAGCAGACCCCCGTCGGCCAGGCCGAACAACCCCTGGACAACCTGGCCGCTGCCTCCCGGAGCCCTGTTGTAGACCTCCGGCTCGAAGGCGTTGATCCACGAGTCGAACCTGAGGGCTACGTGAGAGAACAGTTCCAGGGCGACGAACACCCCGCCCGCGATCAGCGCCAGACCGATCAGAACCCAGCTGACCCGACTCGTCGCGACGTAGATCATCACCATGAAGAGACCGAAGAAGAGGATCGACGACCCGAGATCCCGCTGGAAGATCAGCACACCGATACTGACCACCCAGGCCGCTGCCATGGGTGCGAGGTCCCGGAAGCGGGGAAGCTGCAGGGGACCGATCTTCTTGCCGGCCAGCAGGATGAGATCACGATTGGTGGACAGGTACCCCGCGAAGAATATGGCAAGGGTGATCTTCGCGATCTCACCCGGCTGGAACGTGCCGAAGCCGACAGAGATCCAGATCCGCGCCCCGTTGATCTCCAGCCCCACCGGCGCCGGCATGAGGGGCAGCAGGAGCAGGACCGCGCTGACGATGAGCGAGGTGTAGGTGAATCGCTGGAGGAGCCTGTGATCGCGGAGCAGCAGCAGGAGGGCCGCCGAGGCTCCGATCGCCACGATGGTCCACAGCACCTGCTGCGGAGCCACCGGACTGAACTCAGGGTTCACCGTGACGGCCGACAGATCCAGACGGTGGATCATCGCGAGCCCGATCCCGTTCAGCGCGATGACGATGGGAAGGATCACCGGATCGGCATACTTCGCGCGCACTCTGAGGATGACGTGGATGAACAGACCCATGAGGCCGAGCGTCAGCGCCAGCGACCAGAAGTAGTCGTCGAGAGGTTCGTTTCGTCCCACATTGGCCATGAAGTTGGCGCCGATCCCCACCACGAGAGCGAGCAGGAGCAGCACGAGTTCCACATTGCGCCGTGATCTCGGGGCGGTCATGACATCACTCACCGGTAGCACCTCCACAATCGATGGCCGGCGACGAGGCTCTCGTGTCCGGTCCGGCGGCAGCGCCGGCGCGGGCTGATACCGATGGGCTGGACGACTGACCGGGGTTCGGAGTGGAGGACGGGCTGGGTGACGGGCTGGGGGATCCTGTTGCCCGAGGATTCGGTGTACCTGTGCCGGTGGGGTCCTCGGAGGCCGGACCGGTCGCCGTCGTCTCCGACTCGCACGAGACCGCACGAAGCTCGCTGCGGAGGTCGCCGACGATCCGTTCGGCCTCCTCCAGACTCGCTGCCGGCAGAGTGTTGATCACCTGGGAGCGCTGGTACTCGGGCAGATTCGAGACCGGGATGTCGGTGGCCCGGTACAGCTCGCTCAGATTGACGGGTCCCACCGACTGCGGCACTCCGGTGAAGATCGCGACACGGTTGTCGGCGTCTGCGACGTAGTAGCGCGTCTGGGTCCAGGTGTACCCGAAGCCGAGTACCGCGACCAGGATGAGGGTGAGCAGGGAGAGGAAGGTCGGCACGAGCCAGCGCCTCCTCCGTGCGGGAGGATCGTCGTCGAAGTCCTCACCCGGATCCTCCTCCGAATGGCGGATGAGCATTTTCGCGGCGCGTCGTTCGGTGGTCCGCTGGGTCACGATGGGGATCTGACCCGTCTCGGTGGCCAGTGCCGCTGAGCCCACCAGGACGTGCGGTCTGGTCAGGAGATCCTGGCGGATCACATCGGCACGGATGGCTGTCCCGGGAAGGTCCCCCTTGTGGTCGATGTCCGCCGTCGAGCCGTGGGCAGTGCTCCGAGGGCGCTCGGTGTCCGGGGCCGGCGCGCCGCGTTCGCCTGCTGCCTGGCGGGCAGGCGGCAAGGCGGTGAGCGGTGTGCCGTCGTCGTCAGCCTGCACGACCTCGACGACGGCGACGGTGACGTTGTCGGGAGAGCCGCCGGCGAGTGTGAGATCGACGAGCGTGTTGACGGCCTCACGGATGTCCGGGGCGTCGCGCATCACCTGCTCCACAGCGCGGTCGTTCAGCACGGCGTTGAGACCATCGGAGCACAGTAGCCAACGCTCACCGGGGGAGACCTCGAAGTGGTCGAGGTCGAGCTCGGGGCTCGCGTCGACGTCGCCCAGGACGCGCATGAGCACGTTCTTGTGCGGGTGGATCTCGGCGTCCTCGGGTGAGAGCCGGCCTTCGTCGATGAGGCGCTGCACGAACGTGTGATCCGTGGTGATCTGTTCGAAGACGCCGTCCTTGAGGCGATACGCGCGTGAATCCCCGATATGGGCCAGCTGCAGCGTGGAGTCCTCGAGGAGAAGAGCCGTCACCGTGGTGCCCATGCCCGCGAGCTGAGGGTTCGTCCCCACGAGCTCCGACAACAGCGAATTGGCGGTCTGGATCTCGTCCGCGAGATGCGTTCCCGCGTCACCCGCGTGGCCATCATGATCGAGGGGGATCAGATCCAGCACGGTCGACGCCGAGGCCACGTTGCCGCCGGCATGGCCGCCCATGCCGTCGGCGACGACGGCCAGCTGACGGCCGGCATAGGCGGAGTCGTCGTTCTTGGCACGCACCATGCCCACGTCGGAGCGGGCCGCGAACCGCAGGGCGAGCCGCATCCTCATGGCCTCAATTCGATGACCGTCTTGCCGATCCGGATGGGGACTCCCGGATCGACGGGCAGCGCGCGGGTCAGCTGCTGGCCGGCCAGGTAGGTGCCGTTCGTGGAGCCGAGGTCCTCGACGAACCATCGGCTACCCTGCGGGAACAGACGCGCATGCCGGCCGGAGGCGTAGTCGTCCTCGAGAACCAGGGAGGACTCCTGGGCCCGTCCGAGGAGAATCGGACTGGCCGCGAGCTCGAGCACCGTGCCCGCGTGGGGACCTTCGGTGACGACCAGGTGCCGCGACACGGTGCGCGCCGGCGGCGCCTGCTCCACGAGCTCGGGGTTCCTGCGGATCTCCCGCGACGTGGGCGTTCCCACTTTGTTGCGGCGCCCCACCACGAGATCACGGCGCAGAGCCCCGACGGTGCTGAGGACGAGGACCCAGAGCAGGATCAGGAAGCCGAAGCGCAGCAGTGTGACGGTGAGTTCACCGGCATCGGTCATCGCGGCCCGCCGCTCTGCGCGGGTACCAGCCGGAAGGTCAACCGCGACCGCCCCAGGGAGATGGACGATCCATCGGCCAACTCCGTGCGGCCCATGATGCGCTGACCGTTGACATAGCTGCCGTTGGTGGACCCCAGATCGACGGCATAGATCCGCCCGTCCTCCGCACGGATCTCGAGGTGCCGACGGGACACGCCTGTGTCGTCGACGAAGATATCGGCCCCGGAAGAGCGACCCAGCACCACGGAGCCGGCGTTGATGGAGTACCGCTGTCCGTCGGACTCGAGAACCGGCTGGTAGCGCGTCGGTTCGTGACGTGGTGTCGCGGGAGCGGTCGGGCCGGCGGGCCGGTGGGCAGCGGGTGCCTTCTCGATCGACGAATCGATGTCGAAGACGCCCGCCCTCAGTTCGGGGTCGTGCTCGAAGGAGACGCGCACGGGGCCCTGCAGGCTGTACTGCTGATTGTCGACGTGGGCGATGACGACATCGCAGAGTTCCTCGGCGAGGGCCGAGCCCCACTGCTGGGCCAGTTCGAAATCGGAATCCGAGAGCCGTGCGGCGAAGACGTTCGGCGCGAGCGTGCGACCCTGCGAGAGGACGAGGGAGCGGTTGTCGAGTTCTTTCCGGAGGGCGCTGGCGATCTCGAGGGGCTGTACCTGGGCATGCGAGCCCGTGGAGAAAGCACCGCGGACAAGTTTCTCGAGTCCGCGTTCCACGCTGTCGAGAATACCCATCGTGTGCCTCCTTCTCCTGTCGCGACCGATGGTCCTGGCCGGCGTCGTGCCGCAGGCCTGTACCCGGTCCTGGTCGACGGCAGGGTTCAGCCGGGCGTATTTCATCCGATACTACTGGGACGCTCCAGGAATGAGCTTCAGCAGGGCGGTCGGAGGATCATTTTGTCCTAATGATCACCGAAAGCTCCGGCGGTCCCGCTGGCAGGATGCATGAAGTGCCGGTACGGCGTGTTTAGGTGATTGATGCGGCTCTCCGCTATGCTCGTTTCTGCTGTTCACAACACCTGCGCCGTGCGTGCGGGGGTTGGAAACTCAAACTGCGCGAGTGGCGGAACGGCAGACGCGCTGGCTTCAGGTGCCAGTATCCGAAAGGGTGTGGGGGTTCAAATCCCCCCTCGCGCACAGTGCATCACAGCTGAGGGGCTCCCGCTTTCGTGGGGGCCCTTCCTCGTTTGGATGTCAGGGCATCGCCGGGTTCCACGAGGATGGGTCAGCGGAAATCGCGTGACTTGCTGGTCGCCTTCAGCTGCAGGGGCTCGATGCGGTCCGCCACCACGTTCACGATCCCTTCGACGGAGCGTTCGAGGATGCCGCGGACGATCACACTGCCGGCCTCGCGCGCCACACGACGATGGCGCTGCCAGAGACCCACCGAGCAGATGATGTTCACCAGCCCGGTCTCGTCCTCGAGATTCATGAAGGTGATCCCGCTCGCGGTCGCCGGTCTTTGTCGATGTGTCACGACACCTGCCACCTCGATCCGCCGCCCGGATTCAGCGGTCTTCAACTCCAGTGCCGTCAGGGCGCCGCGACGAACCAGCCTGCTCCTGACGTGACGCATCGGGTGGTCGTCCGGGGTGATGCCGGTGGACCAGAGATCGGAGCCCACTTTGTCGACGTCCGAGAGCTCGGGCATCAACGGGGGCTGGAGGTAGACGGCGGTCCCCTTGATCTGGTCGGCACGCTCCGTGGAGGCCGGCCCGGCATGCCACAGCGCCTCCCGGCGGGTCAGCCCCAGGGAGTCGAAGGCCCCCGACGCGGCCAGGGCCTCGAGCCGGCCCGCGTCGACGCCGGTCCGCCGTGCCAGATCCGGCAGGTCCTCGAAGGGCCCCTCCCGCTCGCGCTCGGCGACGATCTTCTCGGCCAGCTTCACCCCGAGGGATTCCACACTGGAGAGTCCGAGCCGCACCGCATAGTTGCCGTCACGGCGGTGGGGGGTGGAGTCGAAGGGCGTATCCGGGTCGAAGTAGCCGACCGGAGCCTGCTCGTTCTCGGTACAGCAGTCCATGCCCGTCGTCCGCCGGGAAGGATCGGAGGGAGGTTCGTATCCCTCGAGTGGTTCGAGACCGGCATGGACGCCGGAGAGCAGGATGTCGGGGCGCAGGACGACGGCGCCGTGCCGCCGGGCGTCGGCCACGAGTGTCTGCGGGGAGTAGAAGCCCATGGGCTGCGCGCGGAGCAGTGAGGCGAGGAACGCCCCCGGGTAGTGCAGGCGCAACCAGGCGCTGACATAGACCAGCAACGCGAAGCTGATCGAGTGGCTCTCGGCGAATCCGAAGTTCGCGAACGCGTAGATCTTGCTGTAGATCGCATCCGCCGTCTCTCCTGTGATCCCGTTGGAGGCCATGCCCTCGTACAGGGTGGCCTTCAGAGAGTCGATCCGCTCCTCGCCCCGCTTCGAGCCCATGGCGCGGCGCAGGAGATCGGCATCCGCACCGGTGCAGCCACCCACCACCATGGCCATCTGCATGAGCTGTTCCTGGAAGAGCGGGACACCCAGGGTCCGCTCCAGGACCGGTTTGAGATCAGGGTGGAGGTACCGGACCTCCTCCTCGCCCATCTTCCGCTTGACGTAGGGGTGGACGGCGCCACCCTGGATGGGACCGGGGCGAACCAGGGCCACTTCGATCACCAGATCGTAGAACTGACGGGGCTGCAGGCGCGGGAGCATCCCCATCTGGGCGCGACTCTCCACCTGGAAGACCCCGATCGAGTCCGCGAAGCACAGCATGTCGTAGACGCCCTGCTCCTCCTTCGGGATGGTGTGCAGCTCCCATGTCTCGCCGAAATGCTGCTCCACGAGATCGAAGTTGTACTGGATGGCCGCGAGGATGCCGAGACCCAGCAGATCGAACTTCACCAGTCCCATCCAGGCGCAGTCGTCCTTGTCCCACTGCAGAACGGTCCTCCCCTCCATCCGTCCATGCTCAATCGGACATACTTCTCCGACGGGCCGGTCCGTCAGCACCATCCCACCCGAGTGGATCCCCAGGTGGCGCGGGAATTTCAGCACCTCCTGGGCCAGGGTGACCACGGGCTCCGGGATGTCATGATCGGTGCTGGAGACCAGGCCCCCCCAGCGCTCGATCTGCCGGGACCAGGCGTCCTGCTGTCCGGGACTGTGACCGAGTGCCTTCGCCATGTCCCGGACGGCGAACTTCGGCCGGTACGTGATGACGTTGGCCACCTGGGCGGCGTTGAAGCGACCGTACTTCCGGTAGACGTACTGAATGACCTCCTCGCGTCGGTCCGAGTCGAAGTCGACGTCGATGTCCGGTTCCTCGTCGCGCAGACTCGAGAGGAAGCGTTCGAAGGGGAGGCGGTACTTGATGGAGTCGACGGCGGTGATCTCCAGCAGATAGCAGACCGCGGAGTTCGCAGCCGATCCCCGCCCCTGGCACAGGATGCCGTGACGGCGCGCGTACTGCACGAGATCGTGGACGATCAGGAAGTAGCCCGGGAAGTTCTTGTCCTCGATGACCTCCAGCTCGCGCTCGATGCGTTCGCGGACGTCGGTCCGGTCCCCGTAGAGCCTGTGGGCCCCCTGCCAGACGAGCTGGCGGAGATAGCTCATCTGGGTGTGTCCCTCGGGTAGGTCGATGTTCGGCAGCCCGGGGGTGACACTGCGCAGGGTGAAGGACAGATCCGCTGCGAGGTCCACGGTGCTCTCCACTGCCCCGGGGTAGTCCCTGAACCGCCGCAGCATCTCCGCGCCGCTGCGCAGATGGGCGGAGCCGGCCGCGGGAAGCCAGCCATCCATCTGGTCCAGGCTCCGGCGTGCCCTGACCGCGGCCAGGGCTGAGGCGAGCCTGTGCTGGTCAGGGGTGGCGTAGTGGACGTTGTTGGTGGCCACCACCGGCAGGGACAGGCGGGTTGCGAGGGCGGCCAGGGCAGCATTGTGCGCGGTGTCCAGGGGATTGCCCTGGTCGACGAGTTCGACGGCGACGGACTCGCGGCCGAACAGATCCACGAGTCTGCGCAGTTCGGTCTCTGCTGCGGCTTCTCCGTTCACGAGCGCCGACCGCACCGAACCCTTCCGGCATCCCGTGAGGATCATCCACTGGCCTTCGGCGTGTCCGGCGAGACGGTCCAGGTCATAGCAGGGCTTTCCCTTCTCGGCAGCGGCGTCGAGCTGGGCCTCGGTGATGGCCGTGGACAGGCGGTGATAGCCCCCGGCTCCGCGAGCCAGAACCAGCAGGTGCTTGCCCTCGGGGTCTGCCTCCCCGTTCTGGGGTCCCGACAGGCCCAGGGAGAGCTCCGCGCCGTACAGGGTCGAGAAACCGGGGTACCTCTCGGTCGCCTCGGCGAAGCGGACGGCCCCGTACAGACCGTCATGATCGGTCAGGGCCATGCCCGCGAGACCGAGACGCTGTGCCTCCTCGGCGAGGTGCTCGGGGCTGGAGGCGCCGTCGAGGAAGCTGAAATTGGAGTGGACATGCAGTTCCGCGTACGGAACCTGCGGGCCTTCCGGCGCAGGGAGCGCCGCGGGAGCCGTGTAGGGCAGGCGCTTCCGTGACCACGCAGGACTGTCACCGCCGTCGGCGCCGACGGGCGGCGCTCCGGGTCGCGTGGCATCGGAGAGCTTCCGTTCGAAGTCCGACCACGGGATGGGTGGGTTGTTCCAGCCCATGTCGTTCCCCGTCCCCGTTGTCCCTGTCCCTGCTGTCACTGTCCCTGCCGTCCCGGGCAGGCTCAGTCGTAGCTGGCCTCCACCCACCAGGCGTGGTCCTCGAGCAGGAGCAGCCAGGCCGATCCCGACTGGTCCACCAACTGGAAGCGGTTGAGCACGCGCCCCGTAGGGTCCCACCACCGTTCGCTGATGGGCCATGGACCGGCCCAGGAGTGCACGGGCCGCCGTCCGTCGTCGACCGCTGCGCTGAAGAAGGCCGGATCGGCGCTCAGGAGGCCGCGAGGATCCACGTCCACCGGGTTGCCGCGGGAATCGACGACGGCGGCGGGCCTGCGCTCGGCGAACACCGTTGCGGGAGCCGGGCCCGGCAGTCTGCCGGGCCAGGGCTGGTTCCGCTCCTTCACCGGTGTCGACAGGGGCTGCTGCCCCACCGGTGTATCGCCCCACGGGATGAGGACGCGGCGATCCGCGAGGAGCCGCCCGCCGGCGATGACCGCGGTGAGGACGGCCCCGTGGCCCAGCATGCTCTGCACCCGGGCCAGGCCGTGATGGATGCTCTCGTCCGGCCCCGTACCCCACAGACCGTCGGCGTGATCGGCGAGATCCTCGACGGCATCGGGTACCAGGTGCACCCGGATGATGCCGGAGGTCAGACCGTGATCGGAGGCGTTGGTACCCTGCAGCTGCCAGCGCACACGGTCCACGACGTCGTCGGCGTCGAACCAGCGGGGATGCTGCCACCGGCGTTCGGAGACCTCACCCGATTCCGTGTGCAGCGCCACGTGCAGAACCGTGCAGAGAACTCCGGCCTCGCGCAGGGTGTCGATGAACGTACCGGCCCTGGTGCGCATGGTGAACGCGAGCTGGTCGATGCGGACCAGTGGCGGCTCGAAATCGGCGACGGCGTCGAGGTGGGGTGGGGGTGTACGGTCGACGACGTCGTGATGATCGAGTCCACTCGCCTGACGGTGGGCGATGGCGCCCTCGATGCCGAAGCGGTTCCGGACGTCGGAGGCCCTGAGCGCGGCGAAATCTCCCAGGGAGCGGATGCCGAGCCGCCTGAGCAGCACCGTGAGCTTCGGCTGGTCGAGGACCTCCAGGGGGTAGCTGCTGAGGAACCACGGCGATCCACCGGCCGGGATGACGACGAGCGGTGCGGCGTCGTCGTCGAGCTGATCGGTGGCCCTGGCGGCCTGCTCGGCGGCGAACGGACCATCGGCGACGCCGATCCGCACATCGGTGAGGCCGATCGCGGCGAGGGTGTCGACGACGACGCCGGCGGCCTTCTGCTCGCTGCCGTAGTAGCGCGAGGGGCCCTTGACCCTGATGGCACACAGCCCCGGGCGGATCACCTGCACACCGGGCATGATGGTCTCGACCGCCGCGGTCACGGGTTCGAAGGCGCGTTCGTCGAGGGAGGAATCGTAGGCGAGCGCCACGAGCCCGGTGCTGCGTGCCTGCGCCTCCCTGATGCGCAGTCCCCGTTTCACGCCGTCCTGGCGTGCTGCGGGGGAGCACGCGAAGACCTCTCCCCGGTCCGCGAGGACGAGAGCGGTGTCAGCGGGCAACCCGTGTTCACGCAGCGCCGCGGTCACGGGCCAGTCCGGACACCAGAACATCATGGTCCGGGTGGCGACGGTTGCGGTGGGCAGGGCGGATCTCACGAGGACTTCATCAAGGGGGGCCCGAACAGGGGATCGGCGGTACCAGTACCGGTACCTGTACTGGTACCTGCGTCGAAGGAACGGGATGCGGGGTGTTCGCCGAACCCGGTTCCGCCTGTTCTGTCCGTGGTGCCCTGTAGGTCCGCCAGTCCCACATAGGCATGACGGAGCCGACCGGAGGGTTGCGTGGCCGTGATCTTCATGCGGCGCGTCCTCAGGTGACCGGTGCCGGTTCCGAGGCCCTCCCACGCGCTCTCGACCACACCGAGCGTCGAGTCGCTCTGTTTCCAGGCGCCCAGGGTGATCAGTGCCGCACCACGCTGGCGCAACCGCGCCTTCAGGCGTGCCCATTCGGTGGGTGCGAGATGCTCCGGAGCACGCACCAGCACCACCGAGACCACGTCCACGAGGGCCGCCGTGACGGAAAGCCACTGGCTTCCGGGATCGGGGATCAGGATGAGCCGCTCGAGATTGATGCCGAAGCCCTGTGCCGCTTCGGCGCTGAAGTCCGGGACGCCGATGACGCAGCACCAGGCGCCCGTCGCGGACGGGCCGGCGAGCAGCGCCATGGCGAGGGTTCCGGAGTTCCGCACGGCGTAGGAGCTCCCGGACTGGAGTCCCCCGCCGGGCAGGATCCTGGCGAGTGCGGGAACGGTGGGCATGCAGCGTGATTCCAGCGTGCTGGACTGCATGCTGTTGATCCGGGACTGGAGATCGAGGGCGACAGCGGGGGCGGGGACTCCAGGGCGACCGTTCAGGTGTGAGGCGCCCTCGATACCGGAGGGGAGGTCGTCCCACTCGAGGTCGGGGCCGGCAGTTGGAGGCGTCACCCCTCAATATTCGAAGACGTGTTCTATTAAGTCAATCGGTATGCGCCGCTCCTGTGGATCCGCTCCCGTGCCGGCTCAGGTGTCCGAGGCGGCACTGCGCGCGGCGTCGCGCTCCTTGATCCTCGCTGCCTCACTGCGGACGGCCGCCTGCGTGGAGCGCTCGCTGACCAGCCAGGCCGGCGGATCCTGGAGCAGCGCCGTGATCTGCTCGGTCGTCAGGGGATCCGTCAGACCACCCCGGGCCAGGCCACTGATGGAGATGCCCAGTTTCTGTGCGACGACGGGGCGCGGGTGCGGACCCGTGCGGCGCAGCTCGGCGAGCCATTCCGGCGGGGTGTGCTGCAGTTCGTCGAACTCCGCGCGGGTCAGCCCCGTCTCCTGGAAGTCCTGGGGCGTGGCGGGCAGGTAGATTCCCAGCTTCTTGGCCGCGGTGGCGGGTTTGAGGGTCTGGGTGGCTTTCGCGCTAGTCATGGGCCCAGCTTAACGGTCGTGCCCAGGCGCTACTGTGATCAGATGCCCGCCGATCTGCCCCGTGTCCTGTCCGTCGGCTTCGTGCCTGGCGTGACGCCGGGCAAGTGGGTGTCCAGGTGGCGCGAGCGGCACCCCGACGTGCCGCTGGAACTCCACGAGCACGACGAGGACGCCCTGGGTGCGCTGCGCAACGGGTCCGACGACGTCGTCTTCGTCCGGTTGCCGGTGGACCGCGCGGGTCTGCACCTGATCCCCCTCTACGAGGAACAACCCGTGGCGGTCATGTCACAGGAGAACGAGCTCTCGCTCTATGACGAGGTGCCGCCCGAGGAGCTCGAGGGGCAGTCCCTGATCGACATCGGGGACTGTGCCGGGCCGAGGAACGCCGTGGAGGTGGCCGCCTCCGGTGCGGGGGTCGTCGTCCTGCCCATGTCACTCGCCCGGCTGTACGCGCGCAAGGACGCGGTGCACAGGCCGGTTCCAGGTCTGCCGGTGACAACCATCGGTGTCGCGTGGCGTGTGGAGGACGAGTCCGACGACGTCGAGGAGTTCATCGGCATCGTCCGTGGGCGAACGGCGCAGAGCTCGCGGCAGCCCTCGCAGCGGGGTGCTCAGAAGACAGCGCAGAAGACGGTTGCACAGAAGACGACGACGCAGAAGACGTCCGCGGGCCGGGGCGGTGCTGGACAGAAAAAGAGTGCTGGACAGAAAAAGAGTGCTGGACAGAAGAAGAGTGCTGGGCAGAAGAGCAGTAGGAGCAGACGACATGGACGCTGACGTCATCATCATCGGTGCAGGACTCGCCGGGCTCGTTGCCGCCAACGAGCTGATCCGGGCGGGTAAGAAGGTCGTCATCGTGGAGCAGGAGAATGCCCGTAATCTCGGCGGCCAGGCATTCTGGTCCTTCGGGGGGATCTTCATGGTCGACACCCCGATGCAACGAAGGCTCGGCGTGAAGGATTCGTTCGAGCTGGCCTGGCAGGACTGGCAGGGATCGGCCGGCTGGGACCGTCTCGACGGTGAGCTTCCCGAGGACGAGTGGGCGCATCGGTGGGGACGCGCGTACGTCGAGTTCGCGGCCGGCGACAAACGTCCGTGGCTCGAGGAGCAGGGCGTGAAGTTCACGCCGCTGGTCGGCTGGGCCGAGCGCGGCAGCGGATCGGCGGCGGGGCACGGTAACTCCGTACCCAGGT
Source organism: Arthrobacter sp. (assembly GCA_029257465.1). GTDB lineage: Bacteria > Actinomycetota > Actinomycetes > Actinomycetales > Micrococcaceae > Arthrobacter_D. The sequence goes on along the minus strand of JARIBG010000052.1, from coordinate 6,864 downwards.
TCCACGTCTCCTGGGGCACAGGGACCGGGATCTCCGAGCCCTTCGCCGACAAGGCTCGCGAGGCCGAGGAGCAGGGTTCACTGAGCGTGCGCTTCCGTCATCGGGTGGATGGCCTGATCATGGACGGGTCCATGGTCACCGGGGTCCACGGGGCGGTCCTGGCACCGGACGACGCCGCTCGGGGCGTCACCTCGAACCGTGACGTCATCGACGCATTCGAGCTACGAGCCCAGGCTGTGGTGATCGCCAGCGGAGGGATCGGTGGGGATCACGAGCAGATCCGCACATGGTGGCCGCCACGCCTGGGCACACCGCCGTCGACCATGATCACGGGCGTCCCGCAGCATGTGGACGGGCGCATGCTCGACATCGCCGCCGACGCCGGCGTCCGCCTGGTCAATCGTGATCGCATGTGGCACTACACCGAGGGCGTGCGGAACTGGGATCCGGTCTGGCCGCAGCACGGCATCCGGATCCTGCCGGGCCCGTCGTCCATGTGGTTCGACGCGCTGGGGCGGAGGCTGCCTGCGCCCGGTCTGCCCGGGCACGACACGATCGGGACGCTGAAGATCCTGCGCACCACCGCGGACATCGCCCAGTACGACCACTCATGGTTCATCCTGACGCAGAAGATGATCGAGAAGGAGTTCGCGCTCTCGGGCTCGGAGCAGAACCCCGATCTGACGAACCGGGATCTCAAACTGCTGCTGCGCAGCAGACTGGGACGCGGCGCACCGCCGCCCGTCGAGGCATTCAAGAACAGGGGTGAGGACTTCGTGGTCTCCGACACCCTGCGCGGGCTCGTCGCCGGCATGAACCGGCTCACGGACACAGCCCTGCTCGATCACGATCTGATCGAGCGTCAGATCCTCCAGCGTGATGCCGAGATGGACAACCCCTTCTCGAAGGACGTCCAGGTCATGAGCATCCACAATTCGCGCAGGTTCCTCGGAGACAGACTGACCAGGACGGCCAGTCCCCACAAGATCCTCGATCCGGCCGCGGGTCCCCTGATCGCCGTGAAGCTGCACATCATCAGCCGGAAGACCCTGGGCGGCATCCAGACGGATCTGACCGGCAGGGCATTCGACGCGGCAGGAACCCCGATCCACGGCCTGTACGCCGCGGGTGAGGCCGCCGGGTTCGGGGGAGGAGGTGCCCACGGGTACAACGCCCTCGAGGGAACCTTCCTCGGAGGGTGCATCTTCTCCGGTCGTACCGTGGGCCGCTCCCTGGCGGCACTGCTGTAACCGACCCCGTGTCAGCCGGTCGGTCGTCAGGCGGCCGTCAGGTCACGGACGCGACGGCGAACACCGCGGCGGCGATGGCGAAGCCCATGACGCCGATCGTCGTCTCCATGACGGTCCACGTCTTCAGCGTGGTCTTGACGTCCATGCCGAGGAAGCGGCCCACGAGCCAGAAGCCCGAGTCGTTCACATGGCTGGCCACCACTGAGCCGCCGGCTACGGCGACCACGAGTGCTGCGAGCTGGAAGGCGTTGTAGTCACCGGCGAGGATCGCGGGGGAGATGAGGCCGGACGCCGTGGTCAGCGCCACGGTTGCCGAGCCCTGGGCGATACGCAGGATCGCCGCGATCAGGAAGCCCGCGAGGATCAGCGGTATCCCGAGATCGCCGAGGACGTCCGCGAGGGCGTCACCGATGCCGCTGGCGCGCAGCACGCCGCCGAACATGCCGCCGGCGCCGGTGATGAGGATGACGGAGGCCACCGGTCCGAGAGCGGACTCCAGGGTGCTCTCGAGAACGGTCTTGTCGATTCCACGCCTGCGTCCGAGGACGTACGAGGCGACGAGCAGGGAGATCAGCAGGGCCACCGGTGTCTCGCCGAGTGTCCTGAGGATCTGGAACCAGACCTGATCCGTCAGGCCCTCGTCGACCGAGCCCGAGCGGGCCACCGTGTTGAGCCCGGTATTGAGGAAGATCAGCACGAGGGGGAGCAGGAGGATCCCGACGACGGTGCCGAACTTCGGGGGATTGGCCTCGGCGTGCTCATCGGCGGCACCGAGGAGTTCCGGAACGGGGAGAACATACTTCTTGCCGACCCAGAGGCCGTAGAGGTAGGAGGTCACGTACCAGGTCGGTATGGCTGCGAGGAGGCCGACGATGATGACGAAGCCTACATTCGCGCCGAAGAACTCGGAGGCGGCGACGGGTCCCGGGTGCGGTGGGACGAAGATGTGCATGACCGAGAAGGCACCAGCAGCCGGTAGCCCGTACCGCAGGACACCTCCGCCGAGGCGGCGGGCGATCGAGAAGACGATCGGCAGCATGACCACGAGCCCGGCGTCGAAGAAGATGGGGAACCCGAAGACCAGCGAGGCGACGCCGAGTGCGAGCGGAGCCCGCTTCTCGCCGAAGGCCCTGATGAGGTAGTCGGCGAGTACCTTTGCGCCGCCGCTGGTCTCGACGAGGCGGCCGAGCATGGCACCGAGTCCCACGAGGAGAGCCACAGCGCCCAGGGTGGAACCGAAACTACCGACGAGGACGGTGATGATCTGCGACGTCGGGATGCCCGTGGCGAAGGCTGTCAGCAGGCTGATGAGGATCAGGGCGACGAACGCATGGAGTCGCAGCTTGATGATCAGGAACAGCAGGACGAGGATCGCCGCGAGGGCGATCAGCAGGAGCGGGCCGGCGCTCAGGGTCTGGGTCCAGTCTTCGACGATCACGGCGCCTCCTCCGAGGACTGTGGCGATGCGCTCGAGGGCTCGAGTTCGAATTGTTCGATCACGTCGGCGATCACTTTATCGGGAGTCCCGGTGTTCACGATCCTGAGGCCCGGCTCATCGGACTCCAGCGGTTCGAGCGTGCTGAGCTGGGAGGGCAGGAGAGACTGCGGCATGAAGTGGCCGCTGCGGGTCTTCATGCGGTCGAGGATGAGGTCGGTGTCGGCGATCAGATGCACGAACGAAACCTCACCCGCCGCCTGCGTGAGGATGTCGCGGTACACGCGCCGCAGGGCCGAACATGTGATGACGGTGCTGATGCCGCCCTGCGCCTGCTCCGTCAGCCATTCGCGGATGGACTCGAGCCAGGGCCAGCGGTCCTCGTCGGTCAGCGGTATCCCGGAGGTCATCTTGTCGATGTTCTCCGCGGAGTGGAACTCATCGGCCTCTGCGAAGGTCCAGTTGAGGGTTTCTGCCAGGTGGGTGGCAATGGTGGTCTTGCCGGAACCTGAGATCCCCATGACCACCACGTGGCGCGGTTGTGCATCCATTCTGACTCCCTTGTGGACCATGTGCGGCAGAAATGCGGCAGAGCATGATGTCGAGTAAAGGTAGCATCATCGCCGCTGCGCGCCGGTGCCGAGGACAACGACGAGAAGACAGGGTGGAAGCACGGAAGGGGAGGTACCCACCGGGTACCTCCCCTTCCGTCGAACGACTGTGCCGGCTGTGCCGTGGATCAGACCGTGGCTTCTTCGGTGCCCACCGGAATAACGACCTCAGCGGTCGGTGCCATGTTCTCCGCGTCCACCATCCAGGCATACTGCTCGAGCTTCGCGATGAAGCTGTGGAGCAGATCGGCTGTGGTGGGGTCTTCCTCGTCGATCTGGTCGTGGACGTCCCGCATGGTCTTGACGGCGGCCTTCAGCATCCTGACCACGAGACCCACGGTGTCACTGGTGGAGACGAGACCGGCGGGGAAGGGTTCGATCTTCGTCCCCTCAGCCACGGCAACGCTGCGGCCGTCCGGCACGGCATGGAGGGCGCGCATACGCTCTGCCATGTCGTCGGCGAAGGCACGGGCGTCGTCGATGATCTCATCCAGCTGGAGGTGGAGATCGCGGAAGTTCTTGCCGACCACGTTCCAGTGAGCCTGCTTGCCCTGCAGATGCAGTTCGACGAGATCCACGAGGACCGCCTGCATATTGTTGGTAAGGGTTGGTGAAGCCTTCATCGATCCTCCAGTGCTAGAGAAATATCCTCCTCCGGGCGCCCGTTGTTCGCATCGAACGTTGCCGAAGGACTTCTTTCAGCGTAGCCCCGGGTGTTGGCCAAATCCAGCCGACATCAATACGCTGAGGGAACTTACGGTCCAGCCGTGCCGATCTCCGCACAAGGAGGTACGGGCGGCGCCGGAGTCACGAAAAAGGAGAAACTCTCTTGGCTTCAGTGCAGGAATCCATCGACGTAGCAGTACCGGTCACCACGGCCTACAACCAGTGGACCCAGTTCGAAAGTTTCCCCGAGTTCATGGGGGGTGTCGACTCGATCACCCAGACCTCCGAGACCATGACGCACTGGGTCACGAGCATCGGCGGGGTGAAGCGTGAGTTCGACGCGGAGATCACCGAGCAGCACCCGGATCAGCGGATCGCCTGGAAGAGCACCGACGGCGAGTCGCACGCGGGTGTGGTCACGTTCCACCGGCTCGACGAGAGCACCACGCGGCTCATGGTGCAGATCGACTGGCGCCCGGAATCGTTCGTGGAGAAGGTCGGTGCAGTGGTGAACGCGGACGCGATCCAGGTGAAGGGCGATCTCAAGCGGTTCAAGTCCTTCATCGAGAAGAGCGGCGGGGAGACCGGCGCCTGGCGTGGTGAGGTGGACGCGCCTCCGACGGGGGAGACCGGGGATGCGGTACCGGCGAATGATGCGGTGCCGGACACCTCGACGAACGACCCCGACTCGGGTGGCCCACGCGCCAGCTGATGCACGGGTGAACAGGAGGAGGCGGACCCAAGCAGGGTTCGCCTCCTCCTGTGTTCCCTAGGGAATCTCGGCGACGTCGATCGTGGCGATGGCGTCGGTCGCCTGCCGGGAGAGTTCTGCGGAGATCGGCGAGCTCATCGCGGCCTCTGCTGCCTCGGCCTGGCCTTCCGCGCTGACAGCGTAGGAACCGAAGGCACGCACGACGTCGGCCGTCGACTCGTTCTCGTACTGGGCGCAGTAGATGTGGTAGGACACCAGCACCAGCGGGTAGACGCCGGGTTCGTCCGTGGACCTGTCGAGATCGAGTGCTATGTCGTAGTCCTCCCGGCCCGGAACGCGGGCCGCGAGATCGACGGCGGCTGCGGCCGCCTCGGCACTGACCGGGACGTAGGCCTCACCGACCTTCAACGCGGCGCTGCCGAGAGGATCGCCGACGGCCGAGTCGTCGGCGTAGGTGAGCGCTCCCTCTGTGGCTGCCACGGTGCTGACCACTCCGGCATTGCCCTTCGCGTTCTCGTTGTCGAGACCGGACGGCCAGGTTCCATCCGCCTCCTCGGGCCAGAGCTCCGGAACCACGGCGTGCAGGTAGTCGGTGAAGTTCTCGGTGGTGCCGGAATCGTCCGAGCGGCTGACCGCGGAGATCGCCAGCGCCGGCAGGTCGACGTCGTTCTGCTCCGTGATCGCGGGATCGTCCCACCGGGTGATCTCCCCCCTGAAGATCCGGGCGATCGTCGCGGCGTCGAGATTCAGTTCGGTGATGCCGGGGAGATTGAAGGCGATACTGATGGGCGAGACGTAGGCGGGGATGTCGAAGGCGCCACCGGGTCCGCAGGCCTGGCGCGACTCGACGAGTTCCGCATCGTTGAGATACGCGTCCGAGCCGGCGAAGGAGACCGCCCCGGCCAGGAGCGCTCCTCGCCCCGCGCCCGAACCATCGGGTGAGTACTGGACCTGCGCGCGCGGGTACAGCGTGGCGAAGCCCGCCCGCCATGCGTCCATCGCCGGGCCCTGCGCCGAGGACCCCGCTCCCGTGATCGCTCCCCGCAGACTCGCGTCACCGCTCTCCGCGGCCGCTTCCTGTTCAGCTCCCAACGGGTAGTCGGAGCCGCAGGCACTCAGCCCGAGGGCGGCTGCCAGGACCAGGGACACAACGGCTCGACGTCTCACCCGAACCACGTTACAGGTGCGCATTCGGGGACCGCTCACCCGGCTACCTCTTGACATGGCAGCCCAGGCTTCTATAGTTCATTACTACAGTAATGAACCAAGGAGGTGCAGTGTTCACCGAGGACAGTCCGATCTATCAGCAGCTCGCCCTGCAGATCGCCGACGACATCGTGGCGGAGACCTACCCGGAGGATACGGCGGTGCCGTCGTCGAATGAGTTCGCAGCGTTTTTGCACATGAATCCCGCGACGGCCGGCAAAGCGCTCAATGTGCTCGTGGAGCAGGGCGTCCTCTACAAGAAACGGGGCGTGGGTATGTTCGTCTCTCCCGGCGCCCGGGCCCAGCTCCTCAAGCAGCGCAGAACGGATTTCCCGCAGCAGTTCGTCCGGCCGCTCATCAGGGAGGCCCGGGCCGTCGGCATCGACCCCGTCGAATTGGCAGAGATGATCAAGGAGGAATACACCCCATGACACAGGTAATCGAACTACGGTCCGTCACCCGGAGCTTCCGGCGTGACGATGCCGTGCAGGATGTCACCCTTGCAGTGCCGGACGGCGCCATCTGCGGTCTGCTCGGCCGGAACGGTGCGGGAAAGACCACCGTGATGTCACTGATCTCCGGGCAGGACCGGCCCACCACCGGGCAGGTGCTCGTGGACGGAGAGGACCCGTTCGAGAACGAGGCGGTCCTGTCCAGGATCAGCTTCGTCCGCGACAACCAGCGGTATCCCGACGACTACTTCCTGCACCACGTTCTGAGCATCGCCCCCGAGTTCGCGCCCTCCTGGGACAGCGGGCTCGCTGCCGAACTGGTCGATGGATTCCGGTTGCCGAGGAAACCGGCCATCAGGAAGTTCTCCCGGGGTCAGCTCTCCGCCGTGGCCATCGTGCTCGGACTCGCCTCGCGGGCACCGGTCACCCTGCTCGACGAGCCGTACCTCGGCCTCGACGCGACGGCCCGCGGACTGTTCCACGAGATCCTGCTCCGCGATCTCGGTCAGCATCCACGCACGCTCCTGCTCTC
>JARIBG010000042.1 GCA_029257465.1 Arthrobacter sp. | reverse complement strand
CGATGTCCGCGGACGGATTCAGCATGCGCCCCAGCGTCAGGGTGGACGCGTCACCCTGTTCGAGGATCCACCGCACCGAGTTGAGGTGATACACGTTATCGTACCGCTGGGCTATGTTGCCCGGGCTGCCGAAGATCGATGTGAGATTGAGGGCAGAAGCGACGCCTCCTACCACCAGCCCCGCCGTTGCGCCGACCACAGCACGTCGGTCCATACGGAAGGAGGACCGTACCCCGTCGGAGCCGAATGCGAAGTGCCTCACCAGCAGTGCAACGAGGACGAAGCCTGCGGAGGTCGCCAGGAAACTGGCCAGGGACCAGCGGAGACCGAGCAACGACAGGAGGACGGCGGCGCTTCCGACCATTGCTACAGAGAGGAGGGGCGCAAGACCCGGTAAGAGGGCGCCTCTCACCCTGAGCGCGGCTGAGAGGCTCAGGCCCGGCAGGGTGAGTAGCGCACTTGCCAGGGCCAGGGTCGGTAGGAGATCCCACCAGGACAACGTGACTCCTGTAGCTGAAGTGATTCGTGGTCTGGACGCCCGACGCGCGGAGGGCGACGACAGGCAAACTTGGCAAGATTACCACGGCGCCTCTACCCGCATCCTCCAACGGTGAGCGGGGGCGGTGCGATAGCCTTACCCGGTGACTGACCAGCGTAGGCAAGGGATTTCCGCCCGGGAAGCGACGCCGGTCTCTTCTCGTAGAAGGATCGGCACGGATCGGGAGCCGATCGTCGAATCGCGCATCGATGGCGCCGATGCCGGATGAAGGTCCTTGCCGTATCCACCTGGTATCCCTCGGCCGAAGCACCTACCGAGGCTCCGTTCAACCACGAGCACGTCAGGGCGATCCGGTCGGCACACGTTGTTCGCGTGATCCACATCAGGCTCCGTTCCTCGGCGCCCTCCGGAACGGACGTCGTCGATGGCGTGGAGGTTTCGCGCGTGTCCCTGAACCTGAGGAAGCCGTGGAGCATCCTGTCGGTCTATGCCCTCCTTCGACGGGAGATGATGAAGGCAGACATCGTCCATTCGATGGCCTTCTCCACGATTCTCTTCGTGCTGCCGGTATGGCTGACCGCTCGCCTGCCCTGGCTTCATACCGAGCACTGGAACGGTGTGACGAACCCCGCGAGCGTGGGGCCTCTCTGGCAACGTCTCGCGTGGCTCCGCTACCTCCTGCGCTTCCCGCACGGCGTCACAGGGGTCACCACTGAACTTGCCCAGCGGCTGCAGCACTTCGCCCGGCCAGATGCATCGCGGGTGGTCCCCTGCGTCGTCGACAACACTCGCGCTCTCCAACCATGGCCACAGGGAGAGGAGCTGAGGCTCGTTGCCGTCGGCGGGCTCGTACCTCGCAAACGTCCCTTCCTCGCTCTGGACACCGTCCAGTGGCTGACCGAGCATGGCGAGAATGTCCGGTTGGAGTGGATAGGTGGCGGGCCGCTCGAGAACGAGGTGCGGCAACGATCAGAAGCGGCGCAGCTGACGGAGCGCGTTCACGTGCGGGGTGCGGTGCCTCCTGATGAGATCTTCGCCCGTATGGAAGAAGCGGATCTGTTCTTCCTGCCCTCGGAGCAGGAGAACTTCTTCACCGCAGCCGCAGAGGCACTTTCGTGCGGGCGGCCGGTAGTGGCCGCCGTCGCCGGGGGGTACGACGACTACTGCAATCCGACCAACAGCGTCCTCGTCGACCGACCTACTGCCCAGACACTGGGCCAGGCGATCATGGAAGCAGTCGCCCTGCTGGACGGGACAACCCCTGAAGACCTTGCCGGCCCGATCCGGGACCGGTTCAACGCGCAGGTCGTAGCCGGTCTCTTCACGCGAGCCTATGAGGCAGCAACGCTCCGATCGGGCAGCACGCAGCGCAGGAGCTCTCTGTCGTGAGTGAGGAGTCGCTCGCTCGTGACGCGCAGTCGCCGCGGGTCGATATGGTCATCGCCGTACACAGTGAGAAGCGCCCGATCGGGGCGGCGGTCGAGTCACTCGTGGACGGCGGGCTGGGCGTGGGCCGACCCGGCGGGCTGAGAATCACCGTGGTCTGCCACAATATCCCCGTGGCGAGGATCGCCTCCCGCATCCCCGAGGAATCACGGTCCATCGTGCGCTTTCTCGATCTGCAGGACGGAATCGCGAGCCCTGCAGGGCCGCTCAACCACGGCATTGCCCACGCGACCGCCCCGTACGTAGGGGTCATGGGAAGTGACGACACGGTCGAGCCCGGGGCCGTCTCGGACTGGCTCACGCTGGCCGAGAGATTCGGGTCCGACGCCGTGATCGCCCCGGAACGACACGCAGACGGCCGGACCATCCGCACACCGGTGCTGCGTCCGGGGCACTCCCGTGATCTGCACCCGATCAAGGACCGGCTGTCGTACCGCACAGCGCCCCTGGGACTGGTCCGCAGAAGCGAGATCGCGAGACTGTCGCTCCGATTCACACCGGGGTTTCCCACGGGGGACGACCAGGAGTTCACCTCGAAGTTGTGGTTCGGCGGCGGTCGGATCGACTACGCCCGTGGTGCTGGTCGCTACGTCGTCGGCGCGGAGGCGGCGGACCGGGTCAGCTTCACCCGCCGCCCGGTGGCGTCGGAGCTCGAATTCGCCACGGCGCTCGCGGAGGGCGACTGGTTCCGGGGTCGTAGCGACGCCGAACGGCGCGCGATCGTGGTGAAGCTGGTTCGCGTGCACGTCTTCGGTCTGGTCCAGAGCCGCTTCGATTCGGGTGGGTGGTCCGACGACGACCGGGTGGACCTGGCACGGATTCTGTCGACGCTGCTCACGCACGCGCCCAGGGCCCTGAAGCCCCTGAGCCTCGCTGATCGCCGATTGACGCAGGCGATCCTGAATCCATCGGTCGGGTCGGACGTACTGCAGCAGCGTGCGCTGGCACGCCGTCGGTTCGGACGCGTGGGCACTCTCTTGCCGTCTTCCCTGGGATCAGCGTTCGAACCCGAATCACCGTTGAGGTTCATGCCCGCAGCGGCACTGCTGCGCTGAGGGCTGTGTCATCCTCTGTCGACCGGTTCGGAACCGGAATCGAACACTCCGCGGGATCGGCGCTGCTTGTCCCGGATATAGCGCCGGATAATCGCGTCATGGCTCAGCACACTGCTCATCCTGTTCGTCAGGAGCTCGGCGCGCCGGTTGGGCAACCTGTGACGCGACGACGCGGCGGCAAGGCCTGCAGGATCGGCCGTTGCCCCGGCTGCCGCTGCGAGTCGGGCATCGCGTCGACTGAGCGCCGCGAGCTCGCCCCCTGCGAGGGCTTCGATCGTGCGCTGAATCGCCAGCCATGCCTCCTGCTCGTCCGCATTCCACAGCGTGTCTGCGTCGATCGAGGCGCTCAAGGATCCTTGATCGCTCTGCGCGATGGCGTCACCTCGGCGAAGTAGAGCGCCCACCCCGTGAATCCTCATGAGCTTCAAGGCGATCGATCGCCGATGGGTCTGGGGCAGTGCCAGCAACCATTCCTTCGTGGCCAGGAGATCGAGCCAGCGGAACTCCTCACGCAGGGGGGCCACTCCCGCGGTGACCCGACCTGCAGCAGCATCATCGGTCTGGCTGTAGGCGGCTCCACCGTACGGGTAGGTGATGATGCAATCGCTGAAGAGGAGTCTCAATGTCGGCTCGAGGTCTTCCCCTACCCTCAGGCCTTCCGTGAAGCGGAATCCGATCCGGCGCATCGAGGCGGTGCGCAGCAGTCCGTATGGCAGACTGCGGGTGGCCAATCCGTCCTTCACCGGGCTCAGGACTGTCGGCTTGGTCGGGCGGAGGTTCGGAGTCGTGAGGATGGACCCGTCAGGGCTGCGGATAGGGGCCAGAACTGCGTCAGCACCTGTGGCTTCGGCGCATGTGATCCAGCTACTGAGCGCCCGCGGTTCCAGATAGTCGTCGGAGTCCACGAAGGTGACAAATTCTGCCGCAGTCCGTGAGAGGCCGTGGTTCTTCGGGCCGGCGGGCGAGAAGATCCCGTCGACGAAGTGCTCCAGTGCGACGTCGTGTTCCGCGAACCCGGCTCCGAGTGCCGAGCGCACCGTCTCGACGGCGATGTTGTGGCAGATGATCGAGATTCTCAGCCGTGCTCCGACTTCTACAAGTGACGCTCGCTGATCGAGGAGGGAAGCTACTGTCCGTCGGAACGGACGGTTCGTGTCGTGCAGTGGAATGACGGCGTCGATCGTCGCCGGAACTCGCGGTGTTCGTTCCTCAATGGAATGCATCGGTCGGTCACTCCTACAACTGGGCATTGCGGGCTACTCTATTTCATCGGGGTGGCACCTCCCGCAGCGGCCCGTCGCTCTGGGCGACAGCGGGCGCGTTGCGCAAATGGACTGGATCTGGGCCGGCTGACATGATGAGCGCATGTCTGCCCCGCGCCTCCTCATCATGTCCTTCTCTCCCCTCCGGTCGGACGCGCGGATCCTCAAGCAGATCGCCCTGTTCAAGGATCGCTACGAGATCACCACCTGTGGGTACGGCGCTGCACCCGACGGGGTGGCGAGTCATCTCGAGATACCGGCGGACCTGAAGGAATGGAACTACAACCGGATCGCCGTCATCCTCCGCGCATACCGCCGCGCCTACTGGACGAACCCCGTCATCGCTCACCTGCGACCTCGTCTCGCCGGGCGCACCTTCGACGTCGTCCTCGCCAACGACATCGACACTGCCGGGCTTGCGCTGTCCCTCCAGTCGGTACACGGGGTCCATCTGGACCTCCATGAGTATCACCCGCGTATGAAAGAGGAACTTCCGAGGTGGCGCATCTTCGTCGGTCCCTTCATGCGCTGGATGGTGCGGAACTTCGCCACAAGAGCAGCTTCGGTATCAACGGTGGCCGGACATATCGCAGATGAGTACCGCCGGGAGTTTGGAATCACGGCCCGGGTAGTGACGAATGCTGCACCCTATTGCGACTGCGAGCCGAGCGCCCCAGGAGCGGAAATCAGGCTGGTTCACTCTGGCGTGGCTCAGCCGAACAGACTCCTCGAAGTGACGTTGGATGCGATGGATGCAATCACCAGCAACACAACACTGGACCTGTACCTGACACAGAATACCGGCCCCTACTACACCTCGTTGAAGAATCGCGTATCAACGATGCGCAACGTTGTACTGCACGCTCCAGTGCCGTATGCGAACCTGTGCCAGACTCTGAATGAGTACGACATGGGGATATTCTTACTACCCCCCATCAATTTCAATTACACATGGACCCTCCCGAACAAGTTCTTCGACTTCGTTCAGGCCAGACTGGGCATCGTGATCGGACCATCACCCGAAATGGCTGCAATCGTTCATGCGGAGGGTCTCGGCGTCGTCACGGAGGACTTCACTGCGGAGGCACTCGCGTCTGCCATCGACGGGTTGACGCCCGATATGGTGACCCAGTACAAACACGCCTCTGCGCTGGCAGCACGGAAGCTGTCGGCCGAGGAACAGGTCAAGGGGTGGGCCCAAGCCGTGGACGACCTGGCGAGAAGCGAGGGCGTGGTATGACCCCGAAGGTCCTGCAGTTCAATGATTGCGCCTTCGTGGCGCAGTCATCTGTTTCGGCCGCCGCACGGCTGGGGCTGACGTGGGACTACCTCCCTCCCTCTCGAGTCCGACCCGCCGGACCCGTACAGGGAGGCGCTTTTCGCCAGAAAGCCATCTACTTCCCGTACTGGGCACGTCGGGTATCCGCTGTTATCCGGGCCGACGTGGTTCATGTGCACTACGGGACCTCCGCTCGGCTTCTTCGTGAGCCGGGAGTGCCGAAGCGACCCTACGTCCTGACCCTGCATGGCTCCGACATCCGTCGGCAGTGGAAGGATCCACAGTTCCACGGTGAGATCCAGCGCGCGGTGGACGAGGCCGCTCATGTCTTCTATGCAAATACTGACAATGCCGATGATGCGCGTGCAGCACGCCCCGATGCCGAGTTCCTTCCGTCGCTCGTCGACGTCCAGGCCTTGCCGCAGTGGTCTCCTGACGCCGGACAACCGAGTATCGTCTTCGTGTCGCGGTGGGATGCAGACAAGGGCGTCGACCGGCAACTCGACCTGGCCGAATCGCTGGTCAGGGCCGTAGGTGACAAAGCGCGAGTCATCGGGGTGAACTGGGGACCGGGTGCGGCGGAGGCTGAGCGGCGGGGAGTCACGCTTCTCGAGCGTATGCCTCACGGGCAGTTCCATGATGTGGTCTCGCGCGCTCACGTAGCCATCGGTCAGGCCTCCAACTACTTCTCGACGAGCGAATTC
>JARIBG010000035.1 GCA_029257465.1 Arthrobacter sp. | reverse complement strand
CGCCTGCTGCCGCTGCTCGGCTTCGGGCTCCTGTCGTTCGCCGCGATCGTCGTAGGCCTGCTGCTGGTCGTCGGGATCTCCGCCCTCGCCATCGCAGGCCTCGGCACGGACTCCGCGCTGCTCATCGTGCCCCTGGCACTCGGCGCCTTCGCGGTCCTGGTCTGGGTTGGCATCAAGGTCGTCGTCGCTCCGGCGGCCCTGATGCTCGAGGGCACCGGACCGTGGACGTCCATCAAGCGCTCGTGGACGCTCACGCGCGGCAACTGGTGGCGGACCTTCGGCATCGTGCTCCTGATGAGCGTAATCGTCTCCGTGATCAGCTCCGTCATCGCGACGCCCCTCACGTTCGCCGTGTCCCTGCTGATCGGCTTCAGCTCGAGTGCCTCCGCCACGACGGACGTCCTGGACTCCCTGCCCATCCTCGCGGCGACGCAGGCCATCACGGCCCTGTTCACCGCCGTCGGTTACGCCTTCCAGGCGGGCGTCACCGCCCTGCTCTACGTGGACCTGCGGATCCGACGCGAGGGGTTCGACGTCGTCCTCATGCGCGAGCACGAGAACGCCGGGAGCACGACGACCGACGTCATCCCCGGTGGCACGGCGTCCTTCGGCCACCCACGGGACACCTGATGCCCGCAGCGGCGGCTCCATCGATCGCAGACCCGGCCCGCGCGTGATCGCCGGAGCCCTCCCGTCCCAGGCACCCGATGCGGACGAGGCGCGCCGGCTCCTCGAGGAGGAGCTCGCCGAGCGCGTCTACACGGATGCCCAGCCGAACCTCGTCGAACGCATCATCTCCGACGTCCTGCGCGCCATCGGCAGACTCCTCGACGGTCTGGGCTCACTCGGCCCGGGAGCCGGGACCCTCGTTCTCGCGGCCGGGGCAATGATCATCATCGTCCTCGCCGTCGTCCTCGTCAGACCACGCTCGAACACCCGCGGCACACGGCAGGAGCCGGGGGTGTTCGAGCACGGTGGCCGGTACTCCGCCGCGGAGCACCGGAGGCGATCCTCCGCACGCGCCGCCGACCGGGACTGGAACGGAGCCGTCGCGGAACTCCTCCGCGCCATCATCCGCTCGTCCGAGGACCGCGTCCTGGTGGACGAGCAACCGGGCAGGACCGCATCCGAGGCAGCCGCGCAGCTCGGCGGCATCTTCCCGTCCCTGGCCGCGGAGGTGTCCTGGCTCGCGGAGCTGTTCAACGAGACCCGGTACGGGCGGGGCACGGCTACCGAACAGCAGTACCGGCGGGTAGCGGAGCTGGACGCCCGGTTCTCCGCAGCGCAGCCGGAACGCGCCGATTCCGCGCAGACGCCGGCGGCACCACGGTGAGCGTGCAGGATCAGCGGGATGGCGCGACGACGGCCCGGGTTCTTGGCCACGACGCGTCACGCGGAGAGGACGCCGTACGCGGGGCGGAGGTCATGGGCGACGGCGGCAGCGCCCGGGCCACCGCTCGGAGCCGGTACCGGCGGGCACGTCCGCTGCTGGTGGGCGCCGTCGTGCTCGTGATCATCGTGCTCGTCAATCTGCTCTCCGGCACGACGGAGGACGACGCACCCCTGTCGCCGGGCAATCCCGGACCCGAGGGAGCGCGGGCTGTGGTCGAGGTCCTCGCCGGGCGGGGCGTCGAGGTGCTGCGGCCCGCCTCCTACGAGGAGGCGATCACGCTCCTGGAGGACGGACCGGCGACGATTTTCCTCAACGATGCCCGGGAGTACCTCAGTGCCACGCAGGTCGCCGCACTGACCGACGCCGCGGATCGCGCGGTGCTGGCCGAACCCGGAGCGCGCCAGCTGACCGCACTCGGCGAGGACTTCGATCTCGTCGGGCCGCTGCCCTTCGACCCGGGCGGCGATGCGCCACCGCTGACGGCGCAGTGCGCCGATCCGGGAGCGTCCCTCGCGGGTAGCCTCACCGCTGCCGGCACCCTCTACTCCGGACCCGTCCAGTGCTTCCCGGCGACGATCGACGACCTGGCGGGCGACCTCACGGACGATTCGTCAGGCGAGCTGTCGGGTGGGCTGTTCGTCACGAGCGTCGACGGGTCCGTAGCGGTCCTCGGCGCACCGGGCATCCTCGCGAACCGGTCCGTCACAGCCGAGGGCCACGCCGGTCTCGCACTCCAGGTGCTGGGCTCGTCGCCCACGCTCGTCTGGTTCGAGCCCACCGGCGCCGACATCGTGGCCGTCGGTGAGGGCATCGACCCGCTGACCCTGCTGCCGCCCTGGGTCGACGTCCTGCTCGTCTGGCTCCTCATCTGCGGGGTCCTCGCGATCCTGTGGCGGGGCAGGCGCATGGGTCCGCTCGCCGTGGAGCCGCTGCCCGTCCTGGTCCGGGCGGCGGAGACCGCGGAGGGGCGGGCGCGCCTGTATCAGGACTCCGGCGCCGTCGCCCATGCTGCAGCGAATCTCCGGGCAGCCACCCTCGTCCGGATGGCGCGTCGTCTGCGGATCGACCGGTCTGCCTCGGCTCCTGAGATCCTCGATGCCGCCGCTCGTCACGGCGAACACACCCGTGCCCATCTCCAGGAACGCATCCTCGACCACACACCGACCACGAACCGAGAGCTCGTGCCCTGGGCACAGGAGTTACTCGACCTCGAGAAGGAGATCACCCCGACATGAACCATTCCGACCAGATGGAGGACGTCGCCGGGCAGGCGGAGGCCGACGGCGAGTCGGCGCGGGCCGCGCTCCTGCGGGTGCGCGCGGAAGTCGGCAAATCGATCGTGGGCCAGGACCCGGCGGTGACGGGGCTGCTGATCGGCCTGCTCGCCGACGGCCACGTCCTGCTCGAGGGCGTGCCGGGTGTTGCCAAGACCCTGCTCGTGCGTACCATCGCCACGGCCCTGGATCTGGACACCAAGCGCGTGCAGTTCACCCCGGACCTGATGCCCGGGGACATCACCGGTTCCCTGATCTACGAGTCGAAGACCTCCGAGTTCACGTTTCGGCAGGGCCCGGTCTTCACGAACATCCTGCTCGCGGACGAGATCAACCGCACTCCGCCGAAGACACAGGCGTCGCTGCTCGAGGCGATGGAGGAGAGACAGGTATCCGTCGACGGCGTCTCCCGCTCCCTGCCCTCCCCCTTCATCGTGGCCGCCACCCAGAACCCGGTGGAGTACGAGGGCACCTATCCCCTGCCCGAGGCCCAGCTCGACCGCTTCCTCCTCAAACTGACCCTCCCCCTGCCGGGGCGCGACGACGAGATCGAGGTGATCCGACGTCACAGTGTCGGCTTCGACCCCCGCGATCTCCACGCCGCAGGTGTCAGCGCGGTCGCGGGTGCCTCCGATGTGGAGAGGGCCCGGGCGGCGGTGGCGCGTGTCGCCGTCGCTCCGGAGGTCCTGGCCTACATCGTGGACCTGGTGCGCGCCACGCGGTCCTCGCCGTCGTTCCAGCTCGGCGTCTCACCGCGCGGTGCCACGGCGCTGCTGAACACCGCACGCGCCTGGGCGTGGCTCTCCGGACGGTCCTTCGTCACACCCGACGACGTCAAGGCCCTCACCCTGCCCGCCCTGCGGCACCGGGTGGCGCTGCGGCCGGAGGCGCAGATGGACGGCGTCGACGCCGACGACGTACTCGGCAGCATCCTTGCCACCGTGCCCGTTCCGCGCTAGCCGCCTCCACCCCGACCCGGGTGTCCGCTTCGGCGGCATCCGAGAGGAGCACCCTTGGTCATCACCGGCCGCCTCGTCCTGCTGGCGCTGCTCGGCGTCGTGCCCGTGATCCTCTACCCGGGCGCGACGGCGATCCTGCTCTGGGTGCTGCTGCTGACCGTACTGGTGGTCCTCGACGTGGCCCTCGCGGCGTCCCCACGCCGCCTGGGCATCACCCGGACCCTGCCCGACGCCGTGCGGCTCGGGGAGGACTGCGAGAGCGCGCTGATCCTGCGCAATGACACCTCACGGAGGATGCGGGCGACCATCCGGGAGGCCTGGCAGCCCTCGGCGGGGGCACAGGATCCCGAGCAGACGCTCGATCTGCCGCGCGGCGAAGCGCGTCACCGGGTCGTTCTCCTTCGCCCTGTGCGCCGGGGCATCCTGCGTGTCGAGACGATCACCGTCCGCAGCGCCGGACCCCTCGGTCTGGCCGCCCGGCAGCTCACGGTGCCGGCACCGGGTGTGCTCCGGGTGCTCCCCCCGTTCACCTCCAAACGCCACCTCCCCTCGAAGCTCCGCAAGCTGCGCGAGCTGGACGGCCGCTCCTCCGTCCAGATCCGCGGCGCCGGGACCGAGTTCGATTCCCTGCGCGACTACGTCCGGGGCGACGACGTCCGGTCCATCGACTGGCGTGCAACGGCCCGGCGCCGGGACACCGTGGTGCGCACATGGCGCCCAGAGCGGGACCGGCGCGTCGTCGTCGTCCTCGACACCTCCCGCACCTCCGCGGCGCGGATCCTCGACGAACCACGCCTCGACACCGGTATCGAGGCGGCGCTGCTGCTCTCGGTCCTGGCGGAGCGCGGCGGCGACAAGGTGCACTTCCTGGCATTCGACCGTCGGTTGCGGGCACGCGTCGACTCCACGGCGAAGGGCAATCTGCTCAATTCTCTCGTCACAGCCATGGCGCCGCTGGAGCCGGAGCTGATCGAGGCCGACTGGTCGCGGGTTCCCGCCCAGGTGCGAGCCGCCTCCGTCCACAGATCACTCGTGGTCCTGCTGACCTCCCTCGACTCCGGCTCCGTGGAGGAGGGGCTCCTGCCGGCGCTCCCCGGGCTGACGGAACGGCACGTCGTCGTGGTCGCCTCAGTCCGTGATCCGATGCTCGAGGAACTGCGCGCCGACAGGTCGACGGCGTCCGCCACCTTCCGTGCGGCGGCCGCGGAACGCGCCCTCCTGGACCGGGCCGCCGTCGCGCAGCAGATCCGCCTGCTCGGCGCCGAGGTCGTGGACGCCGTGCCCGCGGAGCTGCCGCCCCGACTCGCCGACGCGTACATCCGGCTCAAGGCCACAGGCCGCCTGTGACCGGCTTCGACTACTCCTCCACAGCGGTCCGTCCGGGCTACGCGAGTCTGCCACGTGAGGTGCGTGATGCTCTCGGACAGCTTCTGGGAGGCACGCCCGACTCCGTGGAGCCGGCGGGCGGGGGCTTCACGCCCGGCTTCGCCGCCACGCTCCGCCGAGGAGGGCGGGCGCTCTTCGTGAAGGCGGCCTGTTCCACGGCTGCCTTCGCCTACTCCTCCTACCTGCGTGAGGCCTCGGTTCTCGCTGCCCTTCCGGCAGGGCTACCCGTTCCCCGGCTCCTGGAGACCCGATCCGTACGCACGAGCGCGTCGTCGGACGAGTGGATCATCCTGTGCATCGAGCACATCGAGGGCGGGATGCCCGGCCGGCCGTGGACCGTGGCGCACACGGACGCCGTCCATGCCTCGCTCCTGGAACTCGATCACGGGCTCCAGGACGGTCCACAGGTTCTCGCGCACGATTCGGTCATGGACGGCCTGATCGATGACGAGGAGATCCTGGGGATCTTCGCCCGCTGCGCCGAGGGTGAACCGGTGCCCTTCCTGCCGCCGCGCGCACCACGGCACTGGCTCGACCTGCAGTCGCTCGTGGATCGGGCACCGGCGCTACTGACCGGAGCCAGCCTCCAGCACAACGATCTGCGTCCCGACAACATCATCCTCGACAGCCGGTCCGGTCGCGCCTGGATCTGCGACTGGAACTATGTCGCAACGGGTCCGGCGTGGGCCGACTGGGTGGGTCTGCTGCCGTATGCCCGCCATGACGGGCTCGACGCCAATGCCCTGCTCCGCGGCTCTGCCCTGTCGGTCGGGGTACCGGACGACGTCGTCGACAGCTGGCTCGCCCTGCTCGCCGCCTACATGGTGGTCAGCGGTGGCGCACCGGAGGTGCCGACCAGTCCGCGCCTCCGTGCCCACGGCAGGTTCACGGCCCGCATCATGATTGACTGGTTGTCCGAGCGACGGAAGTGGGCGGCATGATCTCGATCTACCAGGAAGCGATGGGACGCGAGTTCGGCAGACTCCAGCCGGAGCTGCGCGAGTACTTCGGGCTGCACGCCGAGAGCGGGCTCGCCGGTGTCGGGCGGGGGGTATTCGACGTCGCCGGCTGCACGGCGTGGTTCGCGCGTCCCGCCTTCCGGCTCACGGCCCTCGAGAACGCCTTCTTCCCCGAGTACAACAGCGACGTACCCTTCACCATCAGGAACTACCCGCACGTCGATCCGTTCGGCCGCCCGTCCCTCACCGCTCGGCGTGAACTCGACTTCGGCACGGCCCTGCGCGTCTTCGAGGACACCACGTCCCTGCAGGACGGCGTCCTGACCGACTACGTGGGCCGGCACCGGCGCATGGCCACCCTGCTCACGTGCACTGCCACCCGTGAGGGGCGCATCCGCATGGTGTCCTCGCAGACCCGGATCTTCGCCGGTCTCCGACTGTCCCTGCCCGACGCCGTCGGCGCGCTCGCCTACGTGGAACAGTGGTGGGACGACGCGGCCGGCCTCTTCAGGATCACGACCCGCGTGGTCCACCGGCAGCTCGGCACCCTCCTCGTCTATGCCGGTGGGTTCGACTACACGCTCGAGGAGTTCGACGGCGTCCTGCCCGAGGACGCGCGCCCGGACCGCTGGGAAGCGCGCGTCTGATACTGCCCGGGGCTGGTGCTGGTCCCGGCCGCGCCTGGTCCTGATTCTGCCTATGTCCAGTCCTGCCCGTTCGATGCCGGCCGCGCCTGATCCCGGCCGTGCGCCCTCAACCTTCGGAACGCACCTGCTCCAGGGCATCGGCGCCCTGGGCCATCCGGGTGAGGAACCGCACGGCGTCCGCCGGCGAGCGCTCGGCCAGACCAGGGCGCGTGGTGACGGTCAGGGCGGACAGCGCCGCAACGGGAAGACCCACTCGATGCCAGGCGGCGAGAACCGGCTCGACGAGCACGCTGACCTGCGGGATCGTGGTGCGCGGATCGGCGACGGCGAGCCAGAGCCCGCGCCCGTTCTCGATGTCCTCGGCCAGGGCCTCCCACTGGCGGTCGGGGATCTTGGGCAGATCCAGGACGAGAGCCGCCGCGGCACTGGAGCGGGCGGCCTCGAACGCCACCTCGCCCTCCCCCGGCGCGACGACGGCGCCGGTTGCCCCTGCTGCGAGGACGGACGCCGTCACGAGGTCCCACGCCTCGGTGGCCTCACGGCGGTCGATCGCGCGCAGCGTGCGGTACCCGCTCGCGGTCGGGATGCTACCGGTGAGGGCGGCGTCCGCGTCGGGGTCGTCGAGCTGGATGAGCACACCGGCTGCCCGTGCCACGGAGGACACGCGCCGCACGAGCTCCGCTGCCCCGGCGGCAAGGGATGCGTACAGTTCCCGCCGGGCCCCGTGATCGAGCAGGACACGTTCGCCGTTGTGCAGATGGGCACGGGCTGCCAGCGAGAGCGGGCCCTGCAGGTTCAGGACCAAGTGCGACGCCGGGCGCTCCTCGACACCGGCGATGTCCCCGAGTGCATTGATGTCCGACGAGAGCGCGGACTCAGCACGGCGCTGGTCCCGCCCGGGGCGCTGCGTGAGGCGCCAGCCGTGCGGCTGCAGATCGAACGGCAGCTCGACGAGGGCCGCGAGCGTGCGCCCGACGGCGTCACTGCCCGGCCCGCGGGTAGGCAGTGCCGGAAGGAAGGGAGGATTAGCGCCCCCGAGCTCGCCGCGGACGGCGCGCTCCGCCTCGAGCGGATCCGTCCCCGGCCAGTCTCCGGCACCGGTGGCGGCCACCACGGGCTGCATGGCACCGTCGCTGGGCTCATCGGGGTGGTCAGTCATGCGTGTCGTCACTGTTCCTCAGCGTGGTGTGCAGCGGCGTCGTGCTTTGACCGATCCTGCATTGGCTTGTCCTGCACCGGCTTGTCCTGCTTCGGCTTGTCCTGCTTCGGCTTGTCCTGCACAGCCGGGACAGCGTCGGCAACGGGCCTGCGACTCTCGGAGATCGCCTGGTGATGCTGGATCACCTCGGAGATGATGAAGTTCAGGAACTTCTCGGCGAAGGCCGGATCGAGCTGCGCCTCCTCGGCGAGCATCCGGAGCCGGGCAATCTGCGCCGCCTCCCGCTGCGGATCGCCCGCCGGAAGATCGTGCTCGGCCTTCAGGTGTCCCACCCGCTGCGTCGCCTTGAAGCGTTCCGCCAGGAGATAGACGAGGATCGCGTCGATGTTGTCGATCGAGCTCCTCACCGACAGCAGCTCGGCCATCACCCCGGGGGCCACGTCCCCTGCGAGCGAGGATGCTGCCGGATCGAAACCACTGCGGGGATGCGTCATGCCACCAGTCAAGCAGACAGAGCGGCGCGATGACCCGCGCTAAGCCTGTGCCGCGGCGGTCCCAGGACGCAGCGCCGATCGTGCGGAATCGATGGTGGCCTGCCCGAGCACCCGGGTGCCCTGGTAGAGGACCACCGTCTGTCCGGGCGCCACCCCGCGCATCGGCTCCACGAGCCGCACGGCGAGCTGCTGCGCGCCGCCGTCGTCCACCTCGACGCTCGCCCGGGCGTCCACCGGATCGCCGTGCGCCCGCACCTGGGCCATGCAGTCGAACTCCTCGCCCGAGCGCACCTCGTCGACGGGCAGGCCCGCCCAGGACACCTTGATGCCGCGCAGCTCGTCGATGGCGAGCAGATGCTCCGGACCCACTACCACCTCGTTCTGCTTCGGTCGGATCTCCAGGACGAAGCGCGGCTTCCCGTCAGCGGCGGGTGTGCCGAGCTTGAGACCGCGCCGCTGCCCCACCGTGAAGGCGTTCGCACCGCGGTGGCTGCCGATCCGCTCACCGTCGGCGTCGAGGATGTCGCCCTCGGTCAGTTCGATGCGCTCCTCGAGCCAGCCGCGCGTGTCGCCGTCGGGGATGAAACAGATGTCATGGCTGTCGGGCTTGTTCGCGACGGAGAGCCCGCGGCGCTCCGCCTCCGCGCGGACCTCCGCCTTCGACGGCGTCGCGGCCAGCGGGAACATGGAGTGCTCGAGCTGCTCGTGCGTGAGGACCCCGAGCACGTAGGACTGGTCCT
>JARIBG010000005.1 GCA_029257465.1 Arthrobacter sp. | reverse complement strand
CTCACGGTGGTCCGGACGTGGCCCTCGTCGACCTCGGCCGCCCTTCTGTACGGCGCAGCCGGTACCTCCTGGCCTGACTTGCGTGACGGGGTTGTCCCCACGCTCTCGGCAAGCCCGAGAGACGCGGTCCGGTGCGCGGTCCTGACGCTGAAGGATCCGAGCTTCGCGTGGGCACTGGCCCACTCGCTGGACCTCGACGACGACCGGACCTGGAGCGAGCTGGCCAAGGTGTACGAGAAAGTGGACCCACTGGCCGTGCTGCCGGTCCATCAGCGGCTTGTCGAGAACGAGCTGGTGGACGCAGGAGTCCAGCACTACCGACGCGCTGCCAGGAGGCTAGCCACCATGCGGCGACTCGCGACCGGAACGACCGCGGAAGAAGACGTCGATGCTCTGATCGCGCAGCTGCGCGAGACACATCGCCGTCGTCCGCGCTTGCAGCAGGAATTCGGCAGAGCGGGCTTGCCCTAGGTCCCGGGCGTCAAGTCCTCGCTCTGAGCCAGAACCTGACGACCACGTGGTTGTCCACGTCAGCCAGAGGCAGCAAGAGCCAGAGACGGCAAGGATGCCGCAGGGAGTCACTTAAACGAGAAGTCCGACCCACCTGGTGGGCCGGACTTCCTGATTTGTTGCGGGGACAGGATTTGAACCTGTGACCTCTGGGTTATGAGCCCAGCGAGCTACCGAACTGCTCCACCCCGCGGCGTGTTCCTAACGTTACCGGCCGGGGGGCCGAGAGGCAAATCGATCAGCCCCTCGGCCCACCGCGCGGTGGCTGTCCGGTATCTACTGGCCTTCGCTGCCCGCGACGCGCTCCTCGGCGTCCAGTGCCCGCTGGAGGGCGTTCTGCAGCCGATCCTGGGCTTCACCGTAGGCGGCGAAGTCGTTGGCCGCGAGGGCCGCGTTCCCGTCCTGGATGGCCGTGTTGGCGTCATCCAGGGCAGTTCGCAGATCTGCTGCGGGATCGTCGGTCGTCCCACCTGGCGTACCGGCCTCGGAGGGAGCAGGTGTTGGCGTCGGCGTGGCCTCGGGTGCAGGCGTCTCACCGTCGGCTCCGACCGGTGGCGCGGCAGGGTCGTCAGGTGTCGCCCCGACGTTCTCCTCATCGCCCGCGGTTGCTCCCGAATCGCCACCGAACACCTGGTCGAGTGCCTCGTCGAGCGTCGGCGCGAAGCCGACGACGTCCCCGAAGCTGACCAGGACCCGTCGGAGGACCGGGAAGGACGAACTGCCGGAGGACTGCACGTACACCGGCTGCACGTAGGCGATGCCGCCGCCGATCGGCAGGGTCAGCAGATTACCGTTGATCACCTCGGATGCTCCCTGGCGCAGGAGGTTCAGTTCCTGCGACACGGTGGTGTCCGAGTTGAAGAGGTTCTGCGCCTGGCCCGGACCGACCACGGAGTCCTGGCCCGAGGTGTCGAGAAGCGTCAGGCGACCGTAGTCCTCGCTCTTGACTCCGTCCTCACCCGTGCTCGCATCGCCGTTGGCGGCCAGGAAGCCGTAGAGCACGTTCCTGGGCGTCTGACCCGCCGGCACGAAGGGGATGTAGGGCGTGGTCAGCGAGAAGGCCGCCTCGTCGTACTGCGGCATCTGCAGCGTCAGATAGAACGGCGGCTGACGAGGGGTCTGCGCCGTCGTCGCGCCGTCGGTGCTCTCACCGGGATCTGCCGGTACGCTCCAGGCCTCGCTGTTGTTGTAGAACTCGTTCGTCGCGGTGACGTGGTAGCGGGCCAGCAACTCGCGCTGCACCTTGAAGAGGTCCTCGGGGTAACGCACATGGGCCAGCAGATCGGCGGACATCTCACTGTAGGGCTTGAGCGATGACGGATACACGTTCTGCCAGGAGAGCAGCACCGGATCCTGATCGTCCCAGGCATAGAGGTCGATCGAGCCGTCGTAGGCATCCACGGTGGCCTTGACCGCATTCCGGATGTAGTTGACCCGGTCCGCCGGCAATGCGGTGGCAAGACCTTCCTGGGTCCGGGAGTCCTGGGTGGCGGATTCCAGTTCCTGCTGCGTGGAGTAGGGGAAGTTGGCGCTCGTCGTATACCCGTCGATGATCCACTTCACGCGGCCATCCACGATGGCGGGATAGCTGTTGCCGTCGAGGGTGAGATAGGGGGCGACCTTCCGCACCCGCTCCACCGGATCGCGGTCGTAGAGAATCTGCGAGTCGCTGTTGACCTGGTCGGACAGGAGCAGATCCGTGGACTGGAACTTCAGGGCATAGACCAACCGGTTGAAGGCGTTGCCCACATCAGGGCCGCCGTCGCCGGAGAAGGTCGTCCGCGAGTCCGTGTCGGAGTTCTCGTCCTGCGGCCGGTCGATCTCCGCCGCATCCTGGCCGTCCGGGGCTCCCACCACGGAGTAGTCGGGCGAGGACTCGCCGAAGTAGATCCGGGGTTCGTAGGTCGACTCGTCGCCGAGTACGCCGGTGGAGGGGATCCCCGACTGCAGGAACCTCGGCCGGCCATCGGGCTGGACGGTCGTCCCGGCGGCCGCGACCACGCCGTACCCGTGCGTGTAGAAAACGTGCTCGTTGACCCAGCCGTCCGGCACACCGCTCGTGTCGAGCTCGCGCACCGCGATCACGGTGTCCACGATGTCGTCGTCGATCTCGTAGCGATCCACGTTGAGCGTCCCGGGGAACTGGTAGTACTGGCGGAACTGCTGCAGCTGGCTGAAAGCATCGGAGACGAGGTTCGGGTCGAGCAGGCGGATGTTCGCCGTGGTCTCCCCGTCCTCGTTCAGGGCGCCTGCGACGGGGGTCGACTCCGGGTCGTAGGCGGATTCCTCGACCTGGTCGAGACCGTAGGCCTCCCGTGTGAGCTCGATGTTCCGGTCGATGAACTCCCGCTCACGGGAGAGCTCGGACGGCTCCACCTGGAACCGCTGCACGATCGCCGGGTAGACGCCACCGGCGAGGAGCGCGGTGACGATCAGCATCGCGGTACCGATCAGCGGCAACCGCCAGCGCCCGATGAACGCCGAGACGATGAACAGGACGGCGACGATGACCGCCGCGACGGCGAGGATCGCCTTCGTGGGGATGACGGCATTGACGTCGGTGTAGAGCGCTCCGGCCCACCTCTCCTGGTTCAGCAGCGTGCCGTAGCGGTCGAGCCAGTAGTTGATCCCCTGCAGGATGAGGAACAGTGCAACGACCACCGCGATCTGGATCCGCGCCGCCTTCGTGGTGAACAGGCCCTTCTCCTCGAGCCGGATGCCGCCGTAGAGATAGTGGGTGAGGATCGTGGCGATGGCACTGATGATGACCACGCTGATCAGGAAGCCCGTCACGAATCCGAGGAACGGGAGGGTGAACATGTAGAACGAGTAGTCGAGCCCGAACTCCGGGTCCTGCCGGTTGAAGGGCTCCTGGCGGATGAAGAGCAGCACCTGCTGCCACTGCGACGACGCCGCTGTGCCGGCAAACGCTCCCAGCACCACCGGGATGCCGATCATCAGGAGGCGGCGGATGGGTTCGAGCTGCGCCTGGTACCGGTTCAGGTTGTCCTGGATGGCACTGTCGGGGGCGTAGATGGGCCTGCTGCGGAACGCGATGCGCAGGCTGAGGTACACCGCCCCGGCCATCACGAGGAAGGCCGCGAGGAACAGGGCGATCCGCGTCAGATTCTCGGTCACGAACACTTCGAGGAAGCCGAGCTGGTTGTACCAGAGGACATCGGCGTACACCTGCGACAGATACACGAAGGCGACGACGATGACCGCCACCACGATGATCGTCGGGATGAGCGGACTACGGCGCCGGTTGGAGGATCCTCGTGGTTTGCTCGGGCTACTGCCGAACGATCGTTCTGGTCCGGATGTCACATATACCTCGTCATTAGATGCTGCGGGTCACGATGGCCGGTGTTCCGCCTCGCTACTTGCCCCGTGAGGACAGAAGGTAGCGTGCAATCACGCCATTCCTGCTCTCATTCTGCCCTCTCCACGTCCGGGCCGACCAATTCGGTTCCGTACAGGCGCGCAACGGCGTCGATCGTCACCGAACCGTGTCCTTACGAAGGGACACCGTGAAGGCCCTTCCTCCGAGCGGGCGGGCGCTGGTCAGCAGGACGCGAGCGCCGCGGCGTCGCCGCCGTCCCCGAGCGTCTCCACGGCCTCGACGGCGTCGTCGAGGGTCTGAACCCTGACGACCGTCAGACCGTCGGGAATGTTCCCGATGACCTCGTCGCAGTTGTCTGCTGGGGCGAGGAAGAACTCCGCTCCTGCCGAGCGCGCGCCCACGAGCTTCTGCGCGATTCCCCCGATGGGACCCACGGCGCCTTCGGAGTCGATGGTCCCTGTGCCCGCGAAGTGCCGGCCGCCGGTCAGATTGCCCTCGGTGAGGTTGTCGACGATCCCGAGGGCGAACATCATCCCGGCGGAAGGACCTCCGACGTCGTCCAGCTGGATCATGACGTCGAACGGGAAGTCGAAGGTCGATCCCAGCAGGACGCCGAGCTGGAAGTCCCCCTCAGGGGATTCCTTCGGTGTCACCGAGACCTCGGTGGGGGTGCCGTCGCGGACCACGGAAAGATCGACCGCCGCTCCATCGGCGTCGTTGAGCGCGTTGCGCAGTGCGGCGATCGTATCGATCTCCTGCCCCTCGATGGCACGGAGCACATCACCGTCCTGCAGGAGACCATCGGCGGCGGAATCCGGGCCGAGGCCGACGACGAAGAGCTCCTGCGTGTAGTCGATGTCCTCGTGGGTGAGGGCCGCGGCGATCGCGGACTCCTGCGACGACGTCATGGCGACGGCGTTCTGCTCCTGCACTTCGGAGGAGGTCGTGCCCTCCGGGTAGACGAGCTGCTCGGGGATCACGTCGTCGTCGGGATCCACCCAGGCACGGAAGGTGTCGAAAACGTTGACCTGCCCGTTCGGCCCGCCGCGGACGAAAACCGTGGTGAGGTCGAGCTCGCCCTCGGGCGTGAAGCTCTCGGCGCCGTCGATCCGGATCAGCGGCTCCCCATCCACCTCACCGATGGTGTTGAACGTGGGCCCTGGAGCTTCGAGGACGTACGGCGACGGCAGCAGGATCGCGGCCGCGCTGAGGACGACGGCGAGACCGCCCGATACAGCCATGGCCTGGAAGCGCGGATCCCTGGGACGCTGAGGTCCTCCTGGACCGGATGTCCCGACGTGGGCAGGCTGCGTCACGGATCTTCTCTCTTTAGTGGTGGCGGGTAGGAGCAGGAGTCCCGTACCGGCTCATCCAGCCTAGACGCTTCGACCCCCACGGTTGCCGGGTACTTCCTGCGTGGTCGCCCCTGTCGCGCTCGATCCCGCCACGGGTACGGATGAGCGGGGCCTCCGCTGATGCTTTGCCCTCAGCTAACGGTCGATGCCGTGCAGGACACTGCCCGGTGAGGCCCGGTAGCGTGGGGATCACAGCCGGCAGGGAGGGTACGACCCCGCCTTCGCCGGACCCGTCACGCTATGTCCAGGACCGGTGGTATCAGTGCCCAACCCCTCGAACGACGACGACACACCCCAGGATCCCCTGTCCGAGATGCTGTCGAAGATGTTCGGCGGAGGTGCCGGAGGCTTCGATCCGCAGGAGCTTGCCAAGGCTGCAGGGCTGCCCTCCGATCCGTCCGCGATGGCCATGATGATGCAGCAGGTCCAGGCGATGTTCTCCAGCTCGAGCGACGGACCCGTCAACTGGCAGCTGGCGCACGAGCAGGCGAGGAGGATCGCGGCCGCGGACAACGATCCCTCGGTCTCCTCACTGCAGCGCAGGAGCGTCGACGAGGCGCTGAAGCTCGCCGAACTGTGGCTCGACCCGGTCACCGACTTCCCCACGACGGGCCAGCTCGGTCGTGCGTGGTCCCGTGCCGAATGGGTCGAGGCGACCATGGCGACCTGGCGACGACTGACCGAGCCCGTCGCGACGAGCATTGCCAAGGCGCTCTCCGATGTGATCTCCCAGCAACTGCCCGAGGAGATGAAATCGATGCTCGGCTCCATGGGCGGACCGGCGTCGATGCTGCAGAACGTCGGTGGTGCCATGTTCGGCATGCAGCTCGGCCAGGCCGTCGGCGCCCTGTCCAAGGATGTGGTGGGGTCCACGGACATCGGCGTGCCCCTCGCGGACGGTCGCATGGCCCTCCTGCCCGCCAACGTGAGCGCCTTCGGCGCCGGTCTCGATATCCCGGAGCAGGAGGTGCAGCTGTTCCTCGCCGTCCGTGAGGCGGCCCACGTGCGTCTCTTCACCCAGGTCCCCTGGCTCACCGGGCACCTGCTCGGCAGCATCGAGCGGTACGCCCGCGGCATCCACATCGACATCAGCAAGATCGAGGAAGCCGCGCGCGACATCGATCCGACCAATCCGGAGAGCATGCAGGGCGCCCTCTCCCAGGGCGTGTTCATGCCCGAGCGCACGCCGGAGCAGGAAGCCGCACTCATCCGGCTGGAGACCACCCTCGCCCTCGTGGAGGGTTGGGTCGACGAACTCACAGCTGCTGCCGCCGCCAATCTGCCCTCTGCCGAAGCACTGCGCGAGATGCTCCGACGTCGCCGTGCAACAGGTGGTCCCGCGGAGCACGCCTTCGCCTCGCTCGTCGGGCTGGAACTGCGCCCGCGGAGACTGCGCGACGCGGCCGCACTGTGGTCGCTGCTCACCGATGAACGAGGCATCGCGGGCCGCGACGCGCTCTGGCAGCACCCGGACCTGCTGCCCACGGCCGAGGACCTCGACGACCCTGCGGGCTTCTCCGAGCGACGCCGCCTGATCGAGTCCTCCGACGCCGACGTGGACGCGGCTCTCGAACGCCTGCTCGCGGGCGACTTCGAGGACCAGGATGAGCCGGGCGCAGCAGACAGTGAGGACGCGGCCCAGGACCCGACAACGCAGCCGGGCCCGGAGAACGGACCGGACACCGTGTCCGACGACGCGGCCGACACGGCCGACGCGGACGATGATGATGACCGACCCAGCGGCAACGGCTCGGGCAACGGCTCGGGCGCCGGTGACGGTGACGGTGACGGTGACGGTGACGGGGAGAATCCCGCCCGGTAGGGCTCGGGAGCTCCGGACCGACTCAGTCAGTAGCGGGCGATCCGGGCCGGTCCGTCCCAGAGGACCGGTGGAACGCGAACGCCGCGCCGTCGAGGAAAGCTTTCGCAGTGTCGGTCCTCGGATACGCCGCGAGCAGGTGCCAGAAGATGGCACTGTGCGAAGGCTCGATCAGATGCGCCATCTCGTGCAGGATGACGTAGTCCACCACCCAGTCGGGCATGCCCTGCAGCTTGTGGGAGAGGCGGATGCTGCCGCGTGCAGGGGTGGCAGAGGCCCAGCGCGTGTTCTGGTTCGTGACCCAGGAGATGCTCGACGGCACTCCCCTGCCGTCGAGGTACTGCTGTGCGAGCCTGCCGGCTCTGTCCGCCAGCACCGCCACGGGCTGGTCCTCGAGCAGCGGGGCAGCGGCGTACTTCGCTGACATCCTCTCCACCATGCGGTCCACCCACCGGCGTTCCTCGCTCGCCGAGAAGTGCCCGGGGATCTGGACCCGGA
Organism: Arthrobacter sp.; assembly: GCA_029257465.1. Taxonomy (GTDB): domain Bacteria; phylum Actinomycetota; class Actinomycetes; order Actinomycetales; family Micrococcaceae; genus Arthrobacter_D. The sequence goes on along the minus strand of JARIBG010000005.1, from coordinate 40,524 downwards.
GCACGCCGTCGCGGATGTCGGCGCTGACCGTTCGCTTGCGCCGTGCGGAGCGCTGGACCACCACCGGGAGCTGTCCGGGTCCCGGTGAGCCGGCGCCCACGCTGTCGCCTCTCTCAGGCATTGTCGCTGATGATCTCGAGGACGGCCTCACCGTACCGCTCGAGCTTCGCCGACCCGATCCCCGCCAGTTCGCCGAGCTGCTCGAGCGACTCTGGTCTGGCCTCCGCGATAGCCACCAGCGTGGCATCGGTGAAGACAACGAACGCCGGGACGTCCTTCTCGCGGGCTTCGGCGAGCCGCCACGAGCGCAGCGCCTCGAATGTCTCCTCCTCGTAACTCACCGGGCAGTCGTTGCACCGGCCGATCTTCCGTTCCGAGCCAGTGAGCAGGGGTCGTTTGCAGACCCGGCACGTGATCGGTCCTCCGCTCTTGCGGGCGGCCCTGACGCGGGGCTGTCGGAAGGAGGCCTGCCCGCTACCGGCGGGCCGGAGTGCATCGAGGAAACGGGAAGGTTTGCGGTTGGCCCGGCCCCCGGGAGAGCGCGAGGTGGACCAGGACATCGCCAGATGCGTCCGGGCCCGCGTGATGCCCACGTACAGCAGGCGCCGTTCCTCATCGACGGCCTCCTGGGTGTCGGCGAAGGAGATGGGCATGAGTCCCTCGCTCATCCCCACGAGGAACACGGCGTCCCACTCGAGTCCCTTCGCCGAGTGCAGGGATGCGAGCGTGACCCCCTGCAGCGTGGGCGCGTGCTGGGCTGCGGCGCGTTCCTCGAGCTCGGCCACGAAGAGCTGCAGGGTGAGGGCGTCGGCGCCTCGCACGCGGGCGAGCTCGTCCGCCAGTGAGACGAGGGCCGCGAGCGACTCCCACTTCTCACGGACGGCTCCGGAGTTCTGCGGGGCCACGGAGGTGTAGCCGAGCGAGGCGAGGACATCGCGCACCTGCTGCGGGACGTCGTCGTCGCCCGGGGTCCGTGCGGCGGCCCGTAACTGCAGCAGGGCGTCGCGGACCTCACGGCGCTGGAAGAACCGTTCGCCGCCGCGGAGCTGGTAGCCGATGCCGGCACTGGCGAGGGCCTGCTCGTAGGCCTCCGACTGCCCGTTCGTCCGGTACAGGATGGCGATCTCGCTCGCCTTGACTCCCTGGTCGAGCAGGACAGCGATGCGCCGGGCGCACTCGGTGGCCTCGGCCTCGTCGTCGCTGCACTCCGTGAACACGGGCTCCGGGCCCGCCGGCTGCTGGGCGATGAGCTCGAGGGGCGCCGACCAGGTGGTACTGCCGGCCGCCGTCCTGTCGGTCTGGGTGCTCCTGGCCGCGAGCAGGGTGTTCGCGGCCCTTACCACCTGCGGTGTGGAGCGGTAGTCACGCACCAGCTTCACCACCTGTGCGCCCTCGTAGCGCTTGGTGAAGTCGAGCAGGTGGCGCGACGACGCCCCCGTGAACGAGTAGATGGTCTGGCTTGCGTCGCCGACCACGCACAGCTCCCGCCGCTCGCCGAGCCAGAGATCGAGCAGGCGCTGCTGCAGCGGTGAGACGTCCTGGTACTCGTCGACGACGAAGTGCCGGTACTGGGCGCGGACCGTCGCCGCGATCTTCTCGTCGTCCTCGAGGATCGCGACGGTGCTGAGCAACACGTCCTCGAAATCGATCAGATTGCGGTCGAGCTTGAGATCCTCGTAGGCGGAGAAGATGCGCGAGACCGTGGTCAGATCCATCCCCGCCGGCTCCGCTCGTCCGGCTGCTGCGACGGTGTAGGCGTCGGGGGTGAGCATGGAGACCTTCGCCCACTCGATCTCCGCCGCGACATCGCGAATTGCGGCCCGATCGGTGGACACACGCAGCCGGCGAGCCGACTCGGCGATGAGCTGCGCCTTGTGGTCCACGAGCGCCGGGAGAGGCCCTCCCACGGCCTGCGGCCAGAAGTACTGCAGCTGACGCAGCGCAGCCGCATGGAAGGTACGGGCCTGGACTCCACCGGCCCCCAGATCACGCAACCGCGTGCGCATCTCGGCGGCGGCCCGCGCTGTGAAGGTCACGGCCAGCACCTGCTGCGGTTTGTAGACCCCGGTCCGCACTCCGTAGGCGATGCGGTGGGTGATGGCGCGCGTCTTGCCCGTCCCCGCCCCTGCCAGGACACAGAGCGGACCGGTGAGCGTCCTGGCCACCGCTCGCTGTTCGTCGTCGAGGCCCTCGAGAATGCTGTCCTCGAGCAGTGCGCCGCTCACCGCTCACCCGCCCGGGACGGCTCCTCGTCCAGCGGTCCGCCGTACCAGCGCTCGATCAGCGCCCGGGCGATGGAGACGCCGCCCGCGACGGCGATCTCCTCCTCCTGCAGTGCCGTGAACAATTCCCGCCGCGTGAACCACCGCAGGGAGCGGATCTCCTGCTGGTCGGGCACGACGTCGGTGGACGCGGCGTGCGCTGTGAAACCGAGCATGAGCGAGGCGGGGAAGGGCCACGGCTGTGACCCGAGGTACTGGGTCGAATCGACGGTGATGCCCGCTTCCTCCCCGACCTCACGGACGACCGCCGCCTCGAGGGATTCGCCGGGCTCCACGAAACCGGCCAGGGTCGAGTAGCGGTTCTCGGGCCATGCCACAGCGGATCCGAGCAGCAGGCGGTCCTCGTCGTCGACCACGGAGACGATGATCGCCGCATCCGTGCGGGGGTAGTGCTGCGAGCCGTCCCGCGGGCACTGGCGCACCCATCCGGCGTCGCGCACGTCCGTGGGTGTGCCGCACCGGGGGCAATGGGTATGGGTGGCGTGCCAGTTGGCGATGGCGGCCGCCTCGGTGAACAGGCCGGCGTCGCGGGCATCCAGCGAGGTGGCGATATCGCGGAGACCCAGCCAGCTGTCGAGAGGAGCCAGACGCGGGTCCTCCTCCTCGAGCACAGCGAGAATCACCTGCGCTCCGGCGTCGGTGGCGCCCTCGTTGACCCGGCCGAGATAGGCGAGTACGCCGTGCGCTCCGATGTCCGCCGGTATCACCAGGTGCAACCCGCCCGCCGTCACCGGCGCCTTCCCGCGCGCGATGGCCAGGACCCTCGTGTCAGGCGCGTCCCAGAGCGTCTCCAGGAAGTTCTCGGTGATCCTCGACTCGCCCAGCCGGTCCGAATCGGCACGCGAGAGCTGGAGCGCCTCGAGAGGGGGCTGCAGGAGTGGCGGGAGGGTCTCTGTCATGGTTCTACGGTACGGTCTGGCCACCCCAATAATGCATTCCGGACCACCCAGGTGGAGGAGCAGTGCGGCGCCGAAGACGAGTAGCGCATCAAGCGACTCACCGCTCTCCAGGTCGAACCGGGGTGCCCGGACGCCCTACCGTTGGGAGTGTGAAACGCACACCCCTGGAACTTGCCGCCATCGCCAGCGCCGCAGTACCCGGCCTGGCTCCGACGGGCGTGGCCGGGACTCCCGACGACGCGACCGACTTCGACTCGGCGCTGCTGGTCGACGACTCGGGGAAGCAGTGGCGTGTCCGAGCACCCCGGCACATCGAGGCCAGCATGAGGCTGGAGACGGAGTTGCAGGCGCTTCGGGCCTTCACACCGGCGGTGAAGGCCGAACTGCCGTTCCTGATCCCCCATCTCGCAGGGAGTGTGCGCCAGGGCGAACTCAGCACGTTCGTCTACTCGCATCTGGCCGGAAGCGCCAGGACCCTCGACGCGCTGGCCCATGGCGGCTCGGTCGTCGCCCAGGAAGTGGGCCGCGTCATCGCGGCGATCCACGACCTGCCGAAGGATCTCGTCCAGCGTGCGGACCTGCCGAGCTACGAAGCCGAGGAGTACCGTCAGCGGAAGCTGAACGAGCTCGATCAGGCTGCCACCACCGGCCGGATCCCCTCGATCCTGCTGCGCCGCTGGGAGCACGCGCTCGAGGATGTGGCCCTGTGGCGGTTCAGCCCCACGGTGGTGCATGGAGACCTGCACGAGGACCACGTGCTCGTGTCCGCATCGAGTGTGTCGGCCGTGATCGGCTGGACCGAGCTGTGCATCAGTGACCCGGCACAGGATTTCGCATGGCTCGCAGCGGCCGAGGACACGGACTTCGTCCGGACCGTCCATGAGGCGTACACCGAGGCCCGGACAGGGGCGGTCGACCCGCACCTGTCCCGGCGTGCAGCACTGGCCGCCGAGTTCGCTCTCGCCCAGTGGCTGGTCCGCGGTGTGGCTCTCGAGGATCCCTCGATGATCCGCGAGGCCGAGGACATGCTCGCGACACTCGAGGATGACGTCGCGTCCCTCGAGCGTGAGCAGCGGGAGGCAGCCGAGCGCGCGCGGGATGCCGAGCAGGAACGGATCGACTGGGGTGACGAGCTGGGGACCGATGCACTCTCGCCCGCTGTGGATCCTCCGGGCGTGCACGGTTCGACTGCCGTCGAGCCCCGCACGCCTGCCGTCGTCCCGAGCGACGTCGACGCCGCGTCCATGCCGGATCACGGGGTGGACGGAACCGTTCATGACGCCAGGATCCGGACCACCGATGGTGGCAACTCACCCGACAAGATGGAGACGGCGATGCTGCCGATCGTGTCCTACGGCCGCTGAGTCAGCTGGTCCGGGGGACGGCTGCGTGCCGCCGGGCCTACAGCCGGCCGGCCCCGGTCTGGTCCGCGGAGGCGATGATCCGCTCGAGTTCGGCAGCATCCGCCAGATCGTGTGGACGCACCACGAGATTGTCCGCGACGTAGAAGAAGGCCGCACGCACCTTCTCGAGGGGGACCCCCTTGAGCCTGGACCATGCCAGCCTGTAGACGGCGAGCTGGACGGCCTTCGCGGCACGCAGCCGGGGCTCCGGTGGACGCCCGGTCTTCCAGTCGATGAGGTCCCAGGCGCCGTCGGGATCCCGGAAGACGGCATCGATGCGACCACGCACCACCACCTGGCCGATCCTCGTCTCGATCGGCACTTCGATCGCGGCGGGTTCGCGCAGGGCCCATTCGGTCCTCTCGAAGATCGCCGCCATCTCCTGCAGCCCGAGCGACTCGTCCACGTACGCATCGGCGCCACCGGGGTACTCACCCAGATCGAGCATCCCGGTCGATCCGTAGAACTCCTCGATCCAGGCATGGAACGCGGTGCCCTTGCGTGCGGCCGACCCCGGCCTGCGGGGCAGCGGCCGTCGCAGGTTCCGCATCACGGCGTCGGGATCTTCGCGGAGTTCCACCAGGGTCGAGGCCGAGATGTGCGCGGGCAGCGTGAGCGGCAAGCGCTCTCCCTCCCGATTCTGCCGCGCCAGTGCGAGCCGGACCTCGCGACCCCATCGTCCGCCGTCGACGTCGACCTCCAGGGCCGGCGCCGCCGCCTGCTCGAGGACGGCCTGCGCCGCACGCTCCATGGCGGGGCGGCGCGGCCCCAGCGGATCAATGGGCCACGTGGCCTGCTCGGGTCTCGCAGTGGCCGGATTGGTGTCGCCCACGTCGTCCTCCGCGATCCAGTGCGGCATGGTGATGCCGGCACTATCCGCCTTCGCGAGGCTCACGAGCTCATCGAGGAACGACGACGGAGCGGACGGCTTCGAGCGTCCGCCGCCCCACGCGGCCGACGTGCAGACCAGCGCCTGCTTCGCGCGGGTGAACGCGACGTACGCGAGCCGTCGCTCCTCCCGTTCCGTGTGCGCCCTCGCTTCTCCGGTGAAGTCCGTCTCACTGGCCAGCCACGCCTTCTGGTCCTGCTGCTCCCAGTCCCACTGGGGCAGTTCCGGCGCGTCACCGCGCAGGGGCCACGGGATGGACGAGCTCCCGCTGCTCCAGCGGGAGTCCCTCTCGCTCGGGAAGGAGCCCGCGTTGAGACCCGGCACGAACACGACGTCCCATTCGAGGCCCTTCGAGGCGTGGACGGTGAGCAGTTGCACCGCGTCCCTGCTTGCCTCCAGCTGCGTCACGGGCAGACCGTCCTCCTCCTGGTCCGCGGCCTCCAGCCAGGCGAGGAAGGCCGGCAGATCGACGCGCTCCGCGGTGGACACGAACCCGGCCACGGCGTCCGTGAAGGCGTCGAGATTCCGACGGGCCTCGTTGATCCCCACACCGGGCTTGGCTGCGACTTCGATGTCCAGCAGGATGGTGCGTTCCACTTCCCCGATCATGCTGCCGAGGTCATCGCCCACGAACCCGCGCAGCACCCGTAGTTCCTTCCGCAGCGCGTCGAGGCGCTGCCGTGCGACATCCCCCAGCGTCCTCCCGGACGACGACACCCAGCCCACCGGCGGCAGGTGGTCCACGGCCTCGACCAGGCTTCCCGCCTCGGCGGTATCCGGTGACACGACGGCGTCGCGGAGGCGATCGTCGTCGAACTCCTCCCCGGCTGTCGTACTGCGCCGGAACATCGCCTCGCGTGAGCGCGCAAGCTGACGCGACCAGTCCGCGAGCGCCAGCAGATCGGCCGGGCCGATCCGCCACCGCGCCCCGGACAGCAGCCTGAGCATCGAGTCCGACCGGTCCGGATCGCCGAGCACCCGCAGTGTGGCGAGCAGATCGACGATCTCGGGGGTGCGCAGCAGACCTCCCAGCCCGACCACCTGCACAGGGACACCGGCACGCTCGAGTTCCCGGCGGATCGGCGCGAACTGTTTGCGCCCCCGGCAGAGGACGGCCATGGTGGGCGGAAGAGCCACGCCGTTGTGCGCGTCGAAGGAACGGCGGCGCTGCCGCAGCACCTCCTGCGTGATCGCCTCGGCCTCGCTGAGGGCTGCAGCCGGCCCGCGCCGGGCGGAGTCGCCCGACGTCGTGCACTGCACGGGGGCATCCGTCAGGAAGCGACCCAGCGTCACCTCCCCGACCGGAGCCCCGGGACGCGCGTCCAGGCCGGGGACCTGCTGGACGGTCGTCGTACGCAGCCAGGGAGCGGGCCTGTTGAGCGGGGCTGCCACTGTGTTCGCCGCCTCGAGGATGGACGTCGCGTTCCGCCAGGCGACCGACAGGTGCGCCACCGCAGACGGGGCACGCCCGGCGTCCGACAGTACCGGGAAGGCTGTGCGGAAGGTTCCGAGCTGTCCGGCCGATGCTCCCCTGAAACCGTAGATCGACTGGTGCGGATCACCGACGGCGGTGACCGATCGGCCGTCCGCGAACAAGCGGGAGAACAGGACCATCTGTGCGTGGGAGGTGTCCTGGAACTCATCGAGCAGCACCACCTGGTACTTCGCGCGCTCCAGCTGCCCTGCCTCGGGGATGTCGCGCGCGATCCTGGCCGCGAGGGACACGAGGTCACCGAAGTCGAGCTGCCGGCGGGCCAGCTTCGCGGCGGCATAGGTCTCCACGAGCTCCGTGACCGTGACACGCGTGCGCAGCTTGTCGAGGAGCTCCTGCACCTTCTGGGTGGGGGGTTTCGTCGTCCCGTCCACGTAGGCCCGTCCCGCGATGTACTCGAGGTGGCGCCGGAGTTCGGCGCGCACGGTCGCCGGGCTGACCAGATGCTCCGCGCACTCCCCCGCCATGTCGAGCACCGCCTTGACGAGGGTGCTCTTCGCGGCAGTGAAGTGCCCCCACTCGCCGTCGTACGCCTCGACGACGGAGTGGGCGAGCTGCCAGGACTGCGCGCTCCCGAGCATCACGGAGTCGCGCTCGACGCCGATCCGCAGACCGTAGTCCTGCACGATCCCGTTCGCGAAGGAGTGGTATGTGGAGATGGCCGGGTCGAGCCGGTCGGACTCGTCCGCACCCTGAGCTGCGTCGTCCCGCCCGAGAGCTGCATACAGTTGCGCCAGTCGCAGCCTGACCCGGGAGGCGAGTTCCCCGGCGGCCTTGCGCGTGAAGGTGACGCCGAGGATCTGCTCGGGTCGCACCAGGCCGTTCGCCACCAGCCAGACCACCCGGTCCGCCATCGTCCGGGTCTTGCCCGATCCCGCGCCTGCGATGACGAGCAGGGGTTCCAGGGGTGCCTCGATGACCCGGGTCTGATCCTCCGTGGGGTACTGCACCTCCGTACCGGTGTCGGTGTGCAGTAACTCGGCGAGCGCCCGCGCCGAGTAGGTGGGTGCAGCCGTACGGGAGGCCACTACTGCGTCACCTGCTTTCCCTCTTCGCACAGCGGGCAGATCTCGGGCAGTCGGCAGCCCGTACCGCCGAAGCCGGAGCGCCGCGGATCGTGGACGGTGGCGAAGGTGGCGGCGGACATCAGTGCCGCGGCGTCGTCGATCATGGTCCGCGCCCAGGTGTCCGCAGCACCCACCGCGTGCTGCTCCTGTACCGCGACGCCCTTCGCCTTCGTCCCGAGGTGGACGAGCGAGGCTCCTCCGGGTGACTCACTTTCCGCCTCGGCGGGTTCCGGTGCCAAGGCCCCGGATGCCACGGCCGTCTGATAGGCGGCGAGCTGCGGGTGTCGCTCGATGTCCGCAGCGGAGGGCGCGCTCCTGCCGGTCTTCAGGTCGACGACGACGGCGCGGCCCTCGCCGTCGCGCTCGAGACGATCGATCTGCCCGCGGAGCCGTATGGTCCGCTCGACCCCCTCCACGAAGGAGGTGAGGTCCACGGAGAAATCGACCTCCGTGGCCTGCAGGGTGCGCCCGGACTTCCGCATCAGGAGCACATAGGTGGCGAGCTTGCGGACCATGCCCTCGGCCCGCCGGAAATCGGCCTGCCCCTCCCAGCTGTCGCTGATCCCCAACCGGGGCCATCGGCGCTCGAGTTCCCGCACGTACTCCTGACCCGTGGCATCGGGGAGGTCCTGGGCGATCTGGTGGACGAGTGTCCCGAGGGACCGGGCGAAGTCCGTGGTCCGCTCCCCACCGGCGGCGGAGACGAACCAGCTCAGCGGCGAGGCGAGCACGGATTCCACCTTCGAGGGCGAAACGTTGATGGGCTGGTCCTCCGGCACCACAGGCTCGTTGCTGCTCACCTCGGCGAGCCCCCACCACTGCGCGGGATGGGCACCCGGTACAGGCGGGTCCGTCACCGCCATGCGGCCCAGGTGCTGCGCTGCCTCACGGGACAGTACGGCGTTCGCCTGTGGATCCTGCGCCGCCCTGCGCAGCTCCGCGACCAGCGCACGAAGAGTCAGGGGCCGCAGCACCTCCGTGCGCTCCCGTGCCTCGACTCCTGCGGGAAGGGGATCCAGCACGTCGAGGAACGGGGAGGCCTGCTCGTCCTGGGAGGAGACGGCGCAGCACACCAGCACCTGGCTGGCCCGGGATACCGCGAGGGAGAAGGTGCGCAGCTCGTCGAAGCGGATGTCCTGCAGCAGGGAGACGGGGTCGCGGGTGCTGCGGAAGGACTCCCCGTGATCGAGCAGGGCGCGCAGCTCTCCGGAGCCGAGGAGTTCGCCGCGGAGCCGCAGATTCGGCCAGACGCCGTCCTGCACACCGGCGACGATCACCATGGGCCAGTGCCGACCCGCTGCGCTGGCCGGGGTGAGGACGGAGATCGACGCCTGCCGGCTCGTGCGCTGCGCCAGCGTGTCCATTGGGATGTCCTGGTTGAGGATGTAGTCGAGGAAGAGCTCGGGATCGGCGCCGGGCACCTGCTCCACGAAGCGCTCGGCAATGGTGAACAGGGCCATCATGGCATCGAGATCCCGGTCCGCTCGGGCGGAGAAAGAGCCCTCGGACAGAGCCGCCGTCGACCACTGCTGGGCGAGCCCGGACGCCGACCACAGCGCCCACAGGACGGTCTCGGCGTCGGCGGCGACGTCGTCGGCCGCTGCCCTGCCTGCCTCCAGCATGCGGTGCAGTCGCCGCACCGGCGCGCCTTCCGCGTGCAGCTCCGCAATCTCCTCCGGCGCGGAGAACAAGGTGGTGAGCAGCTCATCGCTCGTGCGACCTCCCCCACGCTGGAGTTCGGTGCGCCGTAGCTGTTGGCGCAGGCGCCGTAGCTCGAGGCTGCCGGCTCCGCCGATCCTCGAGGTGAGCAGGGAGATGCACACCTCGGTGTCCAGCTCGGCGCGTCCCACAGCGACAGCGTAGAGATCGAGGAGGGGACGCACGGCAGGCTCCTCCCGGATGGCTGTCTCCGCCGCCGGAACGTTCACCGCGATCCCCTGCGCGGTGAGGTATCGCTGCACGGCCGAGACCTGGGCGCCGTTGCGGACGATCACCGCGATGTCGTCGAAGCTGCGTCCTCCGAACAGGTGGGCCTCGAGGACCTGCTGGGCAATGAAGCGCTGCTCGTGGAACACACTGTCGAGCACATGCACGGAGACCTCTCCTGGGTCGTGCGCAGCGCCGTCCTTCATCGCGCCGTCCGGTACCGCGCCGTCCGGTACCGCGCCGTCGTACGCCGCGCCGTCCGCGGGGCTGTCCGGGCGTTCCCCTGCCGAGGCCACTGGTGGAACGGTGTGGAGCGAGCGGTAGGCCGTGCTGACGCCGGTGGTGGCGATGCGGGCTGCCACATTGGTCCAGGCTTCCGCCAGCCGACCGGTCAGGGTCCAGGACCCCGGCAGTGTCAGTGTCGTCAGTCCACCGCGACGCCGGAAGAGCGTGGAGAGGCGCCCCGTGAGATCCGGGCGCGCGCCGCGGAACCCCTGCGCCACGGTGTCAGGGCAGGCGGTGATCACGACGTCGTTGCCCGTGCCGATGAGTCCGAGCAGAGCATGGACGCCCGGATTGGCCTCCTGGTAGTCATCGACGAGGATCAATTGCAGGCGCGCCCGTTCCCGGTCGAGGAAGTCGCGGTCGGTCTCCAGGATCTCGCGCGCAGCCGTGAGGATTCCTGCCGGGTCGAAGGCCTCGGGCATCCGCAGATCGAGGACGTCGCGGTACTCGCGGTAGAGCTCGGCGGCGGCGCTCCAGTCCGGTCGGTCGAAGCGCTCTCCCCAGGCCGCGAGGTCCTCGGCGGACACCGCGTACTCACTGACGCGGTCGAAGAGGTCGCGGATCTCCTGCCGGAAGCCCCGCGTGGGCAGAGCCAAGGCCAGACTCGCCGGCCACGAGGGACCGGAGGCGCCGTCCTGCCCGTGACCGGAGAGGAGCTCCTTGATGATGAGATCCTGCTCCGCTCCCGAGAGGAGCCGAGGTGCGCGCGTGATGCCCGGCATCCGCCCCTCGGCGCGGGCCCGCCGGATGAGATCGAAGGCGTAGGAGGACCAGGTCCGTGCGGGCGCTGTGCTGATGCTGCGGTCGAGTTTCGCCGTGAGCTCGTCCCGGAGGTGGGTAGCGGCGGCGCGCGTCGGTCCGAGTACCAGCAGGCCCTCGGGGTCGAGCGTCCCGGCCTCGATCCGGCGGACGGCCAGATCGGTGAGCAGGGAGGACTTACCGCTCCCCGGGGCGCCGAGGACGAGGACCTGCCCGGTCAGCTGCAGCAGCGACGCGAGGACGCCGTCGTAGCCGCTCGTCAGCTCCTGTGCTGCTCCGTCCCGTTCGTCACCGGAGGGCAGAGCGGGAGCGTCATGGACGGTGCTGGTCATGGGTCAAGCCCACCACACTCCACGGACAATGAGCATCTGGCGGCCACGGACCCCGACGCTCGTGTCGGGAACTACTTCTGCGTGGATCGCAGGGTTGCACCGAGGTTCGCGATGACGGTCTGCTCCGCCGTCGTGGGCCACCACCGGGCGCCGGCGAGCTCCACGCGATAATCCTCGGGACCGGCCGAGTCGCAGGGAACCCGTAGCGGCGTACCCTCGTCGTCGTAGTGCGCTCTGGCACGCAGGGCGAGTCCGTTCGCTGCGAACCCTCCGGCGCGCAGCACCCGCCACCACGGAACCTCCCGCGTACTGTGCGACAGCGCGCGGCCGACCTGCCGTGGACCACCGCAGCCGAGCAGCTCTGCGATGTCCCCGGACGTCAGCACGCGCCCACACGGAATCATGCCGGTCACAGTCAGGACCGCCCACGCGTAGGCGTCCGGGTCCATCCGCGGTGCGGGGCGTCCTGCCGAGGCCCCACCGTGGTCCCTAGCTGAAGATCTCATGCGCTCAACACTAGGCGTCGCGACCTCCGGCGGAGCGGTACTGCTGATTGGTCGGACCCCGCCGGTAGCGTGAAGTCATGACGAGCTGGCACGAGGAACCACGGGCGGCCTTCGACCTCGAGACGACGGGCCGCGATCCGTTGAGCGCCCGCATCGTCACCGCGACCATCATCCTGGTGGACGGTGACGGTGAGATCCTCGAGCACCACGAGTGGCTGGCCGATCCCGGCGTCGAGATCCCGGAGGGCGCAGCGGCGATCCACGGGATCACCACGGAGCACGCCCGGACCCACGGTCTTCCGGTGGCCGAGGTGGTACAGGGTATCGCCGCCGTCCTGACACGACTGTTCGACGACGGCGTGCCCGTGCTGGCCTACAACGCAGGCTACGACTTCACGGTGCTCGTGCGGGAGGGCCTGCGCCACGACGTCGACATGCCCGACCCCTCCCCCGTGATCGACCCGTACATCATGGACAAGCAGGCCGATCGGTATCGCCGCGGCAAGCGCACGCTCACGGCCGTGTGCGAGTTCTACGGCGCCGGCTTCGAGAACGCCCACACCTCTGCGGCGGACGTCCTGGCGACCCTGCGGGTCGGCTGGATCCTGGCCGACCGGTACGCCTTCCTCCGCAAACCCGCAGCAGAGCTCCATGCCTCACTCGTTGTCTGGGCCGCTCACCAGGCGGCGAACTTCGAGGAGTACCTCCGGCGGACGGAACCCGACGCCGTCATCGAGCGCGACTGGCCGGTGCTTCGAGCCGCTGTGGAGGACAGGAGCGCCGTGGATGCAGCGAGCGCCCCGGCTGCTTCACCGGACGATGCCCCACGCACACCGTGCGTGACGCCACAGGATGCAATCGTCGGCTGAGCGGGGCTCATGTACCGTGCGACACCACCGGACTGCCTGCCGGACTGTGACACCCCGCGGCTATGCTGTCGCCATGTCGACGTCGGTCGCGCTGATCCGAGGGGTGGGAGGACCCACTGCCCTGCGGATGCCCGCCCTGCGCTCGGCGCTGGAGGACGCGGGACTCGAAGGGGTCACGACCCTGCAGGTCGCGGGGAACGTCGTCTTCGAACCCGAGGGCCGTTCGGCCTCAGCGTGCGCCGAGCTCGTCAGGCGTGCCGTCCAGGAAAGCTTCGGTCACGACCTGCCCGTGATCGTACGATCCCACCGACAGCTCGCCGCCGCCGAGCGCCGCAACCCGTTCGTCGGAACGCAGGAGGGCCGCTGGGTGATGACGGTGTTCCTCAACGAACTACCCCGCTCCGGCGCTGTCCTGGACCCGGACAGCGGCACCCCTGATCTGTTCGTGGTGGACGGCAGGGAGGTGTTCGTGCGGTACGCCGATTCCGTGGCGACGTCGAAACTCCAGTCCACCTGGTTCGAGAAGAGGCTCGGTGTGATCGGCACTGCCCGCAATGCCAACACCGTCGCGAAACTCGTGCAGCTCACCTCTTGATGCCGGAACAGTGCATCAGGAGTCACATGAGGGGCCACACCCATGGCAGCCGAACCTGCGTCAGCGGCTGCTCAAGCTCTCCATCGTGATCTCTCCGGCAGAAACATGCCCGGCCAGCCCGAGCGTGAGATCGAATTCCGCGATGAGGTCGGCGACGACGTCGCGCGCTCCCTGGGCGCCGTTCAACGCCAACCCGTACAGGTAGGGACGACCGACGGTCACTGCGTCCGCACCCAGGGCGAGCGCCTTGAAGATGTCCGCGCCGGTGCGGATGCCGCTGTCGAACAGCACAGTGGCACTGCCGTTGACAGCACCGGCGATACCCTCGAGCGCATCCAGGGACGCGATGCTGCCGCCGACCTGGCGTCCGCCGTGATTGGAGACCATGATTCCGTCGACGCCGATGTCCAGCGCCCGCCGGGCGTCGTCGGGGTGGAGCACACCCTTGAGGACGATGGGCAGGTCGGTGCGGTTCCGAAGGGTGGCCAGGTCCTCCCAGGTCAGTGAGGGGCGTGAGTAAATGTCCAGGAATGTCTCGACGGCTACCCGTGGAACGGGTGAGCGCAGGTTGTCCAGGAACTTGCCGGGGAAGCGTCTGCTGATGTTCACCAGGGTCCTGATGGACCCGAGAGTGACGTCGGCCGTGTCCTTGATACCCGCAGCCCTTGCTGCGGTGAGTCGTTCTCGAACGATCTGCAGGAACGTCTGGTCGGCGGTGTACTGGGCAATTCCCTGTCCCTGGCTGAACGGCAGCGAGCCCAGGTTGAGATCCATGGGACGCCACCCGAGCATCTGCGTATCGAGGGTGACGACGACGGCGTCGGCGCCGATGCTGTCTGCCCGCTCCAGCAGGCTGTCCACGAGCCTGTCGTCCTTGCTCCAGTACAGCTGGAACCAGCGCGGGGCTGATCCCATCACAGCAGCGCACTCCTCCATCGGAACCCCTGCCTGGTTCGAGAGGATGTAGGGCACACCCAGCTCCGCGGCAGCCTGGGCGATAGCCCTATCAGCCTCGGGGTGGACCAGGTCGGAGGCCCCGAGGGGTGCCAGTAGGACCGGTGCGGGAATCCGTCGGCCGAAGAGCTCCACACTGATGTCGCGGCGGGAGACGTCGCGCAGGACCCGCGGAACGATCCTCCACCGCTCGAATGCCTCCCGGTTGGCCTGCATGGTGGAACCGTCCCCCGCACCTCCGGCCGTGTAGGCCCAGGCCTTCGCCGACATCCTGCGGCGTGCACGCCGCTCGAGCGTTGCGAAGTCGGTGGGCACGATAGGCGTTCGCCCCAGCACTCCCGCTCGGTAGATCGCATTCTGCCGTACCCGCCCGGCCCCTGGTTCCTCGCGCTTGTCCCTCGCGGATCCATTGGTCGGATCCAAGTCCGTTGCGTTCGCCTTCGCCATGGATCAACTCTCCTATGGATTGAAGCCTGCGACCAGCACTGCGTGCTCGGACGACCGGCGCGGTGCGGTCCTTCGAAGGCCGCTCTGCTGTTGTCAGAGCGATCCGATCCGGCACTGATATCGTGGAATCGATATCGAAGGTGGTCACCTATGGAACAGATTCTGATCCGCAACCTTCCTGCGGGAACCAAGGCCGCGCTGCGCGCGCGTGCCAAAGTGCGTCACCGCTCGGTGGAGGCTGAGGTGCGCGAGATGCTCACCAGGGCCCTGGAGGACGAGCCCGTCACCATCGTCGACCTTCTGGGAACCGACGACGGTGCCGACATCGACTTCGAACCAGACCGCCTCGGACTGACGGCCCGCTCGGCAGATCTGTGAAGTACGTCCTGGACACCAACGTCGTCTCTGCGCTGCGCGTCCGCGGCCGCAACCGGCCCGTCGAGGTGTGGGCCGCATCGGTTCCCCTCGGTGACCAGTTCGTCTCAGCCTTCACCATCGCGGAGATCGAGCGAGGGGTGATCGCCCGGGAGCGATCGGACGCCGCGCAGGGGAAGGTGCTGCGCCGCTGGTTCACGGAGAACGTCCTGCCCGCGTTCGCCGACCGAGTGCTGTCCTTCGACCTCGCGGCGGCCCGGGTTCTCGCAGGGTATCGGGTACCGGAGCATACACCGTTCGACGACGCCCTCATCGCCGCCGTAGCCCAGTCCCTAGGAATGACCATCGCGACGCGGAACACCAGACACTTCGAGCCCCTCGGCGTCCTCTGCCTCAACCCATGGGACACGACGCCGAGCGCCTGAGTCAGGCGCCGAGCACCGTCGCGCGATCGTCGCTGACCCAGGCGTGCACTCGGTCGGAGCCGCCCCGCCAGTGCCGACTTACACCGCCCGGGTCTACCGCAGCGATCACAGCCGCGATAGCACAAGTGCTACTATTGGCCGATGGAAACCGTCGGGCTGCGCGAATTACGACAGGACGCCTCTGAGCTAGTGCGTCGGGCCGAAAGCGGCGAGGAGATCGAGATCACCGTGTCCGGGCGCCTCGCCGCCCGCATCATCCCTGCTACTCCGAAGCGGTGGCAACGGTGGGAGAACATCGCCGATGCATTCGCAGGTCGGGGCGACCCGGACTGGGAGCGCGATCGCACCCTGCTCGATCAAGCCGTCCTGGACCCGTGGGAACCCCGCGTGTGAAGGCGATTCTCGACACAAGTGTCCTTATTGCTACCGACGTACCACCGCTCGACGGAGAGTTGGCCATCAGTTCCGCCTCGTTGGCCGAACTGCACTTCGGTGTCCTGGTCACGGCCGACACGGCGATCCGCGCGGAGCGACTGCGCCGGCTGTCCTATTTCCAACGAACATTCGACGCTCTACCCGTCGATGATGACGTCGCCGCCAGCTATGGCCAACTCGCCGCCGCCGTCGCGGCGGTCGGACGGCAGCCCCGATCAGGCGTCATGGACCTGCTGATCGCCGCCACGGCGCACGCCCATTCGGCTCGCCTGTACACGCGCAATGCAATCGACCTCGCCGGAGTCGAACACCTCATCGATCTCGCGCCTGTCTGAGACTCGGCCGTCGACCTGAGACTCCTCCGTCGACAAGGGTTCGCCCCGAGAGCGTGCGGCGCTGGGAACCGCCGCTCGCGGAGAAGCTCAGTCGACCGGGACCGCCGTCGCAGCAGCGCGGGCTGCCGCCGGCAGCGCCGTCAGGACCCGCTCCATCGCGGCGTCGTCGTGCGCCGCCGAGAGGAACCACGCCTCGTACACCGACGGCGGCAGATAGACACCGGAGTCGAGCATGGAGTGGAAGAACGGCCCGTACCGGAACGCCTCCTGGCCCTGTGCGTCGGCATAGTTCCACACCCCGTGCGCCGACGTCCCGAACGCGACGCTGAACAGATTCCCGGCCCGCTGGATCGAGTGGTCCACCCCGGCGTCGGCGAGGGCCTCGGCGAGGGCCTGGCTCAGTTCCAGGGAGCGCGCGTCGACGTGGCGGTAGACCTCGTCCGTGGCGGCGGTCAGTGTGGCGACGCCGGCGGCCATGGCGATCGGATTCCCCGACAGCGTGCCCGCCTGGTACACCGGCCCGATCGGGGCAAGGTGATTCATGACGTCGGCGCGACCGCCCAGCGCTGCGGCCGGGATGCCACCGCCGATGACCTTGCCGAAGGTGAGCAGATCCGGGGTCCAGGGGTGCTCGGCGTCGTCCGCCCCACCCGTGAGCTTCCAGTACCCGCCGGGGTGCGTACGGAAGCCGGTCATGACCTCGTCGACGATGAACAATGCGCCGTGCTCGGCGCTGATCCGGCTGAGGAACGCGTTGAATCCCGGTGCCGGCGTCACCACGCCCATATTCGCGGGAGCCGCCTCGGTGATGATGGCGGCGATGTTCTCGCCGTGCGTGCGGAAGGCTTCCTCGACGGCTTCGACGTCGTTGTACGGCAGCACGAGGGTCTCCGCCGTCGTCGCTTCCGTGACACCCGCGGATCCGGGCAGCGCCAGTGTGGCGACCCCCGATCCGGCCGCTGCGAGCAGACTGTCCACGTGCCCGTGGTAGCACCCGGCGAACTTCACGATCAGATTCCGCCCCGTGAATCCGCGGGCCAGGCGCACGGCCGTCATGGTGGCCTCGGTGCCGGTGGACACCATGCGCAGGAGCTCGACGGCGGGGACGCGCTGCTGGACCAGCTGCGCGAGATCGGCCTCGGCGGGTGTGGACGCCCCGAAGGTGAGCCCGTGGTCCACGGCGCGGTGGACGGCGGCGATGACGTCGGGATGCGAGTGGCCCAGCAGTGCCGGGCCCCACGAACCGACGAGGTCCACGTACTGCGTGCCGTCGGCGTCGGTGACATAGGCTCCCTGGGCATCGACGAGGAAGCGCGGCGTCCCGCCGACCGACCCGAAGGCGCGGACGGGGGAATTGACGCCGCCGGGCATGAGGGCGCGGGCGCGCTCGTACAGGGTGTCGGACGTCGTGGAGGGCGTGGTCATGAGGGTTCCTTAGCTGTGGTGGTCATCGAGCCAGAGCGCGAGCTCCGAAGCCCAGTAGGTGAGGATCAGCTGCGCACCGGCGCGCTTGATGCCGAGGACCGACTCCTCGATGGCGCGTCGCCGGTCGATCCAGCCGTTCGCCGCGGCAGCCTCGATCATGGCGTACTCCCCCGAGATCTGGTAGGCCGCCACCGGCACGGGCGACATCGCAGCGACATCGGCGAGGATGTCGAGATAGCTCATCGCGGGCTTGACCATCACCAGGTCGGCGCCCTCCTCGAGATCGAGTTCCACCTCGAGGAGTGCTTCCCGGCGGTTCGCCGCGTCCATCTGGTAGGTCCGTCGGTCACCGGTGAGCTGGGAGTCGACGGCTTCGCGGAAGGGCCCGTAGAAGGCGGAGGCGTACTTCGCGGCGTAGGCGAGCACCGTGGTGTCCTGGTGGCCGGCCTCGTCCAGGGCCTGCCGGATGACGCCGACCTGCCCGTCCATCATCCCGGACGGGCCGAGGACGTGCGCTCCGGCGTTGGCCTGCTCCACGGCCATCCGGGCATAGAGGGCGAGGGTGGCGTCGTTGTCCACGGCGCCGTCGGCGTCGAGCACCCCGCAGTGACCGTGATCGGTGAACTCGTCGAGGCAGACGTCGCTCATCACGACGAGCGAGTCCCCCACCTCGCTCCTGACGTCGGCGATCGCCCTGTTCAGGACGCCGTCGGGATCGATGCCCGCGCTGCCGGTGGCGTCGCGGTGCTCGGGGATGCCGAAGAGCATGATGCCGCCCACGCCGCGCTCCACGGCCTCGGCCGCGGCCCGCCTGAGCGAGTCGGTGGTGTGCTGCACGACGCCGGGCATGGACGAGATGGGTGAGGGCTCGGTGAGGCCCTCGCGGATGAACGCCGGCAGGATCAGCTCCGCCGGGTGCACCCTGTGCTCGGCGACCATGCGGCGCATCGCGGGTGTGGAGCGCAGCCGTCGCGGCCGGTGCTGGGGGAAACTCATGATCGATCTCCGTTCGGTCTTCAGCGAATGATCTGTGGTGGGAGTGCGTCCGGCCGCGTCCTGGACGGCACGGGCGACGCCGTCCGGTGTGGGCGTGGCAGCCGTCGCCGCCGGTTCCCACCCTTCGGCGCGCAGTGCTGCTGCCGTGGTCCGGCCGATGGCGACCGCCGTGAAGCTGCCGGAACCGGCGCCACCCTCACCCACCAGCCTGTCACGGAACTGCCGGACGGTGCTGGGCGCGGTGAAGACGACGATGGGCCGCACGCTACCGCTCAGGAGGTCGAGGGCATCGCTCATGCCGAGCAGCGGAGGCGGACTGCCGGCCTCCTCGGCGCCGGGAACCCGTCGCTCCGGCGCGGCCGGATACGCCACGGTGCGGTAGGCCTCGACGCGCCGCACGGACCAGCCGAGGTGCTCCAGTCCGGCGCGAAGACCGCCGGGGGCGAGATCGGACTGCGGCAGGAGGACCCGACCCGCTCCGCGGGGGAAGATGTCCAGGATGCCGGCGGCGGATTCGTCGTCGGGGATCAGCCCGACCCCGACGTCGATACCGTTCAGCAGTTCCGCGGTGGCCGCTCCGACCGCCACTACCCGGGCACCCCCGGAGCGGACGGCGTCCGCCACCGAGGTACCGGAGCGTCGGGCGAGCAGATCCAGTGCCTGTACGGTGTTGCCGCTCGTCACCACGAGCCAGGCGTACTCGCCCTGGCCGAGCGCCGCCAGTTCACGCACGACGGCGTCGGTGTCTCCCGGCAGTTCGGTGTCCGTGAGCGGCAGCGCGAGCACCGGGAAACCGCCGGCCCCCAGGGCCGCCTGCAGGCGCACGGAGCGTGCGGGGTGCCGCAGGACGATCACCGGCCGGATCGGCCCCTCAGCTGCCACTGGAGCCTAGATCGTCAGCGGAGCGATGCCGGCCGCGCCCGCGGCGAGGAGGTCATCGGCCAGCTCGCGCCCGAGGTCGGCTGCGGCGTCCGCGTCCGCGGCAGGGGCAGAGCGGGTCAGTCGGAGGATCGATCGCCCGTCCAGGCTGCAGACCACGGCCTCGAGGGCCAGCTCGTCGCCCTGCAGCTGTGCCAGAGCGCCGATGGGGGCACTGCATCCGGCCTCGAGACGCCACAGGACAGCGCGCTCCGCCGTGACGGCGAGCCGGGTGGGCAGGTGATCGTAGGACGTCAGTGCCTCCCGCACGCCGGGCACCGCCTCGCTCTCGCGGCGCTCCACGGCCAGGGCTCCCTGACCTGGCGCCGGCAGCATGACGGCGGGATCGATGAGTTCGGTGATGACCTTCTCGCGGCCCAACCGACGCAGTCCGGCAGCGGCGAGGACGACGGCGTCGAGATCTCCCGGAGCACCGCTGAACAGACCTGCGACGCGACCGAGACGTGTATCGACATTGCCGCGGATGTCCACGACCTCGATCCCCGGTCGGGCGGCCCTCAGCTGCGCGGCGCGGCGCGGCGAGCCGGTCCCCACCTTCGCGCCGTCGGGGAGCGTGGCGAGGGTGAGACCGTCCCGGGCGCACAGGGCGTCGCGGACGTCCTCCCGCTCCGGTACCGCGCCGAGCGTCAGACCTGGCGCGGGCAGCGTCGGGAGATCCTTGAGCGAGTGCACCGCGAGGTCGCAGCGCTCCTGGAGTACTGCATCGCGCAGTGCCGCGACGAAGACACCGGTGCCGCCGATCTGTGAGAGCGAGCCCTTCAGGATGTCCCCCTCGGTCCGGACCCGCACGAGCTCGTAGGGCGAACCGGCGAGCTGGGACACCCTCTCGGCGACCGTCGTCGTCTGCGTCATCGCCAGGGCACTGCCCCGCGTCCCGATCCTGATGGGCGTCATTACTCGCCGGGGTTCGGCAGCGGTGTGCCAACGGTGGAGTCGACGGCCGCGACGGTCGGCTTCTCCCCGCGTCGGTTGGCGCAGCAGTTCGGGCGGCAGACGTCGTACCAGGGACCCAGCGACGTCGTCGAGGGACGCTCGGCGATGTTGTGCTCGACGGTACGCTCCAGGATCAGGTCGATCAGGCCCTCGACGAACTTCCGGTGGGTGCCGGGCGTCGGGACGCGGTCCATGACGATGCCGAGCTCGTCGCAGGTCTGCCTCGCCTCGGTGTCGAGGTCCCAGGCCACCTCCATGTGGTCGGAGACGAACCCGAGGGGCACGACGACGACGCCGCGCGTACCGTGCTCGTAGCGGTCACGGAGGGCGTCGCTGATGTCGGGTTCGAGCCAGGGGATGTGCGGGGCGCCGGAGCGCGACTGGTAGACGAGCGACCACTCGAGTCCTTCGGCCTCGGGGATGCGGTCGAGGACGGCCTGGGCGGTCGCGAGATGCTGCGCCACGTAGGCACCCTCCTCGTAGGCCGGACCGCCGTCCGCGTCGCGGGGACCCGCGGCCTCCGCGTCACCCATGGGGAGGGAGTGCGTGGAGAACATGATGTGCACGGGAGCCTCGGGAGTGCCCTGCTCGGCGAGGCCGGCACGAACCGCTGCGAGGCCCTCGGTGACGCCCTCGACGAAGGGCTCCACGAAGCCCGGGTGGTCGAAGTACTGGCGTACCTTGTCCACCTCGAGGCGACCCTCGAGGCCCGTCTTCACCAGCGCCATCCCGAGATCCTCGCGGTACTGCCGGCAGCTCGAGTAGCAGGAGTAGGCACTCGTGGTCACGGCGAGCACCCTGCGGTGGCCGGCGTCGTACGCCTCCTGCAGCGTGTCGGCGATGAACGGCTCCCAGTTCCGGTTGCCCCAGTAGACCGGCAGGTCGATGCCGCGGCGGCGCAGCTCGGCCTCCATGGCACCGCGCAACGCCCGGTTCTGGCCGTTGATGGGACTCACACCGCCGAACGCCCGGTAGTGGTGCGAGACCTCCTCGAGGCGCTCGTCGGGGATGCCGCGGCCGCGTGTGACATTGCGCAGGAACGGGATGACGTCGTCCTGCCCCTCGGGTCCGCCGAAGGAGGCGAGCACGACGGCGTCGTACGCCTTGGGTGCCATCCTGCCGTTCTCGTCGATGCCCTCGCGTGGGTCGAATACCTGAGTGGTCACTGGAGTACCTCTGCAATCTCGTGGTGGGTGATCCGCCGGCCCGTGAAGAACGGCACTTCCTCGCGCACGTGCCGGCGCGCTTCGGTCTCCCGGAGGTGGCGCATGAGATCCACGAGGTCCACCAGTTCGGGGGCCTCGAGTGCCAGGATCCATTCGTAGTCGTTCAGGGCGAAGGACGACACCGTGTTGGACAGGACCTGCGGGTACTTGCGGCCCTTCATGCCGTGGTCGACGAGCATCTGGCGGCGCTCCTCCATGGGCAGGATGTACCAGTCGTAGGACCTCACGAACGGGTACACGCAGACCCAGTCGGCCGGCGCCACGCCGCGGGAGAACGCGGGGCTGTGGGATTTGGAGAACTCGGCGTCGCGGTGGACGCCCATGGCCGACCACTCGATCTCAGCCCCGGCGAATGCCCCGGTGCGGCGCAGTGTCCTCACGGCGTTCTGCAGCTTCTCGGGCTCCGGGCCGTGCAGCCAGACCATCACGTCCGCTCCGGCGCGCATCGCCGAGACGTCGTAGAACCCGCGCAACACCACGCCGTCCTGGTCGAAGGAGGCGATGGCCTCCTCGAGTTCTCCGGCAGCGCCCGCGTCGATGTCTGCGGCACCGGCGCTGCGCCTGAAAACGGTCCAGAGGGTGTAGAACAGCTCACCGGGGGCGTCGTCGCCCTCTCCGGTCTGCTGTGGCGCGTGGTCGGGAGTACTGCCGGTCGACTCAGTCATGACTCCAGTTTGCCTCTGTCCGGAGACGAATCGAAATCATTTTCTTCTACACTCCGTAGAAGCGACGAACATCACATCGGGCGAGAGGTCAGAGCATCGGCGAGTGCCTCCGCGCGCGCGCGGGCGTCGTCGATCACCGCCACCAGCCCGGTCCCCGCGAGCCACCCGCCGGTGACGGCGAGGGAGTCCGCCCGTTCCGCCACGAGCGACCTGATGCGGGCCACCCGCTCACGATGTCCCACGGCGGCGTGCGGCAGGGAACCGGCCCAGCGCACCACGTCCTGGTCCAGGACGTCGGAGACGCCGATCGGTACATCGAGGAGCGCGGAGGCATCGGCGAGCGCGCGGCGGAACAGGACGTCGTCGGCACTGGAGATCCCGACGTCGGCGGGATCGTCGCCCACGCGCCCGAAGGACAGACGCAGCACGTGGGAGCCCGGTCCGGCCTGGTCGCGCAGCCAACCCCACTTCGCGGTCGAGTGCGTGAGTGCCTTGGCGGCAATCCCCTCCACGCCGCGAGCCACGAGGACGCCGGTCCCCCTCGGGCTGGCGTCGAGTTCGGGAACGTCGACGATGAAGGTCACGAGGGCCACACCCGGTACCGGATCGGGCCGCTCGCCGTCCAGGGCAGGCAGAACCGGCGCGAGCAGCTCGACGGCGGCACGCCCCTCGGTGGCGACGACGGCGCCGTCGGCCGGAAGGTGACGCGTCAGATTCGAGCGCTCCATCGTGACGATCCACCCGGTCAACGATCGGGTCAGGCCCGTGACCTCCTCCCCCGTCCGCAGATCCGCACCGTCCGTGCGGAGTTCGGCGACGAGGCGATCCCGGAGCTGGGCGATCCCTCCCTCGAGGCCGGCGACGGCGGCACCGGCCGGTGCCGCCGCGCGCAGGGCGCCCGCTGCGGCCCCGAGGGACCCGAGCCGCGCCATCGTCGACCGCAGACCCGGGGCCACGGAGTCGACGTCGAGATCGTCGGGGTCGGCGGAGAAGACACCTCCCGCGACCGGCGCGACGAGGCGTGTGAGGACGTCCTCGCCCATGCGGGTGCGGACCAGCTCTCCGAGACTGACCCCCGATCGGGTGGCGAGGGAACCCAGCGGCAGGACCTTGTCGAGGGCTGCCCGGACGGACCCGGCGCGGCTGATCATGGCGCCGATGGCCGGATCGGACGGATCGGCCGGGATGCCGAGGACCCCTGAGTTCGGCAGGGGCCGGGCGGAGGTCCGGAGATCCTTGCCCGGTAGCTGCACCCAGGCTCCGCTCGTATCGGGGGTCACGACGCGCTCGCCCAGCCCGAGCTCCGCCGCCAGGGCGGGAACGGTGGCCGAGCGGGTGGAGAAGGACTCGGCGCCGCTGTCGAGGTAGAAGCCGCCGAGCATCCGCGCATCCACGGTGCCACCGAAACGATCCGAACGCTCCAGCAGGGTCACGCGGATGCCGCGCTTGAGGAGGGTCCGCGCGGCCAGCAGACCCGCCATCCCTCCGCCGATCACGACGACGCCGCGCTGCTGCCCGGGGGCGGCGGCGCCGGCCGCAGTGTCAGTGCCGGTACGCCTGGCCATGCCTAGGGCTCCAGCGAGTGGATGAGCTCGACGACGCGTGTGAGGACATCCGGGTCGGTGTCGGGAGGTACACCGTGCCCGAGGTTCACCACGTGCCCCGGCGCTGCTGCTCCGGCGGCGAGTACCTCACGCACATGCTGCTCGAGGATCGGCCAGGGTGCGGGCAGCAGAGCCGGATCGATGTTGCCCTGCAGGGGGACGGCACCGCCGAGGCGCCGGTTGGCCTCGTCGAGCGGCAGCCGGTAATCGACACCGATCACGTCCACACCGACGTCGCGCATAGCCACGAGCAGCTCGGAGGTGCCCGTGCCGAAGTGGATCAGGGGTGCTCCGAGGCCGCGGACGTGGTCCAGCGCCCTGCGCGACGCCGGCGCCACGTGATGGTGGTAGTCGGTCAGCGAGAGCGAGCCGGCCCAGGAGTCGAAGAGCTGAGCGGCGCTGGCACCGGCCTCGAGCTGGGCGCGGAGGAACATGCCGGAGGCGTCCGCCGCCCATTCCGTCAGGGCGCGCCAGGTGCCCGGATCGGCGTGCATCATGGTGCGCGGCCCGAGGTGGTCCCGGGACGGCTTCCCCTCGACCATGTAGGCGGCCAGGGTGAAGGGAGCACCGGCGAATCCGACGAGGGGGGTCGACCCGAGCTGCTCGACGGTCAGGCGCACGGCCTGCCGGATGGGCTCGAGGGCCTCGGGCGTCAGGCGCGGCAGGGCGGCGACGTCGGCGGCGGACCGGATCGGCGAGCCGAGGACGGGCCCCACGCCGGGAACGATGTCCACGTCGACGCCTGCGAGCTTGAGCGGGATCACGATGTCGGAGAAGAAGATCCCCGCGTCGACGTCGTGCCGCCGCACGGGCTGGAGGGTGATCTCGGAGGCCAGCTCAGGGATGAGGCACGACTGCAGCATGTCGGTGCCCTCCCGCAGAGCCCGGTACTCGGGCAGGGACCGCCCGGCCTGACGCATGAACCACACGGGGCGCCGGTGCGGCTTCTGCCCACGGTAGGCGCGGATGAGGGCCGAGCCGGACGTGCGTCCGTCGACCAGCGGGTGCGATGCTCCAAGGTCCATACGCTCGATTCTGCCGAAGATCCCCACGGAGCGTTAACCGGTGCAGACGCCCCGGCCACCCGGCGCCGCTCCCCGTGCGCAACATCACTCCGCTTCCGGGACGACGGGTCTCGCGGAACGGCGCGGAACACCCTCCCGGGTAAGGCGATCCTATTCAGGGAATGGGACCGGACCTCGGTATGCTGAAATCACTGTGGTACTTCTTTCGCTCGTAGCGACTCACTCGGATGTAGACCTGGAAACCGTGGCCCGACTCAGCGTCGGAGCGCCCCAGGTCCCCTCTGTGGTGCTCGCCGACGACAGGTCCGTTGCCGGCGCCGTCGTCCTGTCCACGTGCAACCGCTTCGAGATCTATGCCGAGGCGCCGTCCGTCGACGACGTCGAAGCCGCCCGCTCGACGATCATCTCGACCATCAGTGAGTACTCCGGCATCTCCGAGCAGTCAGTCTCCTCGTCCTTCCGGACCCACACCGGGCAGGACGTGGCCGAGCACCTCTTCGCCGTCGGCGCCGGCCTCGACTCCGCCGTGATCGGCGAGCGGGAGATCGCGGGGCAGGTGCGCCGGGCCCTCATCGAGGCGCAGGGCTCCGGTGCGGCCAGCGGCTCCCTGGTGCGCCTGTTCCAGGCGGCCTCGAAGACCGCCAAGGACGTCGGGGCGCAGACCGCCCTCGGGTCCCGCGGACGCTCGATCGTGTCGGTGGCCCTCGAGCTCGGCACCGACATCTCCGCCGACGCGGACTGGTCCCGGAAATCGGTGGTCCTCTTCGGGACGGGCGCGTACGCCGGTGCAACCGTCGCGGCCCTGAAGGACAGGGGCTGCACCGACATCTCCGTGTTCTCCTCCTCGGGCCGGGCCGAGGCCTTCGTCGCATCGCGTGGCGGCACCGCCGTCTCCGCCGCGGGCCTGGCCGGCGCGCTGGGACAGGCCGACGTCGTCATCGGGTGCAGCGGCAGCGACGCCCGCATCGACGCCGCTGACATCGAGCGTGTGCGCGTCGGCAGCACCTCCCCGCTGCTCGTGATCGACCTGGCCCTGAGCCATGACTTCGACCCGGCCGTGGGACTGCTCGACGACGTCGAGCTCATCACGCTCGAGTCGGTCCGCGCAGCTGCTCCCGACGAGCAGGCCGATTCCCTGGTGCAGGCGAGCGACCTCGTCCGGGAAGCGGCCCGCGCCTTCGAGGAACAGCAGAGCGCACGCGCCATGAATGCCTCGATCGTCGCTCTGCGTCGGCACACGCAGTCCGTTCTCGACTCGGAGATGGAACGCGTCAGGGCCCAGCACGGCTGCACGGCCGCTGCGGAAGAGGTCGAGTTCGCGCTGCGCCGCATGGTGCGCCAGCTCCTGCACGTGCCGACGGTGCGGGCACGCGAGCTCGCTGCCGAGGGCCGCCAGCAGGACTACGAGGCCGCTCTCGAAGCCCTGTACGGCATCGACGTCGCCCAGCCGACCGGACCACGGACCGCCGCATCACCCGAGAGCGCCCAGCAGACTGCTGTGTTCCCGGAAGCGGAACCGACGGGCGACGCAGGTAGGCTGTCGGCGCCCGACGGCGTGTGCCCGGCCGATCCGCTGCGCCCGGCCCGCGAGGCCTGACCCCGCTCCGCCGGGACGGGAGCGCGTCAGCCGAACGTCGGAGAGAATCCGACCGCGGGACGGATCCGGCTAGTACGTCGGCTTGTCGGGTTCGATCCGCTGCACCCACGCGGTGATGCCGCCGTCCACCGAGTGGACGTCCCCGAACCCCTGCTTCCGGAGGAAGCCGACGACGTCGGCCGAGCGCACCCCCGATTTGCAGTGCACGTACGTGATCCGGGCGGGATCGAGCGCAGCATCGCCGTCCAGAATCAGATTCTTCGGTATCAGGACCGCACCGTCGATGCTCACGATCGCGTGCTCCTCGGGACTGCGCACATCGATCAGGTCGAAGTCCGCCCCACCCTGGGACCGCGCGGCCAGGAGCTCCGCCAGCTCGTCGACGGACACGAGCGGAACCGGAGCAGCCGATGCGTCCCTGCCCATAGCCGTGCCGGTGTCGGTTGCGGGCAGACCGCAGAACTGCTCGTAGTCGACGAGCTCGGTGATCCGCGGCGCCGTCGTATCGGCCCGCACCCGCAACTCCCGCCAGGTCATCCCGAGCGCGTCGAAGACCAGCACCCTACCGAGCAGCGTGGTTCCCACACCCGTGATGAGCTTGATCGCCTCGTTGACCATCACGGAGCCGATCTGCGCGCACAGGACGCCCAGCACACCGCCCTCGGCGCAGGACGGCACGGAGCCCGGCGGTGGCGCCTGCGGGAACAGATCCCGGTAGGTCGGTCCGTGGTCCTGCCAGAAGACGCTGACCTGGCCCTCGAAGCGCAGAATGGAACCCCACACGTAGGGCTTACCCAGCATCGCAGCTGCATCGTTGACGAGGTAGCGGGTGGCGAAGTTGTCGGTCCCGTCGATGACGAGGTCGTAGCCGGAGAAGAGTTCGAGGGCGTTCGAGCGCTCCAGCCGCTCCTCGTGGAGCACCACCTCGACGAGCGGATTCACCTCCTCGATGCTCAGGCGCGCGGACTCCGCCTTCGAGCGGCCGAGATCGGACATCCCGTGGATCACCTGGCGCTGCAGGTTGGAGAGCTCCACCTCGTCGTCGTCCACGATGCCGAGGGTGCCCACGCCCGCCGCTGCCAGATAGAGCAGGGTCGGCGAGCCGAGTCCGCCCGCACCGATCACGAGCACGCGAGCCCGTTTGAGGCGCAACTGCGCCTCCATACCGAAGCCCGGGATGATCAGGTGGCGGGAGTAGCGCTGTACCTCCACCTGCGTCAGGGTACCGAGCGGCTCCACCAGCGGTGGCAGGCCGGAGGAGGCAGGCGCGACGGCGGGAGCCGGCGGCTCGGTCCGGAAAGCAGTCATACCCAAGGGTAGGGCGCATCCGCGCGACCGGGCCACCGGGCACCCGGGCACCCGGTGGGTAAACTGGTCCTCACCCCACCGCAGAACCTGAGGATTCCCTACGTGAGTGCAGAACCGACCACCGGACGGGCCGTGCGGCTCCCGCGCGACGAGCGCCGTCGTCAGCTCCTGGCTGCAGCACAGGAGGTCTTCGTGGGTCAGGGCTACCACGGTGCAGCGATGGACGACATCGCGGATGCCGCACGGGTCAGCAAGCCAGTGCTCTACCAGCACTTCCCCGGCAAGCGCGACCTCTACCTCGCGCTGCTGGACAGCCATCTGGCGGAGCTGACCCTGCTGTTGATCGAGGCGCTGCGCTCCACCGACGACAACGATCTGCGGGTGCACGCCACCATGCGTGCGTACTTCCAGTTCATCGCCCAGGGCAGCCAGGCGCACCGACTCGTGTTCGAGTCGGACATCAGCAACGAACCCGATGTCAGCAGCCGCCTGGAGGCGTTCAACGCCCACTTCGCGAGCGCGATCGCCGAGGTCATCGCCGACGACACCCAGCTTCCGCTGGTCGAGGCGACCCTGCTGGGCAGGGGCCTGGCCGGGATGGCCCAGATCAGCGCCCGCTACTGGCTCGAGACCGACGGCAGCCTCGACATCGATGC
Organism: Arthrobacter sp.; assembly: GCA_029257465.1. GTDB lineage: Bacteria > Actinomycetota > Actinomycetes > Actinomycetales > Micrococcaceae > Arthrobacter_D. The sequence continues at coordinate 11,875 of JARIBG010000005.1, read as the reverse complement.
CGCCGCGGAGCTCATCTCCCGTTTAGCTTGGCGCGGAATCAGCCGCTTCCCCAAGGAGATCTAGAGTAGGTTCCAGAGAGCAACAGGCACACTACACAGGAGGCACGCGCCGTGGAGATCAAGATCGGTATCCAGAACATCAATCGCGAGATCGTCATCGATTCCACCGAGAGCGCCGACGCCATCGCCGAGCAGGTCGCCAAGGCCAGGGGCGACGGCGGGGACCTCCACCTCACCGACTCCAAGGGTCGCCAGGTGATCGTCCCGACATCAGCCCTCGGATACGTCGAGATCGGCGCGGAGGAGACCCGTCGCGTGGGCTTCGGCGCACTCTGACCTTTTGATCGCTTGACCGCGAAGACCCGCAGTCGACCTCCCGGTCGGGTGCGGGTCTTCGTTCTGTGCGGGCCCTACGCCGTCAGGCCGAGAGCGCTCATGCGTCGTGAATGATTCCGGGTCAGTTCGGAGAAGAACGCCCCGGTCGGCGTCGTGTAGGCGGCCTCGCCGGTGAGGAGCAGGCCCGCGAGATTCTCCCGCTCGATGCCCACGCGCTGCGCCTGGGTCAGGGCCTCGCCCACGAGCCGGCGCCCCCAGAGCGCGCAGCGCGACGCGAGCCGGGGATCGTCGGAGAGGGCTTCCTTCAGCCGGCGCTGGAGGTGTTCGGCGGCGTCGCCCGAATCGATCGCGGCGATCAGCTCGCGGGTCCTGCTATCCAGGTTGCCGGCCAGCGAGCGGTAGAAGTCCCTGGAGAACGCGTCGACGACGTATGCCTTCATGAGCGACTCGTACCAGTCGCCCGGCCTGGTGCGTTCGTGGAACGCATCGATGGAGCCGCAGAACGGCGTCATGGCGTCCTCCACCGTGATGCCGAGCCCATCGAGGAAACGTCCCACGAGCTCGAAGTGCTCGAACTCCTGCACGGCGAGTCTGCCGAGACTCGCCCGGTCCGCGAGGCTCGGTGAGAAGCGGGCATCCGAGGACAGGCGCTCGAAACCGGACAGCTCCGCGTAGGCGATCGCGCCGAGCAGATCCGCGACGAAGCGCACATAGCGGGGGTTCTCGAAAGCATCAGCGCCGGCGCCTGGTACGGGGTCCGACGGCGCCGCACTCGTCGGCGCGGAGGCGGGAGGGGCGACGCTGTTGCTGGAGCCGTTGATCATGCTGCTAAGAGTACGCAATCGGCGCACCTGCTTCTCAGCACCCATGCGAGCACACTTCCGCCCGGCGTTCTCCGGCCGTGCGCTGTCCGAGCGCTCCGTGCGCTGTCCGTGCGCTGTCCGTGCCGAGCGTTACCCTCGGTCCTGTGCCAGCGAAGCAGCCGCATCCCGACCAGGATTCCCAGCAGCGCCTCGCCCGTTCGCTGGCGGCGCTGCGTACGGAACTCGAGCTCCACGAGGACTTCCCCGATGCGGTTCTGCGGGAAGCCGCAGCCTCCGTGGCTGCGCATGACCTGCCGGCCGAGGATCTGCGGGAGTTGCCGTTCCTCACCATCGACCCGCCCGGCTCGGCTGATCTCGATCAGGCCGTCCATCTCGCGCGCCGCAGCTCTTCCTCCGGGCCGGGGCTCGACGACGGTGGCTTCGAGGTCTGGTACGCCATCGCCGACGTACCGGGCTTCGTCCGCCCGGAGGGCGCCGTCGACGCCGAAGCGCGGCTCCGCGGTCAGACCCTGTACGCGCCGGACGGCCGGATCCCCCTGCACCCCGACATCATCGCCGAGTCGGCGGCGAGTCTGCTTCCCGGGCAGGACCGCCCGGCGTTCGTGTGGCACTTCCAGCTCGACGCGTCCGCCGCCGTCCGGTCCGTCTCGGTCCGCCGGGCCACCATCAGGAGCCGCCGCCGGTTGACCTATGCCCAGGTGCAGGAGGCCCTCGACCACGACACGGCGGAGCAACAGTTCCTCCTGCTCGAGGAGATCGGCAGGGCGCGCATCGCCCTGGAGCTCGAGCGCGGCGGGGCCGGGCTGACCCTGCCGCGCCAGGAGATCACCCGCGACGGCGGGGCCTATCGCATCCGCACCGAGCCGGCGCTGCCCTGCGAGGACTGGAACGCCCAGCTCTCGCTGATGACGGGCATGGCAGCGGCTCGCATCATGATCGACGGCCGTGTCGGTATCCTCCGCACCCTGCCCGCGCCCGACGACGGCGCCCTCCGGAAGTTCCGGCGGCAGTCCGAGGCGCTCGATCATCCCTGGCGCAAGGACATGCCCTACGGAGCCTTCCTGCGCTCCCTGGACGTCACCGATCCCCAGCAGCTCGCACTCATGCACGCTGCCGCCACACTCTTCCGCGGCGCGGGCTACACGGCATTCGACGGTCAGGTGCCCGACGACGTCGTGCAGTCGGCGATCGCCGCGCCCTACGCGCACACCACCGCGCCCCTCCGGCGCCTCGTCGACCGCTTCGTGCTCGTGATCTGCGCGGCCCTGTGCGCCGGTGAGGACGTGCCCGGTTGGGTGCGCCGCGCACTCCCGGACCTGAAGGCGGTCATGACGTCCTCCGCGCACACCGCGTCCCGGCTGGACTCCGGTGCCATGGACGCCGTGCAGGCGGCCCTGCTGGAACACCGGATCGGTGAGGCGTTCTCCGCCGTCGTCCTGCAGGGTTCCCCGCCCGCCGTCGACGATGCCCCCGGCAGACAGGCACCGCGTCTGTCCGGGACCGTCCAGGTGACGGAGCTGTCCCTCGAGGCGACCTGCTACGGGGAGCTCGCGGCAGGCGAGCGGGTCACGGTGATCCTGCTGGAAGCGGACATCGGCCGCCGGCGCCTGCGCTTCGAGGTCAAGCCGTGTGATGCGTCCCTCCCGGAGCGCATGGGCCGCGATGACACGGCATCGTGATGCCACAGGGCAGGGGTGGGCAGGGTAGAGTTCAACGCATAGTAATGGATGCCCGGTCGTTATCACGTCTTCGATAACCCGCAGTACCTCCTCGATCCCGAGTAGTCCCGCAGGCGCAGGTCACCCTTCGCAGCCCGCACGCAGTTGCAAGCCCGCGATCGGCTTCCACTGGACGCCCCGCGCCCGTCGATACGCTCCGCCCAGGTCGAATACTCGCCCAGGGCGTCGAGCCTTCGCGGCCGCGCGGCCTGATATGAACGGTAGAACGTGAACAACACAGAATCTGACACGACCATGACCACGACTGCTGATCTGACGGCAGACCCGGCGCCGGTGACCGGCGCCCATCTGGTCGCCGACAACTCCCAGGACGCCATCGACGTCGAGGAAACCCTCGTCACCACCGAGGAGCCCCACGCCGCCGTCGCGGAGACGTTCGCGGATTTCAACGTCCGCCCCGACATCGTCGAGTCCCTCGCCGACGCCGGCATCACGCACCCCTTCCCCATCCAGGCCATGACCCTGTCGATCGCCCTCGGTGGGCACGACATCATCGGCCAAGCCAAGACCGGCACGGGCAAGACGCTCGGCTTCGGCATCCCGGCGATCCAGCGTGTCGTGGGGCCCGACGACGCCGGCTACGAGAAGCTGCCCGTCCCCGGCGCTCCGCAGGCCCTCGTCGTGGTCCCCACGCGCGAGCTCGCCGTGCAGGTCGCCAATGATCTGACGACGGCGGCCAAGAAGCGCAACGCGCGCATCGTCACCATCTACGGTGGCCGGGCCTACGAGCCGCAGATCGAGGCCATCAAGCAGGGCGTCGAGATCGTCGTCGGCACCCCCGGTCGCCTGATCGACCTGTACCGGCAGAAGCTGCTCGTGCTCAAGAACGTCAAGACCGTGGTGCTGGACGAGGCCGACGAGATGCTGGACCTCGGCTTTTTGCCCGACGTCGAGACGCTGATCGCCGCGACGCCGCCGGTCCGCCAGACACTGCTCTTCTCGGCGACCATGCCCGGCCCCGTCATCGCGATGGCCCGCCGCTACATGACCCAGCCCACGCACATCCGCGCCGCGGATCCCGAGGACGAGGGCATCACCAAGAAGGACATCCGCCAGGTCATCTACCGGGCACACAACCTGGACAAGGCGGAGGTGGTGGCCCGCATCCTGCAGGCGCGGAACCGCGGCCGCACGATCATCTTCTGCAAGACCAAGCGCACCGCGGCGAAGCTGTCCGAGGAACTGATCGACCGCGGTTTCGCAGCCGGTGCCATCCACGGCGATCTCGGGCAGGGCGCCCGCGAGCAGGCGCTGCGCGCGTTCCGCGGGGACAAGATCGACGTCCTCGTCGCCACCGAGGTGGCGGCGCGCGGCATCGATGTCGAGGACATCACGCACGTCATCAACTACCAGTGCCCCGAGGACGAGAAGGCGTATCTGCACCGCGTGGGTCGCACCGGGCGCGCCGGCAAGAAGGGGACCGCCGTCACATTCGTGGACTGGGACGACGTGCCTCGCTGGGGGCTGATCAACAAGGCCCTCGGCCTTGACACGCCCGAGCCCGTCGAGACGTACTCGTCCTCACCGCATCTCTTCACGGATCTGGACATCCCCGAGGGCACCAAGGGACGCCTGCCCCGCAAGGAGCGCAAGCTCGCCGGCATCAACGCGGAAACGCTCGAGGATCTCGGTGAGACCGGCAAGCGCGGCGGGACCCAGGGCTCCGGCCAGGACCGCTCCGCGGGTCGCGGATCGGGTGGTCGCGGATCGGGTGGTCGCGGCTCGGCACGCAATGGCCAGGGCGGTGAGGGAACCCGTGGTTCCCGCGGGCGCGGCAACCGCTCCGCCGATACGTCGGCTGCCCCGGCGGACGCGCCGGACACCTCCGATGCAGGTCGCACGGCGGGAACCTCGGCCGGGACGGCTGATGCTGCCGCGCCGGACACCCAGGGCCGGCGTCGCCGCTCGGGAGCCGACGGCGGAACATCGTCCGCTGACCGCCCGCGCCGCAGCCGAACGCGCCGGCGCAACGGCGAGGTCGTCGCGAAGCCCGCGGGCACGTCCGAGGACTAGCCCTTCGTGACCGGACGGCCCACGCCGACAACGCGGAGTTCCTGGCGACGCTGCCGGATGCGTCCTTCACCCTGATCTACGTGGACCCGCCCTTCAACACGGGACGTGCGCAGCGCAGGCAGCAGCTGAGCATGCGGCGCGCCGAGGCGGGAACCGGGGATCGGGTGGGATTCAAGGGGCTGTCCTACTCGACCGTCAAGGGCACCCTGGCGAGCTACGACGACGCCTTCGAGGACTACTGGGACTTCCTCTTCCCCCGGCTCGTCGAGGCGTGGCGGCTCCTGGCCGACGACGGCACGCTCTATCTGCACCTCGACTACCGCGAGGTCCACTACGCGAAGGTCATGCTGGACGCCCTGTTCGGGCGGGAGAGCTTCCTGAACGAGATCATCTGGGCCTACGACTACGGGGCGCGCACCAAACGGAAGTGGCCCGCGAAGCACGACAACATCCTCGTCTATGTGAAGAATCCCGCGGCCTACCACTTCGACAGTGACGAGGTGGACCGGGAACCGTACATGGCCCCGGGTCTGGTGACCGCGGAGAAGGCCGCACGCGGCAAGCTTCCCACCGACGTCTGGTGGCACACCATCGTGTCGCCGACGGGCAAGGAGAAGACGGGCTACCCCACCCAGAAACCCGAGGGCCTCCTGCGGCGGATCGTCGCGGCGAGCAGCCGCGAGGGCGATTGGGTGCTCGACTTCTTCGCCGGATCGGGCACGCTGGGAGCCGTCTCCGGCAAGCTCGGTCGCCGGTTCGTCTGCGTGGACAGCAATCCGCAGGCCATCGAGGTGATGCAGGCGCGCCTGGCCCCGTGGCTGTGATCGGCCATCGACCGGCGGGTCACCCGGGGGCGCAGCGGTGGCCCGGCCCCGGCGCAGCAACCCTGGCTCGACGCGCGGCGGACAGCCTCAGTCCGGATCAGCGGGCTCTCAGATAGCGGGCGTGCCGGTGGCGAGGCCGCAGATGGTCTCCAGGGTCTCGGGGGAGGTGAGATTCTCCCCGAGCAGATTCGGCTTGCCGTCCCCGTGGTAGTCGCTGGAGCCGGTCATCAGCAGTCCCCGCTCGCCGGCGATCCTGCGCAGCACCAGCTTCGCTGCGGGTGGATTGTCCCGGTGCTCCACCTCGAGACCCAGCAGGCCCGCATCGATCATCTCCTCCAGATCCGCGCCTCCCACCACGGCCCCCCGGTTCGACGCCGAGGGGTGGGCGAACACCGGGACCCCGCCGGCGTCGCGAATGAGCGCGACGGCGTGGGCCGGATGAGGTGCGTAATGGCTGACCCAGTAGGGCGACCGCGCCGTGAGGACGCGCTCGAAGGCCTCCGAGCGCGTCCGGACCACGCCCAGGGTGACGAGCGCGTCGGCTATATGGGGTCGTCCCACCGTGGCGCCGACGCTCACGTGCTGCGCCACGAGGTCCCAGCTGATCGGGTAGTCGACCGACATCAGCTCGACCATGCGGCGGGCACGGGTCAGTCGCGCCGTCCTCGACCGCTCGATCTCCGCACGCAGTCCCACGTGTTCGGGGTCGTGCAGATAGGACAGCATGTGCACGCTGATGCCGGTGTCCGTGCGACACGAGACCTCCATGCCCGGGACGAACGTGATCCCAGACCTTCGCGCCGCCGCAGCGGCCCGGTCCCACCCGGCCGTGGAGTCGTGATCGGTGAGGGCCACCGCATCCAGGCCCGCGGCGACAGCCGATCCGATGAGGACCTCGGGATCCTCTGTACCGTCGGAGACATTGGAGTGCGTATGCAGATCGATCCTCACCGGATCCAATCTACGCGCCCCGCGAGGTACAGCCATCCAGTTCTGCCGCAGGCCGGACTTCCCCGTCCCGCGGCAGCGGTGAGACGATGGGAGGATGAGTACCGCCGACATCGAATCCTCCGCCAGCAACCCCACCTCCTCACCGGAGGGGCAACCCCTCTCCGCGCGCAACGAGAATCGTTCGCAGCGCCCCGACTCCGACGCCTTCAAGGCGTTCATGGCCAGCGAGTGGGCCCCCGCCGACGCCGCCCTGCCGGAGCGCTCGCGCGTCGCGGAGCACGCCGCCCGACGTCGTCGGGCCGTTTCCGACCGCTTCCCGGGCGAGCGCGTCGTCGTCCCCGCAGGACCCTTCAAGGTGCGCTCGAACGACACCGACTACCGGTACCGGCCGCACTCCGGCTTCGCACACCTGACCGGTCTGGGTCTGGATCACGAGCCCGACGCCATGCTGGTGCTCGAACCCGTGGAGCACGGACAGGGCGACGACGGCGGGAACCACACCGCCCGGCTGTACTTCCGCGAACTCGCAGGCCGTGACAGTGCCGAGTTCTACGCGAATGCGCGCTACGGGGAGTTCTGGATAGGCCAGCGCGCGTCGATGGCCCAGCTCAATGCGCAGCTCGACCTCGAGACCGCGGACCTCGGAGAGCTGGAGGTCGCGATCACGAAGGACGCCGGCGTCGCCGAGATCGGCGGCGTCAGCATCCGCCTGCTCCGCGAGGTGGATCCGGCCGCGGACGCACTCGTGGACACCTCGCGCATCAACACCGGCGTGGACCTCGAGAAGGCGGACGCGCTCGACGCGGTGCTCGCCGAGTTCCTCTCCGAACTGCGGCTCGTCAAGGATGCCTGGGAGATCGAGCAGATGGAGGCGGCCGTGGCCGCCACCGTCAACGGCTTCCACGAGGTGATCCGGACACTGCCACGGGCCATCTCCCATCCCCGGGGCGAGCGCGTCGTCGAGGGCGCTTTCTTCACCCGCGCCCGCGAGGAGGGCAACGATCTCGGGTACGACACCATCGCCGCCGCAGGGAACAACGCCACCACGCTGCACTGGATCCGCAACACGGGCCACGTCAGGGCCGGTGAGCTTCTGCTGCTGGACGCCGGCGTCGAGGCCGAGAGCCTCTACACCGCCGACATCACCAGGACCATCCCCATCAACGGCACGTACACGGACACGCAGCGGAAGATCTACCAGGCCGTGCTCGACGCCGCCGACGCCGGTTTCGCCGCCGCTCGGCCCGGGCGTAGGTTCCGTGAGATCCACGACGCGGCCGTGACGGTGCTCGCCGAGAATCTGGACGGCTGGGGACTGCTGCCGGTGTCCCTCGAGGAAGCCCTGGCCCCGGAGGGCCAGCACCACCGCCGCTGGATGCCGCACGGCACCAGCCACCATCTCGGGATGGACGTCCACGACTGCGCGCAGGCCAAGCGCGAGCTCTACCTCGACGGCGTTCTCACGGAGGGCATGGTCTTCACCATCGAGCCGGGCCTGTACTTCAAGGCCGAGGATCTCGCCGTGCCGGAGGAGTACCGCGGCATCGGGGTGCGCATCGAGGACGACATCCTCATGACCGCCGACGGGCCGGTCAATCTCAGTGCCGCGCTCCCCCGCAACCCCGACGACGTCGAGGACTGGATGGCCGGGATCTGGGGCAGTACCGGAGAGTGATCCGCCCTCCCGGCACGCGCCCGGAGCAATGACGAAGGCAGGGACCCACAGGGTCCCTGCCTTCGTCGTCCTGCCCCGGCTGACGGGCCGGCCCCCGGCTGCCCGTCAGCTCCGAGCTAGGACACTATCCCCGGTCCGCGGCGGAGGACCCGTGATTGCGCTCATCGTTCGTCGGTGCGGGATCAGTAGCGGGAGTCCGGTCCGGTTGTTCACCCACCTGGTCCTCGACGCGCACCCCGTACTGCGGGCGACCGTCCGGGAGATCGGGGAACTGACCCCGGCGTGGGCCCGTGGTGCCCGGTCCTGCGGTGTCGGCGGCCGTGATCGGATCCTCCCCGGGCTGCGGCTGCTGGCCGGGTGCCTGCTGCGGTTGCTGGCCGGGCTGTGGCTGCTGGCCGGACTGTGGCTGACCGGCGTAGGGGTCGTTCCACTGCGCGGGACGCTGGGGCGCCTGCTGCTGCCCCTGGGGCTGATTCCAGCCTGCGGGGTCGACCCCCGGATGCTGGGCCTGGCCCTGCATCGGAAGCTGCTGCAGGAGCGTGCGCGCCTCGGCGGCGAGGGAAGGATCGACGAGGACGTCGTAGCTGGTCGCGATCACCTGGCTCGTCGACGTGAAATCCCTTTTACCGCGCTGGAAGGCATAGGTGATCACACCGAAGAGGAGCCAGAAGATGGCCCCGAGCGCTATCGAGGAGGTGATGGTGATGCCGGACTCACTGCCCGCGAAGAGACTCAGGATGAGACCGACGAACAGACCGAACCAGGCTCCGGTGGCGGCGCTGCCCAGAGCGACCCGCGGATAGCTGAGGCGTCCGGTGACACGCTCCACCGCCTTCAGGTCGTTGCCGACGATCGCCACCTTCTGCACCGCGAACTTGTTGTCGGCGAGATAGTCCACCGCCTTCTGCGCATCGAGGTAACTCGTGTAGCGGCCGATGATCTCACCCGTGGGGAGGATCCGGCCCTGGTCGCGGGCTGCGGTGGTTCCAAGTGGCGTCGACATGATCCCATTCTCGCCTACTCACCAGGACCATGTCAGCGGTATCGCCGCTGGTGAACGACCCCGTGCTGCCCGGCGCCCGATGCCCGATGCCCGATGCCCGATGCCTCCAGGTTTCGCGGTGCCCGATAACCTAGATCGGTGACTAACAATCCGACCCGCGTCTTCGTGGCCCGACTGCTGGGCCTCGACGTCTTCGACCCTCTCGGTGACCGCCTGGGCCGGCTGCGGGACGCCGTCGTGCTCGATCGCGGTCCCGGGGACCACCCGCAGGTGGTGGGTCTGGTGATCGAGGTTCCCGGCAAGAAGCGGGTCTTCGTCCCGATGACACGCATCACGTCGATGGATGCCTCCCAGATCATCTGCACGGGGCTGGTGAATCTGCGCCGGTTCGAACAGCGCGGCGCCGAGATGCTCGTCGTCGCCGAGCTGTTCGACCGCCGCGTCACGCTCCGTGACGGCAGTGGCAGCGCGGTCGTGGAGGACAGCGCCATGGAACGCAATCGCACGGGTGACTGGCACGTCTCGCAGCTGTACGTGCGGCGCGGCGGATCCAGCTCGCCCCTGCGCGGCCTGCGGCGGAATGGTGAGCGCCTGATCATCGACTGGCTCGATGCGTTCCACGGTGCCACGAACGAGCCGCAGGGCGCCTCGCAGTATGTGGCGCAGCACGAGGACCTCAAGGCAGCGGACTTCGCCGACGCCCTGCACGAGATGAACGACAAGCGTCGTGTCGAGGTTGCCGGAGAGCTGCAGGACGACCGTCTCGCGGACGTGCTGCAGGAACTACCCGACGACGACCAGGTCCAGATCCTGTCCTCCCTCACCCGCGAGCGCGCGGCCGATGTCCTCGAGGAGATGGATCCCGATGACGCGGCCGATCTGCTCAACGAACTGCCCGAGGCCGACAAGGAGGAACTGCTCCAGCTCATGGAACCCGAGGACGCCGAGGACGTGCGCCGCCTCCTGGAATACGAGGAGGACACGGCGGGGTCGCTGATGACCACGGTCCCGGTCATCCTGCCACCGGAGGCCACCGTCGCAGAGGCGCTCGCGCACGTGCGCCGTGAAGAACTGACCCCTGCCCTGGCATCGGCGATCTTCGTCTGCCGGCCACCGCTGGAAACCCCCACGGGTCGCTACCTCGGCGTGGTCCACATCCAGCAGCTGCTGCGCTATCCGCCTCCCGAACCCCTCGGCAATATCATCGACGCGGATCTGGAGGCGGTGGGCGACCAGGCGGCCGTGAGCGATGTGTCACGGATCCTCGCGACCTACAATCTGAACTCGGTCCCCGTGATCAGTACCGAGGGCCGACTCGTCGGGGCCGTCACGGTCGACGACGTCCTGGACCACCTGCTACCCGACGACTGGCGGGCGCAGGACGATGCACCGGAAGTGAAACGAGGTGAACGCCGTGGTTGAGAGAATCAGGTCTAGTTCCAGTGGGCTCGACATGCCCCGTCAGAATCGGTTGCGCCTGCTACCGCGACTGCGTCCGAACCCCGATGCGTTCGGCAGTGCGACGGAGAACTTCGCACGCTTCATGGGTACACCGCAGTTCCTCTTCTACATGAGCGTGTTCTGCGCCGTATGGCTGCTGTGGAACACCTTGGCCCCGGAGGATCTGCGCTTCGACAGCGCTGCCATCGGCTTCACGCTGCTGACGCTCATGCTCTCGCTCCAGGCCTCCTACGCGGCTCCCCTGCTGCTCCTGGCCCAGAACCGTCAGGACGACCGCGACCGCGTCTCCCTCAAGGAGGACCGCCAGCGGGCCGAGCGGAATCTCTCCGACACCGAGTACCTGACGCGGGAGATCGCGGAGCTGCGCATCGCACTGCGTGAGGTGGCCACGCGCGACTATGTGCGCTCCGAGCTGCGCTCCGTCCTCGACGAGGTGCTGGAGACCGCCGACGGCCAGGAGCTGATGCTGCAGAAGCGCAAGCCCCGCAAGACCTCCGACGCCACGATCTCCACCCCGAAAGTGCAGCATGCCGGGAGGAAACAACCGCGGTGAACAATTCCGTACCCGGCGAGCCCACCGAGCAGGCGGTGCACTCCGCCCTCGCCACCGTGATCGATCCCGAGCTCCGCCGTCCGGTCACGGAACTCGGGATGGTCGACTCCGTCGTCGTCGAGGGTGGGCTCGTCCGGGTCCGGATCCTGCTGACGATCGCCGGGTGCCCCCTGCGGGAGACGATCACCCGCGACACCGAAGCCGCCCTGTCCGGCGTCGACGGCGTGCGCGAGGTGCAGGTGGACCTCGGGGTGATGAACCAGGAGCAGCGCGATGCGCTGAAGGATCGGCTCAAGGGCGTGGGTGGACGACGCGGCATCCCCTTCGCCGACGCGGCATCGCTCACGCGCGTGTACGCCGTCGCCAGCGGCAAGGGAGGCGTGGGCAAGTCGAGTGTGACGGTGAATCTTGCCGTGGCCATGGCCGCGCAGGGTCTTCGGGTGGGGATCGTGGACGCGGACATCTACGGCTTCTCGATCCCCGCGCTGATGGGGAT
>JARIBG010000137.1 GCA_029257465.1 Arthrobacter sp. | reverse complement strand
GTTCCTCACGCCGCTCAAGGGCAATGCTTTCCATGCCGCCGCGCTCGGAGTGCAGACCGCCTTCCGGATCACCATGAGCTGCGCCAGCGCATTCGTCATCATGGGCCTCGGTGTGGTGTGGGTGCTGCAACCAGCCGTCCCGTCCTGGTGGTTCCTCGACGATCGGTGGTGGCTTCCCGGCGGCAAGGGCGCGGGGATCAGTCTCATCGTCTCCGCGCTCATCGCCCTCGGACTGATCGTGTACAGCATGTATCGCTTCCGCGGCCGGCCGCTGCCGCCCAAGGTACCGCTCTTCCGCAAGAACGCCGTCTGAGGCATCGCAGGGACGGTCGCCCTCCGGCGTTCGCTGGTACGTTGAAGGCGTGCTCCCCGGGATCGGGGAAACCCTCATCGACGAAGTCGTCAGCGACACGGCCCCCATGCGCGCCCACGTGGGTGGCAGCCCCATGAACGTGGCCGTGGGCATCGCGCGGCTGGGTCATCCCGCGCAGTTCGTAGGCCGCTACGGCGACGACGACTACGGGCGCCTGATCCAGCAGCACCTCCGTGACAATTCCGTTCCGTTCCCCGTGTCTCCCGACAGCTCGCCCACCAGCGTGGCCACCGCCCGGCTGGATCCGGCAGGCGGGGCGACCTACGATTTCCAGCTCAGCTGGGAGCTGCCGGGACTTGCCGAGCGCCGCCAGGAACTGCTCGACGGCACCACGCTCCTGCACACCGGCTCCATCGCCACCATGCTCGCCCCCGGAGCCGACGACGTCCTGGCCCTGGTGACCGCGGCACACCCGGGGATCACCATCACGTACGACCCGAACTGCAGGCCGACGATCATCCGGGATCCCGAGTTCGCCCGTGCACAGGCGGAGACGTTCGTGGCGCTCGCCGACGTCGTCAAGGCCTCGGACGAGGACCTGCGCTGGCTCTATCCGGACCGCAGCCCCGAGGACACTGCACGTGCTTGGCTGGAGGCCGGCGCGGCCGTCGTCGTCGTGACCTGTGGCTCCAAAGGCCCGTGGGGCGTGTGCCGCGCCGGTGAGAGCGCCGCGCCCGCGCCGTCGACCAGCGTGGTGGACTCGGTGGGAGCCGGGGACTCGTTCATGGCGGCCCTCATCGGATCGCTCGTGGATCTCGAGCTCGACGGCGGGCAGCGCCGCGACGAGCTGCGGCGCATCACACTCGAGCAGCTGACCGGCATGCTGCAGTACGCGGCCAAGGCAGCGGCGATCACCGTCTCGCGTGCCGGCGCCGACCCGCCCTCGCGCGACGAGATGATCCAGACACAGTGATCTACAGACTCTGATCACCCGGCACCCACCAGAAGGAGCATTCCATGACCCGCGATCCGTATGCCGACCTGCCCGACGTCCCCGGTTTCGAGCTCACGAGCGAGAGCATCACCGACGGCGCACCCCTGGCGCCGGCACAAGCCTCGGGGGTGATGGGCGCCGGCGGAGAGGACGAATCCCCGCAGCTCTCCTGGAGCGGCTTCCCCGAGGGTACGAAGAGCTTCGCCGTCACGGTGTACGACCCGGATGCCCCGACCGCCAGCGGCTTCTGGCACTGGGCCGTGGTGGACCTGGACCTCAGCACCACGTCACTGCCGGCGGGTGCAGGGGTGGAGAGCTCGACCCTGCTGCCCGAGGGGGCCTTCCAACTACGGAACGACGGCGGATTCGTCGGCTATGTGGGCGCCGCCCCGCCTCCGGGTCATGGCCCGCACCACTACCATGTGGTGGTCCACGCCGTCGACGTCGAGTCCCTCGGGATACCCGATGACGCGACGCCTGCCTACCTCGGCTTCAACCTGTTCTCCCACACCCTGGGTCGCGCGCGGCTGATCGGGACGTTCGAGCTACCTGCACAGGAGTGAGGACCGGGCACCGGTAATCTGGAGGTCAAGGACCGAAGGAGTCAGCGATGCGCCTCGTGGCGAGCGACATGGACGGAACCGTTGTGGGCCACGACGGGAAGATGAGCACACGCACCATCCGCGCCTTCGAGGAGTGCGTCGAGGCCGGCATCCACGTCGTCTTCGTCACCGGTCGCCCGCCCCGCTGGCTCCAGCCCCTGCGCGATCAGCTCGGCCACACAGGAACCGTCATCTGTTCCAATGGAGCCCTCGTCTACGATCTCGAGACCGAGACCGTCCTCAGTTCGACGCTCCTCGAGCCCCGGGACGTCTATGCGGCGCGCGACATCATCCGCGGCCTCTTCCCCGCCGCGACGTTCGCGGCGGAGACGCTCGCGGGCTTCACCATCGAACCGGGATTCGGCGACGCCGCAGCATCCGAACTCCTGGGCGGCATCACCGCCCGGCCTTTCGAGGAAACCCTGCCCGGGGAGGAGATCGTGAAGTTCCTCGCCCGTGAGGTGGACGTCTCACCGGACGAGTTCCTCGCAACCGTGCGTCCCGCCGTCGCGCATCTGGTCTCGACGACACACTCGGCGCCCAGCATCGCGCTCCTCGAGATGGCCCGCCCGAACATCGACAAGTCCGTCACCCTCGCGCAGTACGCGGCTGGGCTGGGTGTGGACCGGGCCGACGTCGTCGCCTTCGGTGACATGCCCAACGACGTGCAGATGCTCGGCTGGGCAGGCCATGGGTATGCGATGGCCTCCGGCCATCCGGATGCGCTCGCGGCAGCGAATCTGGTGGCACCCCCGTTCGAGGAGGACGGCGTGGCGCAGGTTCTGGAGGCTCGCCTTGCGGCGCTCCGCACGGCCTGATCCGGGGCGGTTCCCCTATCTGGACAACCGGACCGGCGTCCGGTCGGAGCGTGCGCCTCTGGCTTTCGCCCACCGGGGCTTCGCGCCCGACGGCGGGGAGAACACCATGGAGGCGATCGGGCGCGCCGTCGGCCTCGGCTTCCGGTACGTGGAGATCGACGTCAGAGCATCGTCCGACGGCGTGGTCATGGTCTTCCACGACGAGCACCTCGACCGCGTCACCGATGCCCGCGGGCTACTGGTGGACCGCTCCGCGGCGGAGCTCGGGGCTCTCTCGGTAGAGGGTCACGGCGGCATTCCCTCGCTCGAGGCGGTGCTGCTGCGCTGGCCCGAGCTGCGCCTCAATATCGACCTGAAGTCGGACGACGTCGTGCGACCGTTCGCGGAGCTGATCAATCGCCTCCGAGCCCATGACCGGGTGCTCGTAGCCTCGTTCTCGGACCGCCGC
>JARIBG010000135.1 GCA_029257465.1 Arthrobacter sp. | reverse complement strand
ACCACGCGCCCCCGACCGCTGTCATCGCCCGCCGTACCCCGGTAGGCCGTGATCGGGCGCGAGGTGCCCGGCTGCGCATCGGCCGGCTCGGCTGTTCCGGTCCCGTCGGGCTGACCGGTCTCCGGCTCTGGCTCCGGCTCCGGCTCCGGCACGGCGGACCCGTCCTGTCCGGCGGCATCGGGTGGCTGCTTCACCGCACCAGCCTATCCTGCAGCCCCATCGACCCTCGGAGCTGTCCTGCGGCGATCCCGCCGGCAGGGCCAAGCATTCGGCAGCGCCCGTCGCATCCCGCCGCGACCGCGTCGGACCTGCCGTGGCTGCCGCGGCTGCGCCGGTACCATGTCAGGGTGAGCCACACCGCCGTCCAGCCCCGACGGGAGCATCCGCAGCCCGGCGGATCCTGGCTCGTCGCTCCGGACCGGGCCTTCACGCGTGACGCCCTGACCGCCCGGCTGCTCGGCGCCTCCGCCCGGAGCAGTTCCCTCCGCTGGGTCCTCCCGATCCTCATGGCCCTCCTCGGGGGTGTGCTCCGCTTCGTCCGGCTGGGCGAACCCGGCTCGCTCGTGTTCGACGAGACCTACTACGTCAAGGACGCCTACTCCCTGCTGCTCTCCGGGTACGAGCGTGAATGGCCCGAGGACGCCAACGAGTCCTTCAACGCCGGCAACCCCGACGTCCTGCTCGACACACCGGACTACGTGGTCCACCCGCCGGTCGGCAAGTGGATGATCGCCTTCGGGATGCTCCTGTTCGGCTCCGACAACGCGTTCGGCTGGCGTTTCTCTGCTGCCGTGATCGGCACGCTCTCCGTACTCCTGCTGGCTCTCGTGGCCCAGCGCCTGTTCGGTTCGGCGCTCCTCGGCGGCGCTGCCGGGCTCCTCCTGGCGGTCGACGGCCACCACCTCGTGGAGTCCCGCACCTCGCTGCTCGACATCTTCCTCAGTTTCTGGCTGCTCGCCGCGTTCGCCGCGCTGCTCCTGGACCGCGACGACGGGCGACGACGCCTCGCAGGGCGGCTCGCCGCCCTGGCCCGTGCAAGCCACGACGGCGTGCCCCTGCGACAGCACCTGGTGTACGGGCCCTTCCTCGGTGTCCGGTGGTGGCGGCTGGTGGCCGGTGTGTGCCTGGGTCTGGCGCTCGGCACCAAGTGGTCCGCCCTGGCGTTCATTGCGGCGTTCGGCCTCCTGAGCGTCGCCTGGGACCTGGGCGCCCGACGCAGTGCCGGCATCGAGCGGTGGGTCCTCGGCGGAGTCCTCAGGGACGGACTGCTGGCCTTCGTCTGCGTCGTTCCCGTGGCGCTGGCAACATATCTGGCGACCTGGACCGGCTGGTTCCGCTCGGACGACGCCTACGACCGCCACTGGGCCGAGCAGAACCCCTCGGCACTGTGGGGCTGGCTGCCGGACGGCGTGCGCTCGCTCGCCGAGTACCATCGCAGCGCCTACACCTTCCACCGCGGGCTGGGCACGGACCATCCCTACGAGGCCAGTGCCTGGTCCTGGCTCGTCGTGGGACGCCCGACGTCGTTCTTCTACGAGAAACCGGACGGTTGCGCGGCGGACACCTGTTCGCAGGCCGTGACGGTGCTCGGCAATCCGCTCCTCTGGTGGAGCGCGGCGCTCTCGCTCGTCGTCCTGCTGTTCTGCTGGCTGGGACGCCGCGACTGGCGCGCGGCCGCGATCCTCACCGGCGTCGCCGCGGGCTACCTGCCGTGGTTCCTGTACCCGGAGCGCACCACCTTCTACTTCTACGCGGTGGCCTTCGAACCGTTCCTGGTCCTCTCACTCGTCTACTGCCTCGGTCTCGTTCTCGGCCCGCCGGGCGCGGGTGGTACCCACCGACGGCGCGGGATCGTCCTCGTGGGGCTCTTCCTGGCCGCGGTCGTGGCGCTCTCGGCATACTTCCTGCCGATCTGGACCGCCGAGATCATCCCGTACGACCAGTGGCGCATGCGGATGTGGCTGCCGAGCTGGATCTGAGCGGGCCCTGTCCGATCCAGCTCGGCGTCATCACGAGTTCTCGAGTGCCTGCCGGAACCGACCGTACTCCTCCTGTTGCGCCAGCCGGGAGCGCTCCCGGCGCGCGCTGGTGGGCCAGGTGAGGAGCAGGGTGAGGATCGTCGCGCCGAGCACGAGCAGCCCTACGGTGAGTGCGGAGTCCGACCAGAACTGCTCGGGGAAAAGCCGGATGAGGGTGTCATCGACCCGGAAGGTCCACGAACCGTCGGGGAAGAACACGGCGTGGACCTGGGTGAAGAACGTCTCCCAGGCCAGGACGGCGAGCACGCCGAGCGTGAGACCGCCGGCCAGGGTCAGGACCGCGCCCGCGAACAGGGCCCGACGCACGCCTCCCCGGTAGCGGCGCGCGAGGTAGACGCAGGCGAGCACGGCGAGGACGGCGAGGACCAGGCCGATGAAGAAGCCGAGCCCCAGGACCTGCTTCACGTCCGCCATGTGGCCCACCTCGGAGGTGAGGAACAGCGGCTCGCCGTCGGTCGTCGCCAACCCTGCGAGATAGCGGGGAGGCGCGAAGTTGACCACATAGTCCAGCGCGTAGGAGCCGTAGGTCATCCGGTCCTCGAGGGAGAATCCGAAAGCGTCCGCCGGGAACCCCGGGCGGTGGTACTCGAACCACAGGAACAACGACGTCGCGACGAGGCGCACAGCCGCCGCGACGACGACCACGGGGAAGAACAGGGCGACGAGAACCTGGAGGAAGCGCGGGAAGGCGGGCTTCGCCACCACGGCGTGATCGCGCACCGCAGCGCGCCGCGCCGCGTCCCGGTCCGGCACAATGAGGGCACTCGCGCCCGCTGCCGCAGTGCCGGTGCCGGTATCGGTATCGGTATCGGTATCGATGCCGGTCGAACCGGTCCCTTCGGTGTGTGCCACTGCCCTGTCTCCTCCTGTGCGTCGCCGGTGCTGCCGCCGACCCTCCCGAGACTACCCGGCGGTGGCAATGGTGGGATCCCGACCACCCGGGGACATCCCCAGCGATGTACTGACTCTCCGTCCCCTGTCCCCGTGTCCCCTCGTACCTGCCAGCTGCCGGATGGCACCCGGGCCGAGCCGACGCGGGCGGAGCACCTACGCGGTGATGACCTCCGCACCCCGATCCACGGCGTCGAGGTCCCCGCGGTACCCGGCCAGCACCGCGCGTCTGCCGAGGACCAGGGTGTACGCCCAGTACGCGGCGAACACCGCGAAGCCGATGGTCAGGCGCAGCCAGGGCGGCAGACCGCTCGGCGTCACGAAGCCCTCGACCAGCCCGGAGACGAGCAGGACCAGGACCAGCCCGAGCGCCACGGTGATCAGTGCCCGGCCCTCCTGCGCCAGCGCCTCGGAGCGGAGCCGGCGCCCCGGAGCGGCCCACGCCCAGAAGATCCGGAGCCCGGCAGCGGTCGCGATGAAGATCGCCGTCAGCTCCATGAAGCCGTGCGGGAGGATGTAGACGAAGAAAACATCGAGCCGGTCGTAGGACGCCATCATCCCCGCTGCCAGACCGACGCCCTGTGCGTTCTGGTACAGGATGTACAGGGGCCAGAAGCCTGTGACCCCGAACGCGACCGCCTGCACTGCGATCCAGGCATTGTTGGTCCAGACGAGTCCGGCGAACGAAGCGGCGGGATTCTCGGAGTAGTAGTTCACGAAGTCCTGCTCCACGTACGTGCGCAGCTCCTCGTCGGTCCCGAGCGCCTGGATGACCCCGGGGGTGCCGAGCACCCACTGCGCGTACAGCCAGGCGACGACGACGAAGACCACACCGACGACGACGGTGAGCCACCTGATGCGGTAGAAGGCAGCCGGGAGCAAGAACACGAAGAACCGGGCCACATCCTCCATGGCATTGGACCTGGCACCGGTGAAGCGCGTCCTGGCCCTGGACAGGCGCATGGACAGCGACCCGGACAGCGCGCTCTCCGGGTCGACCGAGCGGATGACGGACAGATGGGTCGACACCCGCTGGTACAGCACGAGTAGTTCGTCCGCTTCCGCGCCGTCGAGCCGGCGTCGTCGCACGAGGTCGTCGAGGCGTTGCCAGTCGCTGCGGTGCACCGCGATGAATGCGTCCACGTCCATGATCCTCACCCTATAGTCGGGGCGCGTCAGCATCGACGGCGGCAGGGCCGGGCACCGGCCCGTGGCGGCGCTAGGCTGGGCCCACCGGATGGTGAGCACGCGAGCGCCCGCGGGAGATCACGAGCACCAGAAGGAAAGGGGACACCATGAGTTCGGTCGTCACGGGTGAGGCCGTCGTCCTCGAACTGAAGCCGGCCGGGTTCGCCGCGCGCGGACTGAGCGTGATGATCGACATCGTGGCCCAGGTCATCGTCGCGATCCTGCTGGTCCTGGTGATCGGCAACGTGTTCGGCGGCGTCCTCGACACGGCGCTCACGACGGCGCTCCTGCTCGTCGTCGTCGTCCTGCTGCTGGTCGGGGTGCCGGTGACCGTGGAGACGCTCACCCGGGGGAAGTCACTGGGACGAATGGTGATGGGGCTGCGGATCGTGCGCGACGACGGCGGCGCCGTACGCTTCCGGCAGGCCTTCATCCGCGCCACCGTGGGGATCCTCGAGATCTACCTGCTCGCCGGGTCGCTGGCGTTCCTGGTGTCCCTGTTCAACGAGCGCTCCAAGCGCCTGGGAGACCTCCTCGCGGGCACCTATGCGATGCGGGAGCGGGTGGTCGCGACCCCGCGAGCACTCGTCCTCATGCCGCCGAGGTTGCAGCCGTGGTCGCAGGTGGCCGACATCGGTCGGCTACCGGATCCGCTGGCCCGCAGGATGTCGCAGTTCCTCGCGCAGGCACCCAGGCTCACGGCGCAGGCGCGCCACGCGGTGTCCCTGGATCTCGCCGCCGAAGCGCGTCAGCATGTCTCACCGCCACCACCGGAGCACACCCACCCCGAGGAGTTCCTGCAGGCGGTCATCTCCGCACGCCGCGATCGCGACTACGCGGCGATGATGCGCCGCCGTGAGCGGACGGAGGCCACAGCGGAGAGGATCCACGGGCTGCCCTTCGCTCCGCCGGCGCAGGTGCGCCACAGCGCAGCACGGGTTCCCGGCGAGCCCTGAACCGGTCGCACGCTAGGGCTGATTCACCCATTCGTCCCAGGGGACGTTCCAGTCGCCGAAGCCGTCCTCCACGTACATGGGCCCGTAGTCGGTGCCCAGGATCTCCACCACGTCACCCGCGCCGAAGGTGTCGTAGAAGTACTCGGCACCCTCGGCTGACATCCCGATGCAGCCGTGGGAGACATTGAAGTTGCCGAGCGCCACCTGCGCTGCCGGCAGGGCCTCATGGACGAACGCCCCGCCATTGCTCAGTCGGCTCGCGTGGTTGACGACCGTCGGCGGGTAGTATGCGGGGTCACCCGGGTGGAGCCCGATGGATTCCGCGGTGAACCGGGTTGTCTCGTAGTTCTCCATCACCACCATGTAGCCCTCCGTGGAGGGCCATTCATCCGTCCCGAGGGTGACCGGGAACGTCCTGTCCAGTCTGCCGTCAAGATAGACCTTCATGGTCTTGGTGGCGTTGTCAACCACGGCCAGGCGGGTGTTGTGGGTCTTCACGGTCATCGTCGTGTCACCGTTGCCGATCATGCCGTTGCCGAAGTCGACGCCGAACAGATCCGTGGTGACGGTGATCGTGCTGTTCGGTGCCCAGAAGGTCTCGGGCCGGTAGCGCACCACCGTGTCCGACACCTTGCCCGTCCTGTCCGGCAACCAGTAGAACGCTCCCTTCTGGCCGCTGGTGCTCGTGATGGTGATGGCGTCCTCGACCGCTTCGCGATTCGTCACGGGCTCGCTGAAGGTGAACTCGAGCGGCTGACCGGTACCGACCGTGCTGCCGTCCAGCGGGAACATCGCAGCGTCTGCCTCGTTGGCGGGTTCCACCGTCGTGAAGGTCGACGTGCCATGCTGCAGCTGTCCTGCGGAATCGAGCACCCCGTAGCCGACGGAGTACTCGGTGTCGAAGGCGAGCCGCCCGGTCGCGGTCCAGGTGGCAGCATCGGCGGAGAGCTCTCCTGCCACGGGTGAACCTCCGCCGACCGGTCTCACCTCGACGGCGTCGAGCGTCGCGCCGGAGACCGCTACCGTCGCTTTCGTCACGGGGTTGACGCCGTACGCCTGGTCGGTCGGCGTGAGCTCGACCGTGTACTCGGCGGCCGACGGCGACGGGACCGGTACCGCGGTGGAATCCGGTGCGGGCGGACGTGGGACGGGTGCGGATGGAGCGGGTGAAGCAGCAGGTGCCGCGGCCGACGAGGACGGCGCATCGCCCGAGCCCGGTGATTGTGCTGCGGACGGCGCGACACAGCCTCCGACGAGGAGCGTCGCCGCGCCGACGGCGGCAATTCTCCAGGTACTGCGTCGCGCGGTTCGTCCGCCTATGTCCTGCTTCATCGAGCTTCCCCCATCATCCGGTATCGCTGTCCTGCTCATCACGGGCGGCGCTCAGCGCAGCCTTGCACTCCCGCCTAGTAGCGGTACTGGTCCGACTTGTAGGGACCGGCCACGTCGACGTCGAGGTACTCCGCCTGGCCCTTCGTCAGCTCGGTGAGCTCCACCCCGAGGGCGTCCAGGTGCAGACGGGCCACCTTCTCGTCCAGGATCTTCGGCAGGACGTAGACCTCGTTCTCGTACTCCTGGTTCCCCTCGGCGTCGTCCTGCCCGAACTTGGTGTACAGCTCGATCTGGGCGATCGTCTGGTTCGCGAAGGAGTTGCTCATCACGAACGAGGGGTGGCCGGTCGCGTTTCCCAGGTTCAGGAGGCGTCCCTCGGAGAGCATGATGACCGAGTGCTCCCCGACACCCTCGTCCTCGTCGGCCGGAATGACCCACTCGTGCACCTGCGGCTTGATCTCGATCTTCTCGACCCCGGGGATCCGGGAGAGCCCGGCGAGATCGATCTCGTTGTCGAAGTGGCCGATGTTACCGACGATCGCCTGGTGCTTCATCCGGGCCATGTGCCCGGCCATGATCACGTCCTTGTTGCCCGTGGTCGTGATGAAGACGTCGCCCTGCGCCAGGACGCTCTCGAGTGCTGCGACCTGGTAGCCGTCCATGACGGCCTGCAGGGCGCAGATCGGGTCGATCTCGGTGACGATGACCCGGGCGCCCTGCCCGCGCAATGCCTCGGCCGCTCCCTTGCCCACGTCGCCGTAGCCGCAGACGACGGCGACCTTCCCGCCGATCAGCACGTCCGTGGCCCGGTTCAGACCGTCGGGGAGGGAGTGGCGGATGCCGTACTTGTTGTCGAACTTGGACTTCGTGACGGAGTCGTTCACATTGATCGCGGGGAACAGGAGCTTGCCCTGGGCCGCGAGCTGGTAGAGGCGGTGCACGCCCGTCGTCGTCTCCTCCGTGACGCCCTTGATGCCCTCGGCGATGTCCGTCCACTTCTGCGGCTCGGACTCGAACGTGGAGCGCACCGTGTCCAGGAACACCGTGTACTCGTGCGAGTAGTCGGCGTCTGCCTCCTGCGGATTCGCCGGTACCGCGCCTGCGGCCTCGAACTCCGCGCCCTTGTGGACGAGCATGGTGGCGTCGCCGCCGTCGTCGAGGATCATGTTCGGCCCGGCGCCTTCACCCTGGCCGGGCCAGGTGAGGATCTGCGCGGCGGTCCACCAGTAGTCCTCGAGGCTCTCGTTCTTCCACGCGAAGACGGGGACGCCGGCCGGCTCCTCCACGGAGCCTGCGCCGACGACCACCGCTGCTGCGGCTTCGTCCTGGGTGGAGAAGATGTTGCACGAGGCCCAGCGGACCTCCGCGCCGAGGGAGGTGAGTGTCTCGATGAGGACGGCGGTCTGCACGGTCATGTGCAGCGAACCGGCGATGCGGGCTCCTGCGAGCGGCTGGGCGTCGGCGTACTCGGCGCGCAGCGCCATGAGGCCGGGCATCTCGTGCTCCGCGAGCCTGATCTGGTGGCGGCCTGCCTCCGCGAGGGAAAGATCGGCAACTTTGTACTCGAGCGTCATGGTCTGCTGTTCCTAGCTGTGGTTCGGGGTGAGGTGGTGCGTGGGCAGGAGGAGTACCTCAGGGGCCGGTGACGCCGGCTGCGGCGCGAAGAAGCACCGGGATCCCCTCGTCGACGCGATAGGTCACCGGACCGTCCGGACCGGGTGACGACGACCGCAGGACGTCTGATTCCTGGACGAGCTTCGACCCGGTGACCGGGCAGCGGAGGACGTCGAGCAGTGGAGCAGGCAGATGGGCCATGGAAAGCTTTCACTCGGAAGGACGGCGGAAGTCCTTCCAAGTCTATCGTGGCTCGTCAGGGCTCGCGGAGGATCCTCAGGTGGCCGCGCCGGGCTCCTGCGGCGGGCGCTTCCATGGGCGCCGGGCTATTGCGCCCTCCGGCGGCGGGGGGCTCGGGTGCGGCTTCCGCTGCGGCGTCGCGGACCGCCTCCACGAGGGCCACCAGATCGTCCGGCTGGTACTCGGGTGCGGTCTCGGGCAGCGCCAGGCGGAGGATCTCCCACCCGCGCGGTACCGTCAGCCCCTCGGCGTGCGGGGCGCACAGATCGTAGGTGTGCGGCTCGGCGTAGGTGGCGAGCGGACCGAGGACGGCGGTGGACTCCGCGTACACATAGGTCAGGGTGGCCACCGCACGCCGCTGGCAGGTGGCTCTGGAGCAGTGACGAAGTGATCCCACGATGGGCAAGCCTACCGGGCAACGGCTGAGTGGTCGGGCGCAGCGCTCGAGGCGGCATCGTCGGCGGCGCCGAGCCTGCCGGGTGCGGTGCGCGCGGGGCTCGCGTATCCCGAGTGCGGTCGGGAGGTTCAAGGCTTAGAGTCGTCTCATGCAGGATGCTTCCAGTTTCTCGGTCGAGCTGACCGATCCGACGGCGGGCGCCGGACATGCGTCTCGATCGTTCTTCGAGCGGCGGCGTAATCGCAGGGGACGCGGTCTGCGTGGTGAGTTGCTGCCCCAGCATCTGCCCGGATCGCGGTCGAGGGCCGAGCAGTTCGACGACTGGGTGCTCGATTCGGTGCAGCGACTCGAACGGCTGTGGGGCGAGCGCATCCAGGACCTGCAGATCGTGGTGCAGGAGATCCCGGACGATCTCGAGCGCATGACGCCCGAGACCATCAGCGGACTGCTGGGCTCCAGCGCCCCTGCCCGTCCCGGGCGCCCGGCCGTGATCACCGTCTACCGCAGGCCCATCCTCATGGCATCGCGAGGCTACCTGCCGCTGGACGAACTCGTCCACGACGTCGTCGTGGAACAGACCGCAGAACTCATGGGGCTCTCGCCCGAGGCCGTGGATCCGGCCTACGGGCGTTCGCGGGCCTGACGGCCGCCACCGGGAAACCGGACCGGCCGGCACCGGGAACCAGGTGAGCGGGGCTCCAGGACGAGGCAGTGGAGCCTCAGCCGGCACGCTTACGGAGCCGGCGCCGCTCGCGCTCGGACATACCGCCCCAGATACCGAACCGCTCGTCCTTCTGGAGCGCGTACTCGAGGCATTCGAATTTCACCAGGCACGAACCGCAGACCTTCTTCGCGTCGCGGGTGGAACCGCCCTTCTCCGGGAAGAACGCCTCCGGGTCGGTCTGCGCGCACAGGGCATCCGTCTGCCAGGAGAGTTCTCCGTCGTCGTCTCCACTTCCGGGCGCCAGCGGTACATCGGGCTGAACAGGTTCACCCACGAGCGCCGCTGGCATCGATGCACCGCCCCCGTATGACGGGGCGGGGGTACCGGGAAGGACGAGGACACTGCCCGTGCCGTCGTCGGTCCGGCAGAGCCCGGGGAGGCCGGTGAGCGCACCGTGCGCGGCGAGGAGGGCCGTCGCCTGGTCATCGAGTGCCGAATGCGTGTCCCGGCGGTACCGCTCTCCCGCCCGTGGATCGGCGGGATCGAGGAACCAACCGACCGGAACGTGCCCGGAGCCGCGCCGGGCGACTGCCTCCGCTTCGACGTCCGGTCGCTCCTGTGTACGTTCTGCCTGCCCCATATCAGCCTTCCCGGTGTTGCCGTTCCAACATCAGCATGGGTCGACCCTCGCGCCCCGCTGCTGGAACAGATCCGATGCCTAATTACAGGGGTGTAAGTCGGCGTTCGTCAAGCCGGAGAGGGGATCCTATAGAGTCGGATCCGGAACGGACGCGGGCGCCACGCCGGGGCGACTACCTGTTTCCCGGGCGTGCCCGGACGGTGCG
>JARIBG010000063.1 GCA_029257465.1 Arthrobacter sp. | reverse complement strand
CGCAGGAGATCGCGCCGGTTTTCGCTGCGGGCCGACAGCGAGACGCGTTACGAACGGGAGAACACCATGAGCAAAGCATCCAAGAGGAAGTCAGGCACTTTCGAACCGGACGTCGAAGAGTCCGCCGAGCACACGGTCGGGGGGCCGAGCCAGGCACTCGCGGGCCCCTTCACCCTCCGCGAGGTCGTGTTCGGCGCCGGAGTGGTGCTGGTGTTCATCGGGACGCTGCTGCCCTTCATCGGCGACGTGCTGGGTTTCGTGAACTTCTGGAACACCGTGCCCCTGTTCTACATCGGGATCGGCATCCTGGCCCCCGTGGCTGCCTGCGCCCTTCTCGCCGCCCGGCGCATGGGTTCGTCGGGGCTGCGGGTGGGCTCACTCTCGGTCGACCAGTTCGCCTCCGTGTCCGCGGTCCTCGCCGCCACGTTCTTCTTCCTGGAAACCGTCACACTGTTCGGACCTGGTCCGCTGGTGGCACTCCTCGGATCGCTGGCGCTGCTCGCCGCGACCGTCGTCGGGCCCCTCCTGCCCGTCATCAGGAACGACTTCCTCGATCGCCCGGAGGTACCCGCTCACCGGCTCGCGCGGCCCATTACGCCCGCCCGGCCGCGTCCGGCCAAGCCCGTATCCCGGGGTTCCTCGACGGAACCCGCGATGGATGCGTCGCCTGACTTCTTCAGCACCTCCTCGCCCGTGACGGGGAGCAGGGCGGTCGTCTTCGGTGAGCGCTCGGCCGAGGACGGCGTCAACCCGGCCGCCGCGGTCATGCGTCAGAACGGCGCGGGCCTCTACGGGGCAGCTGGAGCAGGCGTCGTGGGGGCGGGCGCAGCGGCCGCCGGTCAGTCCGGACTCGATCCGGACGCCGCCGATGAGCCGGAGGTAGCTGCCAGGTCGACGACGACGATGCGGGCATCCGATGGCTCGCACATGGTGGAGCGGCGTCCGGACGGCGACGACACGGCTCCGACGCCCGATGACAGCTCGGACGATGACTACGCGGCCGCCCCGGACAGAGGCGCCTCGGACTCAGGCGCCTCGTCGGCGGAGGCAGCCGCAGCATCGGTCGAGGAGACCGGGATGCCCGCTGTGGTCGAGGAGACGACCGCCGACATGCGGCACGATGCTGCGGGTGAGCCGCGCGAACGTCGTGAGACGATCACCGCGACCCGGCCCGTGCAGGAGGAGCAGCCGGTGGTCGAGGCGTTCTGGTTCGCGGTGGGATCCCCGCGCCCGGTCGTGGATGAGCAGACGGGGCAGCAGATCTTCACCCTCGAGCCCGGGGACTGGGAAGTGGGCATCGAGGATCGGGGCAGCGAGTTCCTGGTCCAGGACAAGCGCACGGGCATGGTCGGTATCCTGCAGGACCTCCGGAACATCGAGCGGGCACCTCGCGACTGAGCGGCCCGGAGGCAACAGCATGATCAGCGAACTCCGGAGGGAACAGGTGCGTGGCAGATAGGACGGGTCCTGGCCCGGGCGGTGGCTCGGGCAGTGGCTCGGGCAGTGACTCGTTCAAGGGTCCGGATAGTACGCCACGGGCCGAGGAGTCCACGACGGCGCTGAAACGCCGCGCGCGGAAGATCAACCGGACGCTGGCCGAGACTTACCCCTATGCGGTGGCGGAGCTGGACTTCCGCAACCCCTTCGAGCTCCTGGTGGCCACGGTGCTCTCCGCGCAGACCACGGACGTGCGGGTCAATCTCACCACCCCTGCACTGTTCGGACGCTACCCGGACGCCAGGGCCCTCGCCGAAGCCGAGGAGACCGAACTGCAGGAGATCATTCGGCCCACGGGTTTCTACCGGGCGAAGGCGAGCAGCCTGCTGGCACTGGCCCGGCGCGTGGTCGACGAGTTCGACGGCGTCGTCCCCGACCGACTCGAGGAACTGGTGAGCCTCCCCGGCGTAGGCAGGAAGACGGCCAACGTGGTCCTCGGCAACGCGTTCGGTGTTCCCGGGATCACAGTCGACACGCACTTCGGGCGCCTTGCCCGCCGCTTCCGCTGGACGTCCTCCGCCGACCCTGTGAAGGTCGAGCAGGACGTCGGCGCCCTGTTCGAGCGCAAGGACTACACCATGCTCTCGCACCGGGTGATCTTCCACGGTCGGCGCGTCTGCCACGCCAGGAAGCCCGCCTGCGGAGCATGCCCGGTCGCAGCCCTCTGCCCCTCCTTCGGCGAGGGCGAGACCGATCCGACCAGGGCTGCGAAGCTGCTCAAGTACGAACTCGCGCCGGGGCGTGAGGAGCTGCTCGGGCTCATGCGGGAGGGGCGGAGCCGGGCTGACCTGCGCGAGGCCGGGTACGGTCTCGGTGCGTAGGGAACAGCCCCCGCACCTCCCGGGTTCTCTGAACGCCGTGCGGACCCGGCGATGAGCGCCTATTCCGACCTGGTCAGCTGGGCTCGTTCCATGAAGCTCTCGGGTACCGAACCGCCCCGACCCGACGGCTGGCAGTTCGCCCACTTCGACGCCGACAGGAGCCGCAGAGCAGCGGTACTCATCCTCCTGGGTGAACGCGGTGACGATCCGCCCGGAGCAGCACTGGGAGCGCGACCCGAGGACCTGGACATCCTCTTCGTGGTCCGCGCTGGTTCGCTGTCCAATCATCCCGGGCAGGTGGCGTTCCCGGGAGGAGCCATCGATGTCGGTGATGCCGATGAGGCAGCGGCGGCGTTGCGCGAGGCGCAGGAGGAGACCGGGTTGGATCCCGACGGCATCGAGATCCTCGGGATGCTGCCCGCTGTCGGACTGCCGGTCAGCAATTTCATGGTCACTCCGGTCCTGGGGTGGTGGACAGAGCAGTCACCGGTTCATGCCGTGGACGCCGCGGAGTCGGAGCTCGTCTTCCGCTGCCCCGTCAGCAGGCTGCTCGACCCGTCGTACCGCCGGACCGCCGTCGTCCGGCGAGACGGATTCGTCAGCAGAACCCCCGCCTTTCTGACGGAGGACGCGGTGATCTGGGGGTTCACCGCGATGCTGCTCGACGAGCTGTTCGACGGTCTGGGCTGGACGCGGTCGTGGGACCGTTCGCAGGAGATGCCCGCACCCCTGTGAGCCGGCCCGGGCCCGAGGAAGGGACGTTCCCGGCGTCGACGATCACCGGACCGTAGCGTTCCCGCAGCGATTTCGGCAGTCCGGCGAGCCCATGCGCGCTGTCGATTCGTTCCTTTGCCGTGACGGCGGCTTCGGCCCTGGGGAGCAGAGGCGAGGCCACGCCCTTCTGCCGCAGCAGGGCGAAGATCTGGTTGGAGGCACTGCCCTCGACGGCACGGGGGCCGAGGACCGCCCGGCGCGCGGGCAGGGACAGCTGTTCGCGGACCAGGGCCGCAGGATTCGAGAGCGCTACGGAGACAGCCTTGGAATCGAGTACCTTGAGCCCTGCCGCGCTGATGGGACGAACGATCTTCACGGCGGGCGCGAGACGGGACAGGGGGCCCGAGGCGATCAGGCGTCCCGGGGATCGGGCCGCGGTCCGTGCGGTCGCCAAAACTGCCGAGCGCACCGTGGCGAGCGGCCCGGTCAGGGACCGCAGGCTCGCCGTCAGTCGCGCGGCAGCGGGGAGCCGTGTCGCCACGACGGCGCCCGTCCGGGCGAGGAACGAGAGCCGGGAGAGAACGGCGTGCACGCGTGCCACCATCTGCGCTGTCCTTCCGGCGCCGACGAGGGACGTGATGGCTGCCGAACCTCCGAGTGTCACGAAGCTGAGCGCGACGCCGGTGATGGCGAGGGCCCCGCACTCGAGCACGAACGCCTCCGTCTCGTCGATCAGCTCCTGATGCGCCGTCTCGACCGCTGCTGCGAGCGCCTGGCATCCCGCTGCGACGTCCCGGGCGGTAAGTGCGATCAGCGCGCCGGTCTCCTGCACCAGGATGCTGCGCTCGCGGAACAGCGACAGGTCCTCGGACTGCAGTCCGTGGATGGTGAAGCGGGCGTTCACGACCGGGCCGTTGACGGCCGCCTCAAGACCGTCGGCCAGTGCCGTCCAGCTGGTCGCGGCGCTCCGGAGGAGATCCGGATCGCCGGCAGGCCAGACGACACCGGCAATGCCCGCGATGATGTCCCAGGACGCCGGGGGCCAGCCGGGGTTGGGAGTACCGGCGGAGGGGATGAACGAGCTGGTTTCCTCTCCCACCGGAGCGGGCGAGGAGGGAGTGAAGAATGCGCTGACGCCCATGGATGCCACGTGCTCGGCGCTGAGGTATCGGCCCGCGGCGAGCGTCAGGGCCAGCGCCGAGTCGGACGAGGCGAGCGCGAGTTCGTGACAGGCCACGAGGACCTCGGAGGCGACCGGGTCGTAGGAGGCAGCCCACTGCGCTCCCATGGCGTCCCACCCGGCCATCCCCGAGGTCTGTTGGAGGCTGCCTTCCGCCAGCTGTGCGGCGTCGGACACACCGTGACCGGCGAGCGACTCGAGGCCGGCTGCCTCCGTGTACCGGTCGGTGTCGATTCTCAGGACGCTCACGCGGTCCGCCTTTCCACGATCCTGCTGCCACCGTAGGGCGGGCACGGGATCCGCGGGTCGCCGCGCCCACGAATGTGGACAAGCGCCGGAGGAGCAGGGGGGAGGAGCGCGCCTATTTCGCGTCCGCGTAGGAGGGCACCGCGATCGTGGCGATCGAGAACTCGAGGGGGATCTCGCCGAAGATCAAGCGCGTCGCCGCCTTCGCTGCCGCATCGAGGATGGCCTCCGCCTCGACCGCGTCGAGGGAGGGCACGTGCAGTACCACCTCGTCGTGCAGGAAGAAGGCGATGCGGCTCCGGGGTACGGGAATGCCGCTGGAATCCAGGCGTCGCCGGATCTCGGCGAGCCAGCACAGCGCCCACTCCGCCGCTGAGGCCTGCACCACGAAGTTCCTCGTGAAGCGTCCGCGGGCGCGGGCCGCGCCGTCCGCGCGGCGCTGCTCCTCGGCCGTCGTCGAGCGCTGCCGGGCCTGCCATTCCTCCGAGGCGGGCGGACACCCCCGGCCCAGATAGCTCGAGACCCCGTTGCCCGTCTCACCCGCCCGGGCAGCGGCCTCCACGACGCTCATCGCACGCGGATAGGCCCGGGTCAGCTGTGGCATCAGGCGTCCTGCCTCGCCGCTGGTCGCCCCGTACATGGCGCCGAGCATGGCGAGCTTGGCCTTCGCACGGTCCCCGCCGAATCCCTGGTCCGCGATGCCCTGGTAGAGGTCACGGCCGCGTGCCGCGGCGGCGAGAGCGGGGTCCCGGCCGAGGGCGGCCAGGACCCGGGGCTCGAGCTGGGCCGCGTCGGCGACGACGAACACGTGATCCTCGTCGGGCCGGACGGCGTCGCGCACCTGGTGCGGGATCTGCAGGGCCCCACCACCACGGGAGGCCCACCGCCCGGACACCACACCGCCCACCACGTACTCCGGCCGGAAGCGCCCGTCCTTGACCCAGGCGTCGAGCCAGGTCCAGCCGTTGGCGGTGAGGAGCCGCGAGAGCTTTTTGTAGGCCAGCAGCGGCCCGATGGCTGGATGCTGCTGGCGTTCGAGCTCCCAGGATCGCGTGGTCCTCACATCGATCCCCGCGCGGTGGAGGGCGCGCAACAACTCCTGGGGTGAGTCGGGATTGAGCGTGGGAGCCTGCAGCGCGGCGCGCAGCTCACCGGTGAGCCGTTCGAGTTCGACCGGACGGCTCCCCTCGGGCGGACGCGGTCCGAGAGTGCGCTCGAGGAGGTCCTCGTGGACGTCACGGCGCCACGGCAGGCCGAAGTGCTCCATCTCGGCGGCGATGAGGGCACCGGCTGATTCGGCGGCGACGAGGAGGGCGAGGCGGCGGGCTTCCGAAGCCGCGGCGACGGCGGCCACCTGGGCAGCGAGCTCGTCCACGATCTCGTCCAGGAACGGACCGGTGACCTGCTGCGGCTCGTCGAACAGGGAGTGCTGATCCGGTGACCGATTCGGCGGCAGCAGCACCCGCGGCAGCTCGGTGCTGTCCTCCGTCAGGGTTCCGGCTCTCAGGGCGTCGATGTACGGGGAGGGACGGCACGAGGGTGAGCTGGCGAGGATGGCACGCGTCAGGGACAGATCCCAGCAGCGCTCGACGTCGACCCCGGCGGCCAGGAGCTCCGGGTACCAGAGCCGGGTTCCCTGCCAGACCCAACGGGGACGCCGGAGCTCCGCGCGGGCGATCGTTGCTGCAAGGTCCGCCCGCTCCACCAGGAGCTGGTCACCTATCGGCCGGGCGTCGGCATCGAGGCGCTGGAGACTCACAGCGGCATCCTGGCCGGTGCCCGACGGCGCTGGTGCCACGGCCATGTACATGGAGACATTGTCCGCGGTGGCGGTGTCATTCCGGCAATCGGCGGCTTGTCCACATAGCGCGGGTCATCTCCCGAGCGCAGGGATCCTACCGCCACTGTTGACCCATGGCGCAGCATTCGTGGACCCCGCAGGAACGACGGCGCCCCGTGGTCCTCGCCGGTGGCTCGCAGTTCGTCCAGGACCAGGTGGCACGGGCCTGCGCTGCTGCCGGTGTGCAGCCCGTGTTCTCCGCTGGTCCGGCGGAGGCGTTGCCGCTCGATCCGTCGGTGCTGCTCGTCGGATGCGAGCAGAGCATCGGAGGACTTCCGGGTCTACAGGACGTCATCGTGGTCGGCTCCGCGGAGGACGAGTCGAGGGCCTGGGGCAGCGCTGCCGCCCTGGCATCATCGCGCGTGGTGATCCTGCCACAGGGTACGGGCTGGCTCGCCGAGCACCTCGGACGCCGTCTTGCTCCCGCCGCGACCGGGACGGTGATCGGGCTCCTCGGAGCGGTCGGCGGAGGCGGGGTCAGCACTCTCGCTGCGTGGTGTGCGGGCTTCTCGGCGAAGCTCGGGCGGTCCACGCTGCTCGTGGACGGGCAACCGGGTGCCGGAGGACTCGATCTGGCCCTCGGCATAGAGGATCGTGCCGGCGTGCGCTGGCACGATCTCCAGGAGATACGGGGAACCTTGAACGCCGAGCAGCTCGTGGCCGCGTTGCCGTCCCAGGGCAAGCTCTCGATCCTGTCACATGCGACAGAATCGGTGAGTACACCAACTGCATCGGCCCCGCCCGCCGAGAGCATGGAAGCCGCATCGGCCGTCCTCGAAGCGGCGCGCAGTGCCTTCGAGCTGAGCTTTGTCGATCTCGGACGTGCCGGCACGGTGGAAGGGCTGGTGCGGGCCTGCGACAACCTCGTCCTGCTCGTCCCCTCACGTCCACGTGCCGTTGCCGCCGCCAGGTGTGCACTGCGAACCCATGCCTTTCTGCCCGTTGCACCCGTGCTGCGCGGTCCGGTGTCCGACGGTCTGGATACCTGGCTCGTCGCCGACCTGCTGGGGCACCCGGGCCCGCTGCCCTATCTGCCCCACGTCCGCGGGGCGGCCGCGAGCGAGGCGTCCGGGCGGCTCCTCGACGCCGGGGTCCCCCGGCGGGCCCACAAGGTCGTCGCCGCCCTGGTCGCGGGTCTGGAGTCCGCGTGATGAGCGAGGAGGATCCGGAAAGTCGGCGGACGAGACGCCAACGCCGTGCTGCGCTGGGCAGTTCATCGACGGCGCGCGCTTCCTGGACCGAGGACGCTCCCTCGACGCCGAGCAGCGATCCTACGCTGGTGGACTCGGTGCGCCGGGCTGTCCTGGCCGGGAAGGTCCAGACCACCGGAGCGGCCTTCGCGGATGCCGTCGGCGCCAGTGGCAGACTGCTCGGCTCGGAGGGCACCCTGACAGCCCTCGATCGTGTCCGGGCCGAACTCAAGGGGCTGGGTGCCCTCGAACACCTGCTGGCCGAGGACAGCATCACGGACATCCTCGTCAACGGTCCGGACGACGTCTGGGTGGATGGAGCCACAGGGCTCCGGCGCGTCGGCCGGGTGTTCCAGACCGAGGAACAGGTGCGCTCCCTCGCCGTCCGCCTGGTGGCGGCCGGTGGCAGGCGCCTTGACGACGGGTGTCCGGCCGTCGATGTCCGCCTCGAGGGACTGCGGGTGCATGCGGTCCTTCCCCCCATCTCCACCTCCGGGACACTGCTGTCCATCCGGATCAGGCGGGCGCGTGTCTTCTCCCTGGCGGAACTTCGCGACGGCGGCACCCTTGCACCCTTGATGGCCGAGGCGCTGCACCTCATGATGCAGTGCCGCCTGAACTTCCTCGTCAGCGGAGCAACGGGGACGGGTAAGACGACGCTCCTGTCGGCGCTGCTCGGTCTTGCTGATCCGCAGGAGCGCATCGTGCTGGTCGAGGATGCCGCCGAGCTGAATCCCGATCATGCCCACACGGTCGGTCTCCAGTCCCGGCACGGGAATCTCGAGGACGCAGGGGTCCTGGACCTCACCGAGCTGGTACGGCAGGCGCTGAGGATGAGGCCGGATCGCCTCCTGGTCGGTGAGTGCCGTGGCGCCGAGGTGCGCGAGCTCCTGGCTGCCATGAATACGGGGCACGACGGTGGGGGAGGAACGATCCATGCCAATTCGGCAGAGGCCGTCCCGGCGAGGCTGAGCGCCCTGGCAGCACTGGCGGGCCTCGCCCCGGAGGTCCTCGCGCTGCAGGCTGCCAGCGCCCTCGACGTCGTGGTGCATCTCGTACGGACCGAGCGTGGCCGGCGCGTGGAGAGCATCGGGCTCCTGGAACTCGTGGACGGCCGGACCCTGAGCGTGCGTCCGGTGCTGATCGACTCCGCGGAGGGCTGCCATCGGGCGGCGGGCTGGACCGACTTCGCCGCCCGGGTCGGCTGGTCCCCGGCCGCCACCTCCGCGGCATCGACCTCCGCTGCCGATACCCCCGCCGCACCCACACCCGCTCCATGACGGGCGTCGTTGTCGCCGTCCTGCTGTGGGCGGGCTTCGCCCTCTGCTCTCCTGCGATCAGCTACCGCTCGAGCGGTGGATCCCGCCTCCTGCAGGCGAAGGACGAGCCGATCGGAACGCCGCAAGGGTGGCTCCGGGGTCCAGCAAAGCAGTTCGCCGCAGTCCGTGCAGCGAGGCGTCAGCCGGTGGATCTCCATGAGCTGACCCTCTTCGTGCATCAGCTGGCGGGATTGCTCCGGGCGGGTCGGGCTCCGCATCTCCTCTGGAAGGACATGGAGCAGATCTACTGCGGGGACCACGGTCCGTTCTCCACGGCGGCGCTACCGGTGCTGACCGCGGCGCGGCGAGCCGCCGACCTCGGGCTCAGCATCCCCGACGTACTGGGTCAGGCCCGGGTGTACGCGGGGCAGCGCCGGGGTGAGCCCGGGGTGCTCGCCCAGGTGGATCTGATGTGGACCGACCTCGCCGCCTGCCTCCAGGTGTCCGAGCGCAGTGGTGCGCCGCTCGCGATGATCCTCGAACAGTACGCCGTGCAGCTCGACGCCCACCTCGACGGAGTCTCGGCCCGTGAGACAGCGCTGGCCGGACCCCGTGCAACCGTCATTCTTCTCGCGTGGTTGCCGGCCGCCGGTGTGCTCCTCGGCTTCGCCCTGGGGGTCAACCCGCTCCACGTGCTCCTCGGGTCCACCCTCGGGCGCCTGGCGTTGGCGAGCGGTCTGCTGCTCATGCTGGTCTCGCGGATCTGGTCACGGCAGCTGGTTCGCCGCGCCGCAGGAGCAACGCCGTGATGGTGGGATTCTTGGTGAGTGTGCTGTCCGCCCTGGCTGTACTCGTGCTGCACGCCTCGTCGGGGCGATCACGATCGCCGACTCATCACCATACCGCTTGGGTGCCGGACAGGGGCACCAGGGATGCGCCCATGATCCTCGATCTGCTGGCTGCGATGCTGTCCGCTGGTGCATCCGTCGAGGGCTCGTTGGAGATCGTCGCCGGATCCTGTGATCCCGCTGTCGGCGCAGCCCTGCGACGCGTTCACGCGGCCCGGCTTCTCGGAGCTTCCTGGGACACGGCTTGGGACACGGCATATCCCACGGTGTCGGACGTTGCCGGTGATGCCGGCGGGATACCCGAGAGTGCTTCCGGCCGCGGACGTGCACGGCTGCGTCAGCACCGCCGGGCGGCGCTCCGTCGAGCGGAGTGCGTGACCGGGATCCGGCAGGGGCTCCGGTTCGCCACGTCCACCGGGGCGCCGTCGGCAGCGCTCCTGCATGCCCATGCCGCGCAGCTGCGTCGTCGGCACAACCGAGACATCGATCGTAGAGCCGCAGCTCTCGGGGTCCAGCTCGTCCTTCCGCTCGGTCTATGCTCACTGCCGGCTTTCATCTGCCTGGGCGTCGTGCCCGTGGTTCTGGGCCTGTTGCCCGCACTCTAGGCGGATGCCGTGAGCCGGGGCCAGGCACTGGCAGCCTGCGTCGACGCAGGAA
This sequence comes from Arthrobacter sp., assembly GCA_029257465.1. Taxonomy (GTDB): domain Bacteria; phylum Actinomycetota; class Actinomycetes; order Actinomycetales; family Micrococcaceae; genus Arthrobacter_D. Next base: position 982 of record JARIBG010000063.1, on the reverse strand, counting down.
CCGAGGTAGGAGCCGGGTTCGATGTCGGACCGTGCATGGGACCGCGATGGGATTCGTCCGGGCATGTTATCCACTTAGCCGCGATCTCCGGGAACGGGGTCCCATCTGATCGCCAGAGTGGAACGTGCGGCGGTCGCCGCACACGGCACGTGGGCCTACGCCCACCTTCAGAGGAGAAGCCATGACAACGCAAACACATCCTGCCCAACTCAAGCGGACGCTGCTTGACGCCTCGGAAGGACCGGCGCACGGTGCACCACCGACAGCACCTGTCCTCTCGATCGTGCGCGTTCAGGGCCGTGAGGCCGGAACCACTACCGATGCAGTTGGTGCACGCGATACCGCGAGCGCAGCACGCACCGACGACCGGGCCACCCGCCGTGCCCAGGCACGCCGCGGCCGCGCGAACGAGCGGGCCCTCCGGCGCCGCTGGGGAACCGGTCCGGACAGCGAGGCGGGGATGGCGACGGCGGAGTACGCCATCGCGACGCTCGCGGCGGTCGGTTTCGCGGCGCTCCTCGTCGCGGTCCTGTCCAGTGGTGAGGTCAAGGGGCTCCTGATGTCCCTCATCACCTCCGCGCTGAACTTCGGCTGATGAGCAGCGGCCAGGGCGGGCCATGTGGTCCAGGAGCGGAGTCGGTGATTCGTCCTGGCCGAGACTCACCGATCAGCGGCACGTGCAGGGCGGTTCCGCTTCGTGATCGACCGCGAGCGACAGCGACGGGGTGCGGTGGACCAACTGTGGGGCGGAGGGAGCGGCCGGAGCGTGGATCGGTCACCGCAGAGGTCGCGGTCGCACTTCCCGCTTTGGTCGTGCTGCTCGCCCTGCTGCTGGGTACGGCGCACGTCGGCGCAGTGCAGCTGCGGATCGAGGAGGCTGCCCGCGCTGGAGCGCGTGAGGCCATGCGAGGTGAGGGCGCTGCGTCGGTCCGTGAGACAGTGCACCGACTCGCAGGAAGCGATGCCGCCGTGGACGTGGCAT
>JARIBG010000055.1 GCA_029257465.1 Arthrobacter sp. | reverse complement strand
GGTGAGCCTGGGATATGCCGATCGGAATCGCGCATCGCTGGTCGGGGTGATCCTCACCAACACCGCCATCCACCAGGACCCGGCACGTCCTATCCCCGCACCCCTGAGGCTCGCGCTCGCCAGGGGTGTCCACGGCCTCGGTACCCGGACCACCAGCGCCTTCCTGGATGTGACGCTCGCCCTCGCCCGGCCCCGCCTCGACCGGCAGGTGCGCCGAGCCTTCACGTGGCCCTATCGCAGTGCCGCAGCCCGTGAGGGCATTGCCAACTTCGTCGCCGACATCCCGGTCGGGCCCGCGCACCCCAGCTTCGCCACGCTCACCGCGACGGCCGAGGGCATCCGGAGCATCACGGTCCCCGTGCTGATGATGTGGGGTCCACGCGATCCTATCTTCTCCGACACCTATCTCGAGGACCTCGCCCGGCGCCTGCCCCACGCGGACATCCACCGCTTCGAGGGTGCCGGCCACCTCGTGCAGGAGGACGCCGACACCGCTTCCACGGCGATGCAGTGGCTCGAGGCACGCTCGGTGGGTCTCGACACACCCGCCGGATACACGCGCCGATCCGCGCAGGACGCCGCCTACGCTCCCCTCGGGCAGCGCGTCGCCGAACTGGCGGCCGGACCGGACGGCGGCAGGACGGCCGTCGCCGAGATGACCTCCGGCACGTCCCCACGGACCCTGTCCTGGCGCGAGCTCGGCGACGACGTCGACGCCGTCGCCGCCGGTCTCACTGCCCAGGGGCTCCGCGCAGGCAGCAGGGTCAGCCTGCTCGTCCCGCCGGGGGTGGACCTCACGGTGCTCATCTACGCGTGCCTGCGCATCGGCGCCGTCATCGTCGTCGCCGACGCCGGTCTCGGCGCCTGCGGACTGAGCCGTGCAGTCCGCGGATCAGTGCCCGACGTCGTCATCGGCATCGAACGTGCTCTCGTCGCCGCGCGTGCCTTCGGCTGGCCCGGACGCCGGATCAGCGTCACACCGCTCCCGGCGGCCAGGCGGATCGCCCTGAACGTGGAGCTTTCCCTCGAGGACCTCCGGGCAGCCCGACCATCGGTAGCTCCCACTCCCTCCGGGGACAGGAACGCCGACGCCGACGCCGCCATCCTGTTCACCTCCGGTTCCACGGGTCCGGCCAAGGGCGTCGTCTACACCCACCGGCAACTCTCGGCCATGCGCGACGCCGTCGAGCGCACCCTCGGTCTCGGTCCGGGAACAGCGCTCGTGGCCGGTTTCGCGCCCTTCGCGCTCCTGGGACCTGCGCTGGGCGCGACGTCCGTCACCCCGGCCATGGACGTCACGGCTCCGCGGACCCTCACGGCCCGGGCCCTCGCCGAGGCCGCCGACGCCATCGACGCCACCGTGGTCTTCGCCTCCCCCGCCGCCCTGCGGAACGTCCTCGCCACGCGGGACGATCTCACGCCGTCGGGCAGGACGGCGCTGGGCCGGATCTCGCTCCTGCTCTCGGCAGGGGCACCGATCCCCGTGCCCCTCCTCGAGGCCGTGCAGGAGCTCGTACCTGCAGCCGCTCTCCACACCCCCTACGGGATGACGGAGTCCCTGCTCGTGGCCGATATCGATCTGGACGGCATCCGTGCCGCCTCGCGTGCGGCGGCCGACGGTACGGACGGCGCCGGCAACGGTGTGTGCGTGGGACTGCCGGTCCACGGCGCGCGGGTGGCCGTCGCACCCTTGGATCACTCCGGTATCCCCTCCGGGCAGGCATCCTCCGAACCCGGGGTGACCGGGGAGATCCTCGTGGAGGCCCCGCACGTCAAGGACCGCTATTTCCGGCTCTGGAAGACGCAGCAGCTCTCCGTCGGGACACCACCCTGGCACCGCACGGGCGACGTCGGTCACCTCGACGCCGAGGGTCGCCTGTGGGTGGAGGGCCGGCTGGGGCACGTCATCAGCGCGCCCGGGGGCGTCGTCACGCCGGTCGGACTGGAGCAGGCGCTGGAGGAGCTCGACGGCGTCCGGCTCGCGGCCGTCGTCGGCGTCGGACCGGCGGGTACGCAGGCCGTGGTCGCCGTCGTCGAGCAGGATGGGGAGCGTCGTCCACGCCGGCCGCACCTGGCCGATACCACCCTGACCTCCGCCGCGCGCACGGCTGGTCGCAAATGCGGCATCGAGCTGGCCGCCGTGATCGCCGTGCCGCGGCTCCCGGTGGACATCCGCCACAATGCGAAGATCGACCGCACGCGTGTTGCCCGGTGGAGCGATCGGTTCCTCGCAGGCGGGCGCGCGGGCTCGCTATGACGGTCCTCGTGACCGGCGCGAGCGGCATGCTCGGGCGCGCCGTCGCCGAACAGCTTCTGGCCGACGGCGAGGAAGTGCGGTGTTTCCAGCGCCGGCCCTCCGGCGTCCGGGGAGCCCGTGACCAGCTCGGATCCATCGAGGATCGCGCAGCTGTCACCGCCGCGGTCCGGGGCTGCTCGGCGGTGATCCACCTTGCCGCGAAGGTCTCGTTCACCGGCGTCGCAGCGGACTTCGACCGCATCAACATCGAGGGGACGCGGCATCTCCTCGATGCGGCCCAGGAGGCCGGTGTCAACGATGTCGTCCAGGTCTCCTCCCCCTCGGTGGCCCACAGCGGCACCTCCCTGGTCGGCGCGCCGGCGGGTCCTGCCGATCCGGGGCACGCCCGCGGACACTATGCGCGGTCGAAGGCTGCGGCGGAGCTCCTCGCCCTCGGTCGATCTACCCCCGGTTTCCGGGTCGCCGCCGTGCGGCCCCACATCGTGTGGGGTCCCGGAGACACGCAGCTCGTGGAACGCGTGATCGACCGTGCCCGCAAGGGGCGGCTGCCACTGCTCGACGGCGGTACCGCGCTCATCGACACCACGTACGTGGACAACGCCGCAGCGGCCATCGTCGCGTGTCTGCGGCGCATGGACCATGCCCAAGGACAGGCCCTCATGGTCACGAACGGTGAACCACGTCCCATCGCGGAACTGCTGGCCGGTATCTGCCGTGCGGGCGGCGTCGCCCCGCCGCGCTGGTCCGTCCCGGGGGCGCTGGCGCGCGGGGCAGGTGCTGTGATCGAGCGCGCCTGGCTGGCCGGCGGGCGCTCCGAGGAGCCACCTATGACGCGCTTCCTGGCCGAGCAGCTTTCCACCGCCCACTGGTTCGACCAGCGACGCACCCGCTCGGTGCTCGACTGGCTGCCGGGAGTCGGCATCGACGATGGCTTCGAGCGACTGGAGTCCTGCTACCAGCCCTGAGGTGGAATCTCTCCCCTCAGTGGCGTGGATGCCGACCCCCGGGAACGACGAAGGACGGGATGCACTGCATCCCGTCCTTCGTCGGTCTGTCACCGTCCAATCAGCGCCGTGCTGACGGTTCGGCTATTAGCGCGTGTAGTAGCCGTCCAGCGCCATGGCGTTGACCGAATGCACCACTGTGCCCTGGGTCTTGTTGAGGGCGCTGATCATCTGGCCGTTACCGAGGTAGATGCCGACGTGGCCTCCGCCGTTCTGGCTCACGAGGTCACCCGGCTGGGGGTTGGACGTCGGGGTCATCGATCCGATCTGCTCCCAGCTGGTGCGGGGCACACTGACACCGTTCTGACCATAGGCCCACTGGACGAAGCTCGAGCAGTCCCAGGTGCCGAAGCCGGATCCGCCGTAGACGTAACCCTGGCCTTGACCCTGCATGGCTGTTCCGGCGATGCCGCCGGCCGCCGCTGCGCCCCCGCGAACGACGGGCTGCGTCGACTGCAGACCGAACCCGGACTGGCCGACAGTCGCTGCGGCAGAAGCAGCAGTCGGTGCGTAGGTGGCTGCAGGGGCGTAGGTGGCCGCCTGTGTGTAGGTGGCTGCCGGGGCGTACGCGGCCGCCGGGGTGTACGCGGGTGCCGCGACGGCGGGGGCGTACGTCGTCGGCGCGGGCGCACCCAGCAGATCGGCATTCCACTGGTCGGTAGTGTAGGTACGGGTTCCGTTCGCGTCCCACTCGGTGACGGTGTAGGCGCCGCCAGTGGCCGACTGCGTGACAGGGGCGGTATTGAGCTCACCGGCTGCACTGGCGGGCAGTGCTGCGCCGAGCATGAGGCCGGACGCGGCTGCGGCCACGGCTGCGGGCTTACCGGCCACGGAGGCGCTCATGGTGACGGCGCGCGATGCGGTGACGAAGGGGTTGATGCGCGTGGGTACTGCCCGGTGGCGCGCTGAAGACGTGTTCTTGGACAATGTGATGCCTTTCCCAATGCCTACGAAGTTAGCTGTCGGGTTCGGATGGGACATCCGGACATGTTCTGTATCAACCAGCGCCCCAGAACTGGTGATGACGTGTCTTTACCCCTAGAACTCCTGAAGGAATCCACTACTGGTTCCCCCGCCCCTGTCGAAATGTGTTGAGCGAACGGTCCGTCCTCATCGACAGGGTTAGGCAGAGTGAGGGCGGGCGCTCATCCATCGTGGATCGAGCGCGAGGTCTACGGTACTGGCTGACAAGCCCATTGTCACGTTAAGGTCACGGACCTGTGGACAACGGACCTCAACCCCGGTGGTGCGGGGGCTCTCCGGCGCCGGTGTGCCCGCCGCCCGAGGGATCAGAGACGCGCATTCCGGGGTCGAGGTTGGCACCACGGGCAGAGCGAGGACGATCTGCCCATGAAGGACTCCCGCTTGATGAGTGTCTGCCGTCCCTCTGCTGCACAC
>JARIBG010000004.1 GCA_029257465.1 Arthrobacter sp. | reverse complement strand
TGTACGAGAAGGCGCGCTCGACCGTGGCCCGGATGCGCGGGCGTCCCGACCCCGGCCCCTTCGACATCGCGCGGCTGATGCCGGTCGCCTACGTCGTCGCCGGCGCGTTCCTGCTGCTGTCCGGCCTGCTCGTGGTCGCCGACGTCGTCAACCCGATCACGCTGGGCTGATCCTTTCCCCCCGGGGCCGAAGGGGCACCGGCGCGGGCACGATCGCGTGATCGGGGGATACTGGCTGTCATGGCGACCCCTGTCAGCCTCGGCATGCCGGCTGCACCCCCACCCGTCCTCGCCCCACGCAGGCAGACCCGTCAGCTCGACGTGGGCGGAGTCGGGGTGGGCAGCGACTCCCCGGTCAGCGTCCAGTCGATGACGACGACGAAGACCGCCGACATCAACGCGACGCTGCAGCAGATCGCCGAGCTGACCGCGTCCGGCTGCCAGATCGTCCGGGTCGCGGTCCCCGACACCGACGACGTCGAGGCGCTGCCGATCATCGCCAGGAAGTCGCAGATCCCGGTGATCGCCGACATCCACTTCCAGCCCCGGTACGTGTTCGCCGCCATCGACGCGGGGTGCGCGGCCGTCCGGGTGAACCCGGGAAACATCAAGAAGTTCGACGACAAGGTCGGCGAGATCGCCAAGGCCGCCGGCGATGCCGGCGTGCCCATCCGGATCGGCGTCAACGCCGGCTCCCTGGACAAGCGGCTGCTGGCCAAGTACGGCAAGGCGACGCCGGAGGCCCTGGTCGAGTCCGCGCTCTGGGAGTGCTCGCTGTTCGAGGAGCACGGCTTCCGCGACATCAAGATCTCGGTGAAGCACAACGACCCGGTGGTCATGGTGCGCGCCTACGAGCTGCTGGCCGAACGCGGCGACTGGCCCCTGCACCTCGGCGTGACCGAGGCCGGACCAGCCTTCCAGGGCACCATCAAGTCGGCCACAGCCTTCGGTGCTCTGCTGTCCCAGGGCATCGGTGACACCATCCGCGTGTCGCTCTCCGCTCCGCCGGTGGAGGAGATCAAGGTGGGCGCCCAGATCCTGCAGTCCCTCAATCTGCGCCCCCGCAAGCTCGAGATCGTGTCCTGCCCCTCGTGCGGCAGGGCCCAGGTGGACGTCTACACGCTCGCCGAGGAAGTCACCGCCGGGCTCGAGGGTCTCGAGGTGCCGCTGCGCGTGGCGGTGATGGGATGCGTGGTCAATGGACCAGGTGAGGCCCGCGAAGCCGATCTCGGCGTCGCCTCCGGTAACGGCAAGGGCCAGATCTTCGTCAAGGGCGAGGTCGTCAAGACCGTTCCCGAGGATCAGATCGTCGAGACGCTCATCGAGGAAGCGATGCGGATCGCAGAGGAGATGGGTGAGGCTGATGGCGAGACTGCTGGCCAGGGTGGCCCCATGGTTACCGTTAGCTAGGCCCGTCGCCGATCCCGAAGGACCCTGGTCCTTCCGCGTGCTGGGAGCGGACGACACCGCGGACCTGTGGTCTATCGTCAACGCCGATCCCGTTGCCAACGTCTTCATGGCGGCACACCTGGAAGCGACGCGCACCGCCGGTCCGTCGCCCACCGGCGGGGAGATCGTCGGGATGTTCCGCCACGGAGTGCTGCGGGCCGCATGCTGGGCGGGGGTCAATCTCGTGCCGATCGGCGTGACGGACGAGACCGGCGCCATCTTCGGCGATCATCTCGGCCGGTCGGGCCGGACCTTCTCGTCCATCTTCGGATTGTCCGAGGGCGTCATGGATCTCTGGTCCACGCTCGAGGACTACAGCTCAGAACCCTTCGATGTCCGCCCCACCCAGCCGCTCCTGGCCATGGACACCGAGCCGCTGATCACGCCGGCACCTGACCTGCGCTTCACCCGCACCGACGAACTCGATCTGCTCCTCCCGGCCTGTGCCGCCATGTTCGAGGAGGAGGTGGGCTACTCGCCGTTCATCGGCGGCTCGGAGCACTACCGGCGCCGGGTCGCCTCCCTGATCGGCAAGGGGCACTCACTCGTGGCGACCGGCGACGACGGCGAGGTGATCTTCAAGGCCGAGCTCGGGACAGTGTCCTCGCAGGTCGTCCAGGTCCAGGGCGTCTGGGTGAACCCCGACCACCGAGGCAAGCATCTGTCCGCCGCTTACATGGCCGGCGTCGTTGTCGCCGCCCGTTCCCTCGCACCCACCGTGAGCCTGTACGTCAACTCCTACAACGCCCGTGCCATCGCCGCCTACAAGCGGGTGGGCTTCGAGCAGCTGGACACCTTCGCGACCATCCTGTTCTGAGGACAGGGTCACCGAGGTCAGGGCAGAGAACGGCTAGATTGGTAGCTGTTGCCTCCCGCCGCACCGCGGGAGCGTGCATTCCAGTGCTCCGCACCTACGATCGGATTTCCGCGTGGTCCTACGACTCTCGACCCTTTTCCTGCGCACCCTCCGCGAGGACCCCGCCGACGCCGAGGTTGCCAGCCACCGGCTCCTGGTCCGCGCGGGCTACATCCGCCGGGCCGCCCCGGGCATCTACAGCTGGCTGCCGCTGGGACTGAAGGTGCTGGCACGGGTCGAGACGATCATCCGTGAGGAGATGGAGGCGATCGGCGCCCAGGAGGTCCACTTCCCGGCGCTGCTGCCCAAGGAACCCTACGAGGCCACGAACCGGTGGACCGAGTACGGCGACGGCATCTTCCGCCTCAAGGACCGCAAGGACGCCGACTACCTGCTCGCTCCCACACACGAGGAGATGTTCACGCTGCTCGTGAAGGATCTCTACACCTCGTACAAGGATCTGCCGGTGCGCCTGTTCCAGATCCAGACCAAGTACCGCGACGAGGCGCGTCCCCGAGCAGGCCTGCTGCGCGGACGCGAGTTCATCATGAAGGACTCCTACTCGTTCGACATCGACGACGAATCGCTGGAGGCCAGCTACGAGCTCCACCGCACCGCGTACCTGCGGATCTTCGAACGGCTCGGGCTCGAGGTCATCCCGGTAGCGGCGACTGCGGGCGCCATGGGCGGCTCCAGGAGCGAGGAGTTCCTCCACCCCACGGCGATCGGGGAGGACACCTTCGTGCGCTCCGCCGGGGGCTACACCGCCAATGTCGAGGCCGTCACCACCGTGGTGCCCGAGGCCGTGGACTTCACGACGGCGGCTCCGGCCGAGGTCCGTGATACCCCCGACACCCCGACCATCGGCACCCTCGTCGACCACGCGAACAGCGCAGCGCCGCGGGACGACCGCGCCTGGACCGCGGCGGACACACTGAAGAACGTGGTCCTCGCGGCCGTGCTTCCCACGGGGGAGCGCGAGATCGTCGTCGTCGGCGTACCCGGGGACCGCGCCGTGGACCTCAAGCGCATCGAGGCGACCATCGCCGGGCATCTGGGGACCGGCGGGGAAGTGGCCGTCGAGACCGCCACCGAGGCGGATCTGGCGAAGCATGCCGGACTCGTCAAGGGCTACATCGGGCCGGGGCTGTCGCTGGAGGATCCCGTGCTCGGCGTCGACGCCAGGACGAATCTGCGCTATCTCGTGGACCCGCGCGTGGTCAGCGGCACGGCGTGGATCACGGGTGCCAACGAGGCAGGCCGGCACGTCTTCGGTCTGGTCGCGGGGCGCGACTTCGGCTGGGACGGCACCATCGAGGCGGTCGAGGTCCGCGAGGGCGACGACGCCCCCGACGGCTCCGGACCGCTCGTCGCCGCACGCGGCATCGAGATGGGGCACATCTTCCAGCTCGGACGCAAGTACGCGGAGGCACTCGGGCTGAAGGTCCTGGACCGGGGCGGCAAGCTTGCCACGGTGACCATGGGCTCCTACGGGGTGGGCGTCACGCGTGCCATCGCGGCCCTGGCGGAGTCGAACCACGACGACCGCGGAATCATCTGGCCCCGCAACGTGGCGCCCGCCGACGTGCACCTCGTCGCCACGGGCAAGGGGACCGAGGTGTACGAGGCGGCCGAGAAGCTCGCCACGGATCTCGAGGCCTCAGGGCTCACTGTGCTCTACGACGACCGCCCCAAGGTCTCGCCCGGCGTCAAGTTCGGCGACGCCGAGCTGATCGGCGTGCCCACCATCGTCGTCGTCGGCCGCGGGCTCGCCGAGGGGGTCATCGAGATCAGGGACCGTCGGACGGGTGAGACGGAGAATGTGGCCGTCAATGACGCCGCTGCCCACCTGCGCCGGCTCACGGCGCACTAGGTCGCCGTGGTCTCCGGACTCGAGGAGATCCACCTCGCCACCATCCTGCTGGTCCTCGTGGCAGGCTTCGCAGCGGGCTGGGTGGACGCCGTCGTGGGTGGCGGGGGACTGCTGCAGTTGCCGGCGCTGCTGCTGGTACCGGGTATCAGCCCTGTGCAGGCGCTGGCGACGAACAAGCTCGGGTCCATCTTCGGGACCACCACGAGCGCCGTCACCTACTACCGGCGGGTGCATCCGGATCTGCGGACGGCACTGCCCATGGCCGGGATCGCCCTGATCGGGAGCTTCGGCGGGGCGATCCTCGCCGCGTCCCTCCCGTCGTCGGTCTTCAAACCCGTGATCGTTCTCGCGCTCGTCGCCGTCGCGGTCTTCACGGCACTGAAGCCCACCGTGGGCACACTGACGAAACTGAAGCATCAGGGTGCCCGGCACTACGGCACCGCGGCAGCCATCGGGCTGGTGATCGGCTTCTACGACGGACTGATCGGCCCCGGCACCGGGTCTTTTCTGATCATCGCCATGGTCACGCTGCTCGGCTACAACTTCCTCGGCGCCAGCGCGAAGGCGAAGATCGTGAATATGGCCACCAATCTCGGGGCCCTCATGTTCTTCCTCCCGAACGGTTCCATCCTCTGGGGACTCGGTCTCCTGCTCGGGGCGGCGAACATGGCCGGTGGTTATCTGGGTTCGCGCATGGCGGTCAGCAGGGGCAGCACGTTCATCAGGATCGTGTTCCTGGCCGTCGTCGGGGCACTCATCGTCAAACTCGGGTACGACGTGTGGATCGAGAATCTCCGTCCGCTCCTCGAAGGGCGTCCATAGCCGGAGCTACCCGGGTGCTGCACCGAGCCCGGGAAGAGCCTCCAGGGCGGTGCCGGCGGCAAGGCTGCGCTGGGCCGCGGCATTGAAGGAGACGATGATCCACGCGCGCTCCGCCGGATCGACCGTGGACAGCAACCCGGCGTAGAGCTCGGCGTGGTCCTGCTCCAGCTCGCGCAGAGCGGCCCCCGCGTCGGCGTGGAACCCGTCCCTGATCGCATATCCCGCAGCAGGCGGTGGAACCGGCGCGCACAGTCCGCCCAGCCGCAGCGCCGCGGCGTCCGCCCGGCCCCCGTGGAGACGGGCGCGGCCGAGTAGCGCCTCCGGATCGTCCAGGAGTGCAGCGCCGACCTCGTAGCCGTAGCGGGCCTCGTCCTCGGCCTGCCTCGCGGCCTGCAGCGCCTGCCGACCGGCGTCGGAAACCAGCGCCGCACCGTCGCAGTCTCCGGCATCCGCGGCAGGGGCACCCTGCGGCCCGGTGTCGCCGGGGTCCCGGACGCCCAGTGCGGCCTCGAGCGGGGGCAGACCGGGCTCGACGCCGAGCATCTCACCGAGCAGCACCGCATGGCGCCACTGATTCGCCCCCGCAGCTGCAAGGACGCGACTTGGCCCGGGCTCGGCCGTCACGGCGTCCCGCAGGCTCTGCTCGGCACTGTTGCGCAGGGCCGCGAGCAGACCCTGCGGATCGGACAGAGCCGGGAGCGGGGTCGGAAGCGGCGTCGGGGTCGGCGTCGGGATCGGCGAGCCGTCGGTGGCCGGATCGAGGTCCGGACGTCTCGGCAGCGCCACGGCCGCCGCCTGGGCGTCCAGATCCTCGGCCAGCGAGACGAACAGCCCGGCGCCGGCCGGACTGTCCGTCGCCGCTGCGCGGGCCCTATCGGCCAGGGATGAGAAGCGTCCTTCAGCGTCCTGCTGGGCCTGCTCGGCCGCAGAGAAGACCACGCGGTGCGGTCCAGGAACCCCGCTGCCCAGGACGAGCCCGAGGAGCAGCAGGACGAACCCGGCGGCGAGCCGGACGAGCCAGCGGCCCGGTCCACCGTTCGGCACGTGCCCCTCTCCGCGCGCCTGTGTCATCACAGTTACCGATGGTGCCACGGTTGGTCCCTCGCTTCATCCAGACCCGCCCACACCCGGTGCTGCGGAACATCGGTACTCTTGGAGGACAACATCATCGAGTGGGAGGCAGCCATGGCAGTCCGGTCCGGGAACGAACAACAGGCCTCGACGCGTAGATCCACTCTCGAGGCCGAACTCCGGGTCGAAGCGAACCGTCTGCGCACCAGACTGCAGCCCGTCGTCGAGCAGCACCACCTCTATCTCGAGGAGGTGGACATCAAGGTGGCAGGCTCACACCGCACGGTGCACGTGGTCGTCGATCTCCCCGAGGACGCCTCGGGAAGCGTGGGCCTGGATGTGATCTCCGCCATCTCCACCGATCTCTCCACCGCCATGGACGAGGACCCGGAGAACGACGACCGCCCCTACAGCCTGGAGATATCCTCTCCCGGCGTCTCACGTCCGCTCACCGAGCCACGGCACTGGCGCCGCAACGTGGGGCGCATGATCGAGGTGAAGCCGGTCAGCGGAGATGCCATCCTCGGCCGTCTCCAGGAGGTCAGTGATACGGGCGTGCGGATCCTTCCGCAGCTGCCGGTCAGGAAGGGCACCAAGGCGAAGCAGGGCGATCCGCTCACTCTCGATTTCAGCAGGATCAGCAAGGGGACCGTCCAGGTGGAATTCGCACACACCCAGGACGAGCAGCACGACCACCACGACGACAGCGAGGGGACGTCGCCGGTGCGCCCAGGCGACACCGAGCGGCAAGGAGACCCAGATGGACATTGACATGAGTGCGCTCAGATTCCTGGAGAGCGAGCGGGAGATTCCGCTGGACAAGCTGATCCCCACGATCGAGCAGGCCCTGCTCATCGCCTATCACCGCACGCCCGGCGCGCGTGAGTCGGCCCGAGCGGAACTCGACCGTCGGAACGGTCACGTGGTCATCTGGGCCACCGAGACGGACGACGACGGCGAGAGCGTGGGGGAGTTCGACGACACGCCCAGCGGATTCGGGCGGATCGCGTCGAGTACGGCGCGGCAGGTCATCCTGCAGAGACTGCGCGACGCCGAGGACGAGAACATCCTCGGTGAGTTCCGCGGCAAGGAGGGCGAACTCGTCGCCGGCATGATCCAGCAGGGCAACAATCCTCATATGGTGCAGGTCAACCTGGGGACGGTGGAGGGCGTGCTGCCTCCCCCGGAGCAGGTCCCGGGTGAGAAGTACCTGCACGGTACGCGGTTGCGGGCCTTCGTCGTCGACGTGCACCGCGGCATGAAGGGCCCGTCCATCACGCTGTCCCGCTCTCACCCCGGACTCGTCAGGAAGCTCTTCGAACTCGAGGTGCCGGAGATCGCGGACGGGACGGTCGAGATCCTCGCCCTGGCGCGTGAAGCCGGACACCGCACCAAGATGGCGGTGAAGGCGAAGGTACCGGGTGTCAATGCGAAGGGTGCCTGCATCGGCGAGATGGGCACCCGGGTCCGGGCTGTCATGAGTGAACTGAACGACGAGAAGATCGACATCGTCGACTACAACGAGGACTCCGCGGCGTTCATCGCGAGCGCACTGTCCCCGTCGAGGGTCACCTCGGTGACCATCACGGACGAGGCGACGAGGTCGGCGCGCGTCGTCGTCCCTGACTATCAGCTGTCCCTGGCGATCGGCAAGGAGGGGCAGAACGCGCGCCTTGCCGCGAAGCTCACGGGGTGGCGGATCGACATCGTCTCCGACGCCGCGAAGCCGGCGCAGGATGCCACGGCCTGAGGCGTTCCGTCGGGTCTTCGCTCGGTATCGTAAGGGGTAGAATGGAACGGACTGCTGTGGGGTCACGCCCGGAAGGCTCCGGGTACCGCACGAAGGCACAACCTCTACGCACCTGCGTAGGGTGCCGTCGGCGGGATCGCCAGTCGCATGTCATTCGGGTCGTTGCACGGCTGATCGGCGCACAGAGTGTGGTCGTGGTCGATGAGCGGCGCCGACTGTCCGGACGGGGTGCTTGGCTGCACCCCGACACGGCGTGTCTGGAAACGGCCGTCAAGCGGAGAGCCTTCAACAGGGCCTTCCGTGCGCCGGTGGATACTGCGCAGTTCGCAGTGGACTTCCGGGCATACCTGGAGCGCCGAGACGCGCGCTCCGACCCATCGTCCTCCCTGAAAGCGGGTCAGTACCCTCATGGAAATCCGATGAGCACCCAGCGATGAGTGCGCAACGATGATCAATCCGTTGCGCTCTGCACTCGATGTACCGATCGCTACGGCGACCGGGATCAGCAGGAAATAGACGGTTCGTGCCTGACTCGGTGCGGACCGAGACAGGAGAAATGTGGCCAAGGTCCGCGTACACGAACTCGCCAAAGAGCTCGGTATAACCTCGAAAGACGCAGTTGCGAAGCTGCAGGAACTGGGCGAATTCGTCCGTTCAGCCTCATCCACCATCGAAGCGCCCGTCGTGAAGAAACTTCGCGGCGCCTTCCCCGACGCAGCCAAGGCAACGGCTGCACCGCAAGCCGCCGCTCCGGCGCGACCGGCTGCGCCCTCACGCCCCAAGCCGGGTGCACCCCAGGGTCCCGCTGAGGCGGCAGTTCCCGAGGCATCCGCCCCGGAGGCTCCCGCGCCCACGGCTCAGGCAGAAACAGTAGAAGCTCCCGCTCCGGCCGCGCCGCAGGCATCACCCTTCTCGGGCGACACCGTGGCCGCTGAAGCCCCGGCACAGGAAGCTCCCGCACAGGAGACGCAGTCGCGCGATACGCCTGCACAGCAGTCCGAGCAGGCGTCCGGCAATCGTCCCGGGCCCCGTCCGGCGACCCCGCCGGCTGCTGCCTCGCGTCCCTCCGGGGCTCGCCCCGGTGGTGCACCGCGCCCCGGGAACAACCCCTTCGCACCCTCGCAGGGGATGGGCTCTCGTCGCGGGGACACCGACCGCGGATCCGAGCGTCCGCCGCGTCCGGGGAACAACCCGTTCGCTCCTTCCCAGGGGATGCCCCGTCCGGGTCGACGCGACGATGCCCAGCAGCGTCCCGCCGCCGGCCCCGGAGGACCGCGCCCTGCCGCAGGTGCCGGTGGTCCCCGTCCCGGAGCGCCCCGACCGGGTGCGCCCCGCCCCGGAGCTCCGGGATCACGTCCCACTCCCGGGATGATGCCCAATCGCACCGAGCGCCCGGCGGCCCCGGGCCGCGGAGCACCAGGTGCAGGCGCCGGTCCTCGTCGTGGACCGGGAGGAGCCCCCAACAGTCCCAGCGGTGCACCCGCCGGTGGCGGCTTCGGCAAGGGCGGCCGCGGACGCGGCGGCACCGCCGGTGCCTTCGGCAAGGGTGGCGCCGGTCGCGGCAAGCAGCGCAAGTCGAAGCGTGCGAAGCGGCAGGAACTGGAGCAGATGTCGGCTCCCTCGCTGGGTGGCGTGAGCGTACCCCGCGGAGACGGCAACTCGACGGTGCGCCTGCGTCGCGGTTCGTCCATCACGGACTTCGCCGACAAGATCGAGGCGAACCCGGCCGCGCTGGTCACCGTCCTGTTCCACCTCGGTGAGATGGCCACGGCCACGCAGTCCCTGGACGAGGAGACCTTCGAGGTACTCGGCACCGAACTCGGGTACAAGATCCAGGTGGTCTCGCCCGAGGACGAGGAGCGTGAGCTCCTGAGCAGCTTCGACATCGACTTCGATGCCGAGCTCGAAGCCGAGGGAGACGAGCAGCTCGAGGCGCGTCCGCCCGTCGTCACGGTCATGGGCCACGTCGATCACGGTAAGACGCGACTGCTCGATGCAGTACGCAATACCAAGGTCGTCGAGGGCGAGCACGGAGGCATCACCCAGCACATCGGTGCCTACCAGATCCAGCACATCCACGAGGACTCCACGCGGGCCATCACCTTCATCGACACCCCGGGCCACGAGGCGTTCACCGCCATGCGTGCCCGTGGTGCCAAGGTCACCGACATCGCGGTGCTCGTCGTCGCTGCCGACGACGGCGTGATGCCGCAGACGGTGGAGGCGCTGAACCACGCGCAGGCCGCCAATGTGCCGATCGTGGTCGCCGTCAACAAGATGGACAAGGAAGGCGCGAACCCCGACAAGGTCAAGGGCCAGCTCACCGAGTACGGCCTGGTCCCCGAGGAATACGGCGGCGACACGATGTTCGTGCACGTCTCCGCGCTCCAGGGGATGGGCATCGACGAGCTCCTCGAAGCCGTCCTGCTCACGGCGGACGCGGCGCTGGACATGCGGGCCAATCCGAACAAGGATGCCCGCGGTATCGCGATCGAAGCCAACCTCGACCGCGGCAGGGGTGCCGTCGCCACGGTGCTCGTGCAGTCGGGAACGCTCAACGTCGGGGACACGATCGTCGCCGGTACGGCTCACGGCCGCGTGCGTGCGATGTTCGACGAGAACGGGGACACCGTCACGACGGCGGACCCGTCGCGGCCGGTCCAGGTACTGGGCCTGTCGAACGTGCCCCGTGCAGGAGATACGTTCTTCGTCACGGACGACGAGCGCACGGCGCGTCAGATCGCCGAGAAGCGTGAAGCCGCCGACCGCAATGCGGCCCTCGCGAAGCGCCGTAAGCGCATCAGTCTCGAGGACTTCGATCAGGCTGTCGCCGCAGGCAAGGTCGACACCCTGAACCTGATCCTCAAGGGCGACGTGTCCGGTGCCGTCGAGGCGCTCGAGGACTCGCTGCTCAAGATCGACGTCGGAGAGGGCGTGCAGCTGCGCGTCATCCACCGCGGTGTCGGAGCGATCACGCAGAACGACGTCAACCTGGCCACGGTGGACAGCGCGATCATCATCGGCTTCAACGTGAAGCCGGCCGAGCGCGTGGCGGACCTGGCCGAGCGGGAGGGCGTGGACATGCGCTTCTACTCGGTCATCTACGCCGCGATCGACGATATCGAGCTGGCTCTCAAGGGCATGCTCAAGCCGGAGTACGAGGAGGTGCAGCTCGGTACAGCGGAGGTCCGCGAGGTGTTCCGCTCCTCGAAGGTCGGGAACATCGCCGGGTCGATCGTCCGATCAGGCATCATCCGACGCAACTCGAGGGCTCGGGTGCTGCGCGACGGCAAGGTTGTCGGCGACAACCTCTCCGTGGACTCGCTCAAGCGCTTCAAGGACGATGCCACCGAGGTCCGCACGGACTTCGAGTGCGGTATCGGCCTGGGCTCGTTCAACGATGTCAAGGAAGGCGACACCATCGAGACGTTCGAGATGCGGGAGAAGCCCCGCGCGTAGGAGCTCGATCGGAACAGGCGCCCCGGCACCCCGGGGCGCCTGTTCCCGTCCACCAAGCCGGAACCCTCGACACAGGGTTTCATCACCCGTTCCAGGAGGAGTTGAGAGCAATGGCAGATCCGGCCCGCGCCGCGCGGCTCGCGCAGCGCATCAAGGTCATCGTCGCCGAGGCGCTACGGCGCCGTGTGAAGGACCCACGGCTCGAAGCCGTGACCATCACGGATTCCCGCGTGACCAATGACCTGCAGCATGCGACGCTGTACTACACCGTGCTGGGCGATCAGGCGGAGCAGCAGGCCACCCGGATGGCGCTGGAGTCGGCGCGTGGGGTGCTCCGCTCCGAGGTGGGCAAGAACATCACCGCCCGCCTGACGCCGACACTCGAGTTCGTTCCCGACGAGGTGCCGGTCAACGCCAGTCACCTCGAGGAGCTCCTGCAGAGGGCGCGTGAGCGTGACGCCGAGGTCGCGGAGATCGCCCAGGGCGCAGACTTCGCCGGTGACGCGGATCCGTACCGCACCGCGGACGAGGAGCACTAGCGCCAGGCATCACCTCCGTCAGCGAGAAGGGGCAGTGGACCGGAAGGTCCGCTGCCCCTTCTTCGCAGCTGTGCGGGTTTTTCAGGAAGGTGCGGGTGCACGCGGCAATCGGGAGAGTCCCTCGACGAGGTCGTCGGTCCTGCCGCACAGCGCTATCCTGACCCAGCCCTCACCCATGGTGCCGAACGCAGTTCCCGGAGCGAGCGCGACACCGCGCTCGATGAGGAACTGCTTCGTCCAGGCGCGGACGTCCCCGCCCGTGGCGTGGGAAAGATCGGCCCAGAGGTAGAAGGCCCCCTTCGCATCCAGGTACCCGATGTCCAGTCCGTCGAGGACGGCAACCGCCGCGTCCCGGTTCAGGCGGTAATGCGCCAGCGCCGTCGAGACGTAGTCCTGTGGTCCCCGCAGGGCGGCCAGACCGGCGTACTGCGATGTCGCCGAGACGCAGGACACCGTGGCCTCCATGACATTGTCGAGCAGCTTTTCCATGCCGGGTGGCGTGATCAGGGCCCCGATGCGCAGACCCGTCAGTCCGTAGGTCTTCGACAGTGTCAGGGACGTGAAGACCCGGGCAGCACGAGCCTCCTGGACCGCCTCGGGACCGCCGGCGTCGAAGCGGGCAGGACTCACGTGCGGGACGTCGTAGGTGAAGGCCTCGTAGCATTCGTCGGAGATGATCCAGAGGTCTTCCTCGTGGGCGAAGCGCACGAGTTCCCGCGTCAGCTCGTGGTCGAAGACCGAGCCGAGCGGGTTCGACGGCGAATTGAGCATGAGCACCCTGGTGCGATCGGTGACGAGTCGCCGCAGGTCCTCTATCCGGGGCTGGAATCCATGCTGTGGCGCGAGCGGGTAGGGTACGGGAACGCCGCCGAGCAGTCCGACCGTCATGGTGAAGGTGGGGTAGCCCGGGTCCGGGATGAGGACCTCGTCACCGGGGGCGATGAGCGTGCTCAGCGCCAGATGCAGACCCTGCTGTGCGCCGGCGACGACGAAGGCGCGCGACGGGTCCTCCGCGACGCCGGACAAACGCGAGAAACGCTCGGCGAAGGCGGCCCTGACCTCAGCGATCCCGGCGTTGGGGGTGTAGTCGGTGTCGTCCCGCTCGAGCGTGGCCATACCGGCCTCGAGCACATGAGGGGCCACGGGGAAGGCCGGTTCGCCGATACTGAGGACGATCGCGTGGGGCAGTGCCCAGGCGGCCTGCGTGATCTCACGGATCTGGTTGACGGGGACATTGACCACGTGGGCGGGAGCTGAGGGCATAGCCAGGATGCTATCCCGGCAGCGCGTCCCGGGGGGCACCCGGACCATATACTGGAGAGCGTGAATTCCGGGCAGGTCCACTCAGGACTGATCATCGTGGACAAGCCTCAGGGCTGGACCAGTCATGACGTGGTGGGCCGGTTGCGCCGACTGGCCGGTACCCGCAAAGTGGGTCACGCCGGCACACTGGACCCCATGGCCACGGGCGTCCTGGTGATCGGCATCAACCGGGCGACCCGGCTCCTGACCTTCATCGTGGGCACCTCGAAGACCTACACCGCGACGATCCGGCTCGGTCAGTCCACCATCACCGACGACGCCGAGGGCGAGGTGATCGGGGGGAGCATCGCCGCGGCGGTGACCGAGGAGGACATCGCCCGGGGTGTCGCCGCGCTGACGGGGGAGATCCAGCAGGTGCCGAGCAGTGTCAGTGCGATCAAGGTCAAGGGGGAGCGATCCTACGCCCGGGTTCGCTCGGGTCAGGAGGTCGATCTGCCCGCGCGCACGGTCACGGTGCAGCGCTTCGAGATCCATGCGGTCCACCGGGTCGGCAACGGACGCCTCCAGGACGTCGAGGTCACCGTCGAATGCAGTTCCGGCACGTACATCCGTGCTCTGGCCCGCGATCTCGGAGCCGCCCTGGGTGTCGGCGGGCATCTGACGGCTCTTCGGCGAACGCAGGTGGGCCCGTACTCCATCGAGCAGGCCCGTACGCTCGACGAACTCGCGGGATCTCTCGACATCCTCCCGCTGGACGACGCCGGCCGGGCGCTGTTCCCCGTCCGGGAGCTGTCGAGCGAGGAATCAGCGGATGTCTCCCACGGGCGGAAGATCGGACGCAGCGTGGAGCAGACCCCGGTGGCCGCGTTCGCTCCCGACGGCACACTGGTGGCTCTGCTGGAGAATCGCGCCGACACCGCTCGATCCGTCCTGGTCTTCGCGCCCGGTGGGAGTCGTCAGTGAGCGATCCGTTCTTCGTCATCGGCGTCCTCGTCTGCGCCATCTCCGCCGTCCTCTGTCTCGGTGCCGCACTGCTGCGCCAGCCCCCGAACGACGTCACCATCCTCTCGATCGCCGGCGTCGAGCTGTTCCTGCTCGCCTACTCCGTGGGCGCCGTGATCCGGCAGCTGACCGGCGAGCCCGTCCTCGGGGAGGCGTGGGAGTTCTGGGGCTACCTGCTGACGGCCCTCGTGGTGCCGATCGCCGCCTTCTGGTGGGCCATTCTCGACAAGACGCGCTGGAGCAATGTCGTTCTCGCAGCCGCCGGGTTGACGGTCTTCGTCATGCTCTTCCGCATGGAGCAGATCTGGGCGGGGGTGGCGGGCCTGTGAGCAGCCGGAAACGATCCGGGTGGACCGATTCCCGGGGCTCGGCGGAGGTGGGCCTGGACACCCAGCGCTCGAGCCGTGCACGAGGCCCGGGACGACTGCTCATCGCCGTGTACGGAATCTTCGCCCTGGCCACCACGGCGCGGGCGGGTTTCCAGATTGCGACGAAGTTCTCCGAGGCGCCGCTGGCCTACCTGCTGTCCGCTGTAGCGGCGGTGGTGTACATCGTGGCGACCTTCTCCCTCGCCCGTCCTGGAGCGCGGGCCTATGCGGTGTCCGTGGTCGCCGTGAGCCTCGAGCTCGTGGGCGTCCTCGCCGTGGGGGTCCTGAGCATCTTCGATGCCCAGGCGTTCCCCAGCGATACGGTGTGGTCGGCATTCGGCCGCGGGTACGGCTTCGTGCCTCTGATCCTGCCCGTGCTGGGTCTTCTCTGGCTGAGCCGCACCAGGCCGGGGCGGGCGGGACGGTGACGATCCGGCGAGGATCGGAGGAAGCCGCACGGCATGGCCGACACAGGTCTTCAGCGCGGTGCATCGGCGTGAGAGTATGACGCTGGAAGACCATCCACCCGGCACCTTGGAGCGACATGACCAGCACGAGCCCCGATAACGACGATCCGTCCACGCCGCGCCGGCCGATGGCCCCGGATACGGGCAGCGGCACAAGCGCAGCGATCCCTTCCCGAGCGCTGCCGCCAGAACCGGAGCGGCCGGCGTCGGTGCAGGGCGCCTCGGGAGTCACCGGCACCGGTGGTACGGCCCGGAGTGCGAAGAGAAGCACCGTGACTCGTTCCGGCACGAGCGCGGGCAAGGGTACGACCACGAGCGGCAGCGGGCCGGGCTCAGCCGCGAAGGGCCGTGCCAGGGGCAAGGACAAGACCGGCACCAAGGATGGTGACAAGAGCAATGACTGGAGCGTCTTCCGCACGGTGGTCATCCTGGTCGGGCTCGTCCTGGCCGGATTCGGCGCCTACTACCTGATCCTCGGCTCGGCGGGACTGCCGAACACCGAGACCGGTGTGGTGAATCCCACGCTGGAGAGTCAGTTCCGTTTCTTCTCGGCCATGATGGTCGGGGTAGGGGCGGCCTTCATCACCATCGCGGTGAAGTTCCAGTGGGCCAACATGCTGTGGCTCGTCTGCCTCATGGTGTTCGCCGGCGGTATCGGCCGGGTGCTGTCCTGGGCGTTCTCCGGCACCCCGCACTACACCATGATCATTCTGATGGTCGTGGAGCTGGCCTTCCCGCCGGCCCTGCTCGTCTGGCACAAGTACATCGCCAAGACCACCGATCTCCGTCGGGAGTTCGCCGAACGCGAGTGACGGATCCGCGAGGGGAGCGGGCCGGCACTGCGGTGATCAGACGCGTCGCGTGTCGTCCATAATGGGAAGCGGCGATCCACCCGCCGATTTTGTGCCCGGGTCGTCGCCGTAGAGAAGCCATGTCCTGAAGGAGCTGCGTGTACTACTGGAGAGAGCTGGACGACGTGCCCGCGGATTTCGGGCCGTCCGTCCTGACCCTCGGTAACTTCGACGGCGTGCACCGGGGCCATCAGCGCGTCCTGCAGCAGGTTCTCGAGGCGGCGCAGCAGCGTTCGGCGGCCGCCGTCGTGGTGTCCTTCGATCCGCATCCGGCGCAGGTCCACCGACCGGAGTCCGCGCCGGAGCTGATCATGGGTCTCGAGGACCGCGTGGAGATGCTCGCGGCCACCGGCATCGACGCCCTGCTCATGATGCACTACACGCTGGAGTTCGCGGCGAACTCCCCCGAGGACTTCGTGGAACAGGTCTTCGTGCGGGCGCTGAAGGCCAAGGCCGTGGTCGTGGGCCACGACGTCCGCTTCGGTCGTAATAACAGCGGGGACCTGGACACGATGCGCGAGCTCGGCGCGAAGCTGGGCTTCGAGGTCATCGCGATCGACGACTTCGGCGCGAGCTACCCCCTGCACTCCTCGACCGACGACGGCGACAGGCGCTGTTCCTCCACCTGGGTGCGCGAGGCCCTCGAGGCCGGCGACGTCGACACCGCCGGGCGCGTGCTCGGCCGGGAGCACCGCATGCGCGGAGAGGTGGTGCACGGGGCAGCTCGCGGACGCGCGCTCGGCTATCCGACGGCGAATCTCGCCCCCTCCTCGGAGGGTTTCATCCCCGCGGACGGCATCTACGCCGGCTGGCTCATCGACCAGTCGCAGGTGTGCTGGCCCGCAGCGATCTCCGTCGGGTCCAATCCGACCTTCGCCGGCGTCGCCCGGCAGGTCGAGGCCCACGTCATCAATCGTCCCCCGGAGCGCATCCAGGACTTCGATCTCTACGGGCAGACCGTGGTGGTCGAGTTCGTGCAGCGACTGCGCGGCCAGGTCGCCTACAGGGGACCCGAGGCGCTCATCGAGCAGATGAAGCTCGACGTGGACCAGGCGCGTGCGCTGCTTTCGACAGAACAGCGGGCCAGCGGCTAAACTCGTAACGGATCCGGCTGCAGTCCGTGGTGGCTGGATCTTTCTGTGCAGTCCTTCGGGTTCTGCGCTCTACATGCTCACGGTACAACCCCAGGAGTTACTCGTGGCCCTTGACGCCGCCATCAAGCAGGACATCATCAAGCAGTACGCCTTGGCCGAGGGGGACACCGGTTCGCCCGAGGTCCAGATCGCCATGCTCTCCCGTCGTATCCTCGACCTGACCGAGCACCTGAAGATGCACAAGCATGACCACCACACGCGTCGTGGGCTGCTGCTGCTCGTCGGCCGCCGTCGTCGGCTGCTCGACTACCTGCGCGACACCGATATCACCCGGTACCGTACGCTCATCGAGCGGCTCGGCCTGCGCCGGTAGGTACCAGGTGGAGGCGGTGTCCCCTGCGGGGGACACCGCCTTCCGTCGGAGCATCGCCTTGACAGCACTGATCGCACAGCACTGATTACCCCACAGCACTGATTACACAGCACTGAAGGGCCTGCCAGAGCAGGCCTGCTACGCACGACAGGAGCCAGCCGGCACCGCGCATTCGCGGTCCTCGGTAGTGATCTCCGGAGCCCGCTACAGCAGTCGCTCCGTGGATCTCGATCGAAGACCGGGTGCAGTGATCCGTCCACGAGTGACGCGTCTCAACGGGTGCCGATTGCCTCCGCTACCAGAAACGGAGGTGACTCTCGTGGAGGGTCCCGAAATCCAGTTCGCCGAAGCCGTGATCGACAACGGTCGCTTCGGAACACGCACCATCCGCTTCGAGGCCGGACGCCTCGCCCAGCAGGCCGCCGGCTCCGCCATGGTCTACATCGACGAGGACACCGCGCTGCTCTCGGCCACCACGGCCGGCAAGCACCCGCGCGAAGGCTTCGACTTCTTCCCGCTGACGGTCGACGTCGAGGAGCGCATGTACGCCGCCGGGCGTATCCCGGGCTCGTTCTTCCGCCGCGAGGGCCGTCCCTCCACGGAGGCCATCCTGGCCTGCCGCCTCATGGACCGCCCGCTCCGCCCGGCATTCGTCAAGGGTCTGCGCAACGAGGTCCAGGTCGTGGTGACCATCCTCGCCATCAACCCTGACGTGCGCTACGACGTCGTCGCCATCAACGCGGCGTCCATGTCCACGCAGCTCTCGGGTCTGCCCTTCTCCGGGCCGATCGGCGGCGTGCGCGTGGCTCTCGTCTCCGACGGCAGCGGCAACGACCAGTGGATCGCCTTCCCCAAGCACTCCGAGCTCGAGAACTCCGTCTTCGACATGGTCGTCGCCGGTCGGATCGCCGGTGGTGCAGATGGCGACGACGTCGCCATCATGATGGTCGAGGCCGAGGCCACCGACAACTCCTGGAATCTCATCAAGGAGGACGGCGCGACCGCTCCCACCGAGGAGATCGTGGCCGATGGCCTCGAGGCAGCCAAGCCCTTCATCCGCGCCCTCTGCGAGGCCCAGTCGGATCTGGCCAGCCGTTCCGCGAGGCCTGTCATGGAGTTCCCCGTGTTCCTCGACTACCAGGACGACGCGTACGCCGCGGTCGAGTCCGCCGGCGCCGAGAAGCTCGCCCAGGTGTTCCAGATCGCGGACAAGCAGGAGCGCGAGCTCGCCTCCGACGCCCTGAAGTCCGAGCTCATGGAGAGCCTGGCAGGCCAGTTCGAGGGACGCGAGAAGGAGCTCTCCGCAGCCTTCCGCTCGCTGACCAAGGCTGTCGTCCGCCAGCGCATCCTCAAGGATCAGGTGCGGATCGACGGTCGTGGTCTGAGCGACATCCGTCAGCTCACGGCCGAGGTCGAGGTCCTGCCGCGCGTGCACGGTTCGGCCATCTTCGAGCGCGGTGAGACGCAGATCCTCGGCGTCACCACGCTGAACATGCTCAAGATGGAACAGCAGATCGACTCGCTGTCGCCGGTGACGCGCAAGCGCTACATGCACAACTACAACTTCCCGCCCTACTCCACCGGTGAGACCGGCCGCGTCGGTTCGCCGAAGCGCCGCGAGATCGGCCACGGGGCACTCGCCGAGCGCGCGATCGTGCCGGTCCTGCCGACGCGCGAGGAATTCCCCTACGCGATCCGCCAGGTCTCCGAGGCGCTGAGCTCCAACGGCTCGACGTCGATGGGCTCGGTCTGCGCCTCGACGCTGTCACTGCTCAACGCCGGTGTGCCGCTGCGCGCACCCGTGGCCGGTATCGCCATGGGACTGGTGTCCGACGTCGTCGACGGCCAGACACGATACGCGGCGCTGACCGACATCCTCGGAGCCGAGGACGCCTTCGGCGACATGGACTTCAAGGTCGCAGGCACCTCCGAGTTCGTCACGGCGATCCAGCTCGACACCAAGCTCGACGGCATCCCCGCCTCGGTCCTGGCAGCGGCGCTGAAGCAGGCCCGCGAGGCCCGCCTGCACATCCTCGGCGTCCTGCAGGCCGCGATCGACACGCCGGACGAGCTCTCGGAGTTCGCGCCGCGCATCATCTCGGTCAAGATCCCGGTGGACAAGATCGGCGAGGTCATCGGCCCCAAGGGCAAGATGATCAACCAGATCCAGGAGGACACCGGAGCGGACATCTCGATCGAGGACGACGGCACCGTGCTGATCGGCGCGACGAACGGCGAGTCGGCCGAGGCCGCACGCGCCGCCGTCAACGCGATCGCCAACCCGCAGGTCCCCGAGATCGGTGAGCGCTACCTGGGCACCGTGGTCAAGACCACGACCTTCGGCGCCTTCGTCTCGCTCACCCCGGGCAAGGACGGCCTGCTGCACATCTCCGAGCTGCGCAAGCTCGCCGGTGGCAAGCGCGTCGACAACGTCGACGAGGTCGTCTCCGTGGGCCAGAAGGTCCAGGTGGAGATCACCAAGGTGGACGATCGCGGAAAGCTCTCGCTCTCACCCGTCGTGGCGGATGTGGCGGACGACGAGCCCGGGACCGAGCTGCCCGAGGCCGTCGGCGCCGAGAGCTGATCGAAGTTGTACCGCTCCTGCTGAGCACTGGACGGCCCCGGCGCGTGATGATCCCACGGGATCGCGCCGGGGCCGTCCGCCTTTTGTCGAACCACCCAGAAAGACCGGCATGCCCCTGTCCTCCGTCGTCTCCCTGCCCCTGCTACCCACACCGCGTCCGGGCGGTGATGGCACTGATCCCACCTTCGTCGCCGGCGACCCCAGCGGCAACGTGGTGCGCCGTAGTGTCCTGCCCGGGGGCGTGAGGGTCCTCACCGAGGCCATGCCGGGTCAGCGCTCGGCGACGATCGGCTTCTGGGTGGGTGTCGGGTCACGCGATGAGGCCGAGGGCGAGCACGGGTCCACGCACTTCCTCGAACACCTGCTGTTCAAGGGCACGGAGCGCCGCAGCGCCATGGACATCGCCTCGGCCTTCGACGAGGTGGGCGGCGAGTCGAACGCCGCGACGGCGAAGGAGAACACCTGCTACTACGCCCGGGTGCTCGACACGGATCTGCCCATGGCCATCGACGTCATCGCCGACATGGTCACCTCGGCGGTGCTCGACCCGGAAGAACTCGAGCAGGAGCGCGACGTCATCCTCGAGGAGATCGCGATGGATGGCGACGATCCCGCCGATGTGGCGCACGAGAAGTTCGTGGAGCTGGTCCTGGGCGAGCATGCCCTCGGCCGTCCCATCGGTGGTACTCCGGAGGCCATCCAGGCCGTACCGCGGGAGGCCGTGCTGGCCCACTACCGCCGGTTCTACACCCCTGCCGAACTGGTCATCACCGCGGCCGGAGGACTCGATCACGACATCGTCTGCCGGCTCGTGCAGAGTGCTCTGGAGCAGGCGGGGTGGGCGCTCGACGACGGCGCGGTCCCGGTTCCACGCCGGCGGGTGGAGCCGGTCGAGGTTCGCGGGGAGTCCGGGACCCACGTGATCCGCAGGGCCGTGGAACAGTCGAACATCCTCGTCGGTGCTCCGGCGCTCACCGCGACGGACGAGCGCCGGTTCGCCATGAGCGTCCTCAACGCCGTTCTCGGCGGAGGGATGTCCTCGAGACTGTTCCAGGAGATCCGCGAGAAGCGCGGCCTGGTCTACTCCACCTACTCGTTCTCGGCGGCCTACGCCGACACCGGGTACTTCGGCATGTACGCGGGCTGCTCCCCGGCCAAGACCGGCCAGGTCATCGCACTACTCGGCACCGAACTGGACCGGCTGGCTGCCGATGGCATCGACGCCGAGGAACTGCGCAAGGCGGTCGGCCAGCTCTCCGGCGGACTCGTCATGGCACTCGAGGACAATAGCTCCCGGATGTCCCGCCTCGGACGCTCCGAGCTGGTCTCCGGGGAGTTCGCCGACATGGACGCATCCCTGGACCGCATCCGCGCGGTCACGGCCGACGACGTGCAAGCCCTTGCCCGGGAGCTGGCGGCGGCGCCGCGCACCACCGTCGTCGTCGGACCGTTCGACTCGGCGGCGGACTTCGCGGCCGACATCGAGGGGTAGGTCCGAGGAGTAGGTTCGGTAGAGAGCGAGGGCGTGGTCAGTCCTCGCCCGGCGGCGTCACCAGTGCGTGCGTTCCGGGTCCGGTGAGTTCGTCGGCTGCAACCGGTCTGCCGGATACGGCGAGGAGCAGAGCGATCGCGGGACCACGCACCTCGGGTCCGTCCCCGTGATCGAACTCCGTATCGGAGGCGACCAGGTGACACCCCTGCGCCATCTCCTTGCCGCCGCCGATCTTCACGCTGGTCCGTACCTGGTAGGCGAGTGCGCGGGCGATGAGCTCCGGCGGGTACTGGTGGCCGATGCCGAGGGGGCGGCGGATGTCCTCACCGTGCACGAAGGCCTCCACGAGTCGCGTCGCCAAGGCCACCGGAGGCGTGGCGGTGTGGCTGCGGACGGCCCTGAAGGCGCTCAGTGTGTCTGCGGGACGTCCTGCCTTCTGACGCTCGATCCCGACGGCGTTGGCACGATCGAAGTCGAACCGGGCAGCCACCAGCTGAGACACGTAACCCACGCGGGTGGTCCTGGCCGAATCGACGAGGTGAGCCAGAACGTCGTGGACGTCCCAGCCGGGACACAGTGACGGGGTGCTCCACAGGTCGGCGTCGAGCGCCGCGAGGTCATCGATCAGGTTTTGGCGCTCGTCATGGACAGCAGCCCAGATGTCGTCTTTCGATATCGCTGTCATGTCACACTAGTCCTCGCTGCTGACCACCCGCGGGCGGGCGCTGAGCAGATCGACCTCCGGGCGTGCCGCGACGTAGCGCTCCACCCGGTCCAGGACGTCCACCACATGCTGCCGGTCCGCTCCTACCAGACCCACCCCGACGACGGCCCGACGGTGCAGGTCCTGGTGGTCCACCTCGGCGACGGAGATCTCGAACGTCCGGCGCAGATCCGACACCAGTGGGCGGACCACGGACCGCTTGCCCTTCAGCGAGTGGACGTCGCCGAGCAGGATGTCGAACTCGATGAAGCCGATCCACATGACTGTTCCTCTCGTGGCCCAGGAGTATCTGTAGAGGAGGGCTAGCCTCCGGCAAAGGGCGGCAGGATGTCCAGGACGTCGTCGTCGTTGAGCACCGTCGCGTGATCCTGCAGCGCCACCTCGTTCAGCAGGAAGCTGCTGCGGTCCAGAACCCGCGCCAGCACAGGCATATCGGGGGCGGCCGCCCGGCCCCGCAGCTCGTCGAGCAGGCTCACGAGCTCTCGATCGGCGGGCAGTCGCTCTTCGTCCACTCCGGAGGCGGCCCGTGCAGCCCCGAAGTACCGCACCAGCACCTCAGCCACCGATGGCACTCATCGATCGATCAGGCTGGACGAAATCAGCCGCGCCCAGACCCGTGTGGTCCATGCCGTGGGCCTTCGGCTTCAACCACATCGCCTCACGCCAGCGGTCCGCGACGGCGTCGTCGTCCGCGTCGGAGCGCAGCAGATCGCGCAGATCCGTCTCCTCGCGGGAGAACAGGCAGCTCATGATCTTGCCCTCGGCCGTGACCCGGGTGCGGCGGCAGTCGGCGCAGAAGGGCTCGGTCACGGAGGCGATGATGCCGATCGTGCCGAGGACGACGTCGGGCGCGTCCTTCGCTCTGACCTCCCACCGTTCGGCGGGGGCGCCGTCGCGCGTGCGGGGATCGGGGGTGAGGACGAAGCGGGTCTCGACGAGGGCGCGCATCTCGGCCGCCGTCACCATGCCCTCCTTCGTCCAGCCGTGATCGGCGTCCAGGGGCATCTGCTCGATGAAGCGCAGTTCGAACCCGCGTGCCACGGCCCACTCCACCAGATCGGGCGCCTCATGGTCATTGATGCCACGCATCAGCACGGCGTTGATCTTGACCAGTCCGAGACCCGCGGCGGCTGCGGCCTCGATGCCTTTCAGGACCCGGTCGAGGAAGGGCCGGCGGGTGAGCTGGGCGAAGGTCTCGGGGTGCAGCGAGTCCATGGACACATTGATGCGCGTGAGCCCCGCCTCCTTCAGCTGCACGGCGCGGCGCTCCAGGCCCAGGGCATTCGTGGTCATGGAGATCGGCAGCTCCGTGTGATTCGCGCGGATCTCGCGGATGATCTCCAGCAGGTCGGCCCGGACGAGGGGCTCACCTCCCGTGAGCCGCAACTCCCGGATACCCAGCTGGTCGACGCCGATACGCACCAGCCGGACGATCTCGGCGCGCGAGAGCACAGCGTCCTTCTGCAACCAGTTCAGACCCTCGGCGGGCATGCAGTAGGTGCAGCGGAGATTGCATTTGTCGGTCAGGGACAGGCGCATGTCGGTGGCCTGTCGGCCGTGGGTGTCCAGCAGACCCGACAGCGCGGAACTGCGGGTAACACTCGGCATTCCCAGGTGTGTTCCCATCCTTCGAGCCTACGCCCTTGGTGCCGGGGAGCAGCTACCGACCATCACGGACGAACCGCTCAGGGCAGTCGATGTGGTGAAGCCCACGGAACCTCCCGGACCCCGCGCTCGTGGTAGGGCTGGACCGTTCGCTCGATCACGACAGGACGTTCTCCGGGACGCGAACGGAAGAGGGAAGCGATGCGGCACAACAGCTGGGCGGCCGTCTGCGGCGCCCTGGCGGTGGGACTGGGCGTGATCGGCGGTGAACTGACCGCCGCCGCGCTGAGTCCGTCGGTGTCGCCGGTCAGCGCCGTGGGCTCCTTCGTCATCGACGTCCTCCCGCCCGGAGTGAAGGACTGGGCCATCGCCTGGTTCGGAACAGCTGACAAGGCCGTGTTCCTTGTCACCATCGCCGTCCTGATCCTCGTGCTGGCCCTCGCGGCCGGAGTGCTCGAACACCGCAGGGCCTACGCCGGCCGGGCAATGATCCTGGGCTTCGGCGTCCTCGGTGTCCTTGCCGTCGCCTCCCGCGCACAGGCCACGCTCGTGTCCTACGTGGCGCCGGTCGTCGCCGCGCTCGTGGCCATCCTCGTGCTCGGAGCGCTCATCCGGTCACTCGACGCATGGACGCGGCGGTCCGGGAGGGACGCCGGGAACCCGAGGGACGACGCACCGGCCCGGCGGCGCTTCCTGCAGGGTGCCGGCGGCGCCGCCGTGATCGCAGCCGCAACCGGAGCCGCAGCGGCGACCGTCCGCTCGAGCCAGTCGACGGTGACGCAGCAGCGCTCCTCCATCACGCTTCCGGCGCCCGCCGGAGAAACACCGCCCGCCGTCGGCTCCTTCGTCCCCGAGGGCGCCGAACTAGACGTCCCGGGCATCAGCGAGCTCGTGACACCGAACGACGACTTCTACCGCATCGACACCGCCCTCGTGGTACCCGTGGTCGACGCCACCACGTGGTCCCTGAAGGTCACGGGACTCGTGGACCGCGAGGTGGAGCTCACCTTCGACGAGCTGCTCGCCCTGCCCCTGATCGAACGCCACGTGACGCTGGCATGCGTGTCCAACACCGTGGGCGGTGACCTGACGGGTACGGCGCGCTGGCTGGGCTGGCCGATCCGAGATCTCCTGGCCCGCGCCGGTGTGCAGCCGGAGGCCGACATGGTGCTCTCGCGCAGCGTCGACGGCTTCACCGCCGGAACCCCGCTGGACGCGCTGACCGACGAGCGGGACGCCCTGCTGGCCATCGGGATGAACGGCGAGCCGCTACCCGTGGAGCACGGCTTCCCCGCCCGGCTGGTGGTCCCTGGACTGTACGGGTACGTGTCCGCCACGAAGTGGGTCAGCGAGCTCGAGGTCACCCGGTTCGCCGACTCGACAGCCTACTGGTCCACGCGCGGCTGGTCGGTGCGCGGACCGGTCAAGACGTCGTCGCGCATCGACGTACCGCGCCGGAATCGCGAGGTTCCGGCGGGCGACGTCGTGATCGCCGGTGTCGCCTGGGCCCAGCACACCGGGATCGAGCGCGTGGAGGTGAGGGCGGACGGCGGCCCCTGGCAGCAGGCCACCCTGGCCGCGCCCATCTCGGCGGACACCTGGGTGCAGTACAGGGCGACACTGCAGCTGGAGGCAGGCCCGCATACAGTGCAGTCCCGGGCCACCGACCGGGACGGGGCTGTCCAGTCGGCGGCCGACGTCGCGCCGGCGCCCGACGGATCCGAGGGCCTCCACACGGTATCGTTCACGGTGACCTAGACCGTCCTGCTCCTCTGACGTACGCGGGATGAGCAGGTACCAGAGGCAGTCACGAGAGGCAGTGATGAGAAGAACCGTCGCCGAGCACAGGGCGGCCATCGCCGGGCTGCTGCGGTGGAGCAGCGGCTACCCGGGCGATGCGCCCGAGGTCCTGCCGCTGACGGAGGCCCTGGGCCGGGCACTGGCCGAGGACGTCCTCGCGCCGGTGAGCCTGCCGCCCTTCGACAACTCCCAGATGGACGGGTACGCCGTCCGCCCCGAGGATCTCGCGGATGCGGTGACGCTGAGGGTGACGGACGCCATCCCGGCAGGCTCCGTGCCTCCATCGCTCGACGCCGGCACGGCCGCGCCGATCATGACCGGCGCCATGCTGCCCGCCGGTGCCGCCGCCGTCCTCCCGATCGAACGTGCCGTTCCCGCCCGGTTCCACCCGGCGGCAGAGGTCGCGGCCGGCCGGGCACGGGTGCAGTTCCCCGGAGGCATCGCGCCGGGTGAGTTCGTGCGCCGTACCGGTAGTGACATCGCCGAGGGGGAGATCGCGCTGGAGGCGGGCACGCTGCTGGGAGCTGCGCAGCTGGGACTGCTCGCGGCATGCGGCGTGGGTACGGTTCCCGTCCGTCCCCGGTTCCGGGTACTGCTGCTGTCCACCGGCGACGAGGTGGTCGAACCGGGTGAGGCACTGGCCCCGGGGAGGATCTACGACGCCAACACCACCCTGCTCGACGCGGCGCTGATCGAGGCCGGTGCGGAGGTCACGCGCCACAGACTGCTCGGGGACGATCCCGCCGTCCTGCGCGACGCCTTCGCCGCCATCACCGCGGGCAGCACCCACCTGGTCCTCAGCACCGGCGGCATCAGTCAGGGAGCCTACGAGGTGGTGAAGCAGGCCCTGGCCGACAGCAGCGTCGAGTTCTCCTCGGTCGCCATGCAACCCGGGGGACCGCAGGCGCACGGGACCATTTCCGGCATCCCCTTCCTCGGGTTCCCGGGCAACCCGGTCAGCGCCGTCGTCTCGTTCGAGATGTTCCTGCGCCCTGCCCTGGGTCAGCTGACCGGGGTCCCCGCACCACGCCCGGTCCTCGAGGCGGTTCTGGTCGAGGGCATCGAGAGCGTGGAGACCAAGCACCAGGTGAGGCGGGGGCTCTATCGCGACGGCAGGGTGGCCCTGGTGGGGGGCCCGGAATCGCATCTGCTCCACGCCCTCGCCCGGTCGAACTGCCTCGTGCACCTGCCCGAGGGTGTCGCCGCGCTGCAGGAGGGGGAGCGCGTCGAGATCACCCTGACCGGTCCCGTGCCGGGCGATCCCTTCGCCGTCGTCGACGTCCTCGTCACCGAGAGCGTCGACAGCGCATGAGTACTGCCCTGACCGATCCACACCAGCAGGAACGGACCCCATGACCGACTCTTCGTCCTCCGCCGCGCTGTCCCATGTCCGGGCCGACGGCACCGCGCACATGGTGGATGTCTCCGGGAAGCAGGCGACCACCCGCGAGGCCGTCGCCGAGGCGGTCCTGGAGACCACGCCCGATGTCGTCGCCCTCATCGCCGACGGGCAGCTGCCCAAGGGCGACGCCCTCGCCGTCGCGCGGGTGGCAGGCATCATGGCCGCCAAGCAGACCTCCACGCTGATCCCGCTGTGCCATCCGCTGCCGCTGGCGCGGGTCACCGTGGACTTCGAACCGGAGGCCGGCAGCATCAGGGTGGTGGTGCTCGTGAAGACCACCGCGCTCACCGGCGTGGAGATGGAAGCGCTGACGGGCGCATCGGTGGCCGCCCTGACGCTCTACGACATGATCAAGGCGGTGGACAAGCGCGCCGTGATCACCGGGACGCGGGTGGTATCGAAATCCGGCGGCAAGAGTGGAGACTGGACAGTATGACGACGCTCCGGAGCGCAGCCGTGATCATCGCGTCCACGCGGGCAGCGGCGGGCGCCTACCAGGACGAGTGCGGCCCGATCATCGCGGACTGGCTCTACGAGCACGACTTCGCCGTCGCCACCGCCACGATCGTCCCGGACGGTGATCCCGTGGGCTCCGCGATCGGTGCCGCACTCGAGGATCGGCCGGCCGTGCTGATCACCAGTGGCGGGACGGGCCTGAGCCCGGACGATGCCACGCCCGAGCAGACCCTGCCCTATCTGACCCGCAGTCTGCCCGGCGTCATGGAGGCGGTGCGCGGAGCCGGTGCGGGGAAGGTCCCCACCGCCGTGCTCAGCCGGGGTCTGGCCGGAAGCGCCGGCTCCACCTTCGTGATCAATCTGCCCGGCTCACCAGGTGGCGTGCGCGACGGGCTCGCCGTGCTCTCTCCCCTCATCGACCACATCTGCTCCCAACTGGAGGGCCACAATGACCACCGGTGAAGTTGTCCACGCCGCCGTAGCCGCTATCCCGATCACCCCCGAGGAGGCGCACGCAGGCGTCGACGCTCCCCAGTGCGGGGCCATCGTCGGGTTCAGCGGTGTGGTGCGGAACCACGACGGCGGACGCGATGTCACGTCGCTGAGCTACTCCGCGCACCCGAGCGCAGAGCGGATCATCCGCGAGGTGGCCGAGGAGATCGCCGCACGGCACGACGGGATCCGCATCTGGGTGGCACACCGCGTGGGACCGCTGGCGATCGGTGACCAGGCCCTGGTCGCGGCCGTCGGAGCGGCCCACCGCGGGGAGGCCTTCCGTGCCTGCTCGGATCTCGTCGATCTGGTCAAGGAGCGCGTGCCCGTCTGGAAGGAGCAGTTCTTCACCGACGGCACCGTCGAATGGGTGGGCGTCGGAGCCTGACAGTACGCTGGGGGCATGACTGAACGACTGCCCATAGCCGTGCTGGGAGCACGCGGTCGCATGGGCTCGGAGGCCGTCCGTGCAGTGGAGGACGCCGCCGATCTGGAACTTGTCGCAGCCCTCGGCAGCAGCGACTCCCTCGACTCCCTGGTCTCGGCCGGCGCGCGTGTCGTGGTGGATCTGACGGTCCCGGATGCCACGTACGACAACGTGGTGTTCGCCGCCCGGCACAAGATGCACGCCGTCGTCGGCACCACGGGCTGGACGGCCGAGCGACTCGACCAGCTCTCCACGGTCCTTACAGGGACGCCGGGGACCGGCGTGCTGATCGCCCCGAACTTCGCCCTCGGCTCCGTACTTGCCACCGCATTCGCCGCGACGGCGGCACGATACTTCGAATCGGTCGAGATCGTGGAGCTGCATCACCCCGACAAGATCGACGCGCCCTCCGGGACAGCCGTACGGACGGCGCAGCTCGTCGCGGCAGCCCGCAGCACAGCCGGTGTGCCGGGGGCACCCGATGCCACGCGGGACGCGCTCGACGGCGCCCGCGGAACCATGATCGATGGCGTCCCGGTGCACTCCGTGCGGCTGCGCGGTCTCACGGCGCACCAGGAGGTTCTCCTCGGCAGTCCTGGCGAGCTGCTCACGCTCCGGCACGATTCCTTCGATCACGCGTCCTTCATGCCCGGCGTGCTGCTCGGTATCCGCGCTGTGGCAGAGCATCCCGGACTCACGGTGGGCCTCGACGGCTATCTGGACCTGCAGACCGGCGCGTCCGCGTGAGCGCGCTGGGGTTCTACCATGAGCACAAGGTCAAGCTCGGCGTCCTGCTCGTCACAATCCTGCTCGTCTTCTGGCTCGTCATCGCCTTCCAGCGCAGCTTCCTGCTCCTCGGCGACCCGGATCCCGTGGCGAAGGCGCTCGGCGCCGGCTATCTCCTGCTGCCGTGCATCGGTGCGTGGGCGCTGATCCGCGAGCTGCTCTTCGGCGCCCAGACGCAGCGCATGGCTCGGCAGCTCGAGAGCGAGGGCGGCCTGCCCGTCGACGATCTGCCGCGTACGCCGGCGGGCCGGATCGTCCGCTCCGCCGCAGACGCCGCCTTCCCCGCCTTCCAGGCCGAGGTGGAGGCCGATCCCGGGAGCTGGCGCGGCCGGTTCAGGCTCTCGCTGGCGTACGACATGGCGGGGGACCGCAAACGCGCCCGGCAGGCCATGCGCGACGCCGCGAAGCTGTACCGGCAGGGCTAGCCGTGTGCGGGTACCGCGCCCCGACGGACAGCTAGCGCTGACGCTCGAGGACGCCCTGGCGTGCCGCGCCGGACGCCCCGGAGGTGAGCAGCTCCAGCGGGCCGCGGGAGTGGATCCGCTGGAACAGGACGCCGACGGCGATCGCGATGACGATCTGCACCCAGAGCAGCAGCAGAGGATCGGGCAGCGGTTCCAGCTGATCGGTCCAGCTCATGACGCACACGTGGAGGCTGTACAGGGTCAGGGTCATGGCGCCCGGCGCCGACAGGGGCACCAGGGCCAGGGGGAACCTGCGGGTCAGCAGCAGGCACAGGCCCACCACGGCCGCCGCGCAGCCCGCCACGTGCACCAGGTCCGGCGTCGTCCCGGCGTGGGGTGCGCTCACCGCGAGCCACCACCACGATCCGGACTGATCAATACCGGCGAGCCCGACGTCGAGCATCGCCTCCAGCGGATACTGGCTCCCGTCCGGGGTCTGCAGCAGTGCCGCGAGCCCGCCGCCTGCTCCGAGCAGCTGCGCGCTGATGAGTTTCGCGCCCACCGCTGCGACGACACCGCCGCCGATGAGTGCCAGCTGGATACCCAGGCGGCCGAGGTCGAGGCGCCCGATCAGCAGGCCCACGAGGATCAGCGACAGCCACTGCAGTACCGGGTAGTAGCCCGTGAGGAAGATGTCCGCGGCCAGGACCTGCGGGACCAGGAAGTGCTCGAAGACCGGGTTGCCGCCGAGAGCGGGGGGATACACGGACGCCGAGACCACGGGCCGCAGCAGATACGCCGCGATCGGTGAGAGCAGGAGCCAGCCCGCCGCCCAGGTTGCGAGCGCCCGGGCCCGCAGCCCGGTGAAGGGCAGCGCCACGAGGAACAGGACGCCGTAGTGGAACAGGATGATCGCGATATTGGTCTCGAGCGCGCCGAGCAGGAGTCCGATGCCGGCGATGATCAGGGCCCTGACGGCGATACCCCTCCGATCGGCGGACAGCGTCAGTCCACGGTGGGGGGCCCTGCCGCCCGTGAGCAGTGCCAGCCCGATACCGGCGACGACGGCGAAGAGCGCGGAGGCCCTTCCCGCGAACAACAGGGCCGTCCAGGTCGCCTCGACCGTGCCCGGAACGTAGAGGGGCACCACGTGCGTGCTCATCATCCCGAAGAGCGCCACCCCGCGGGCAGCATCGATCCCGGTCAACCGCCGGGAGACGGGCTTCGTGTGCATGCAGCCATGGTCCCACAGGCTCCGGCGCGGATCCTGTGTCCGCACCCGCCGGCGCCGCCGTCGGCTCGTCGTCGTCCCACCGCCGGCTCATGCCGTACCCGGGGTGTGAACGGGTAATCTCGTCCTCATGGCTGACATCCCCTCGCGCACCCTGCCGTTCGGCTCACTCGCGACCGCGATGGTCACCCCGTTCACCGCCGACGGCGCCGTCGACCTCGACACCACGGCGGCCCTGGCCACCAGGCTCGTCGACGACGGCTGCGACGCGCTGGTGGTCTCCGGTACCACCGGGGAGACCTCCACGCTCGAGGACGCCGAGAAGGAGGAGCTCTACCGCGTGGTCGTCGAGACGGTGGGGGACCGTGCGCGGGTCATCGCCGGAACGGGGACGAATCACACCTCGCACTCGGTCGAGATGGCACGGCGCGCCCAGCGCGCCGGTGCCCACGCGCAGCTCGTCGTGACGCCGTACTACAACAAGCCGTCCCAGGCCGGCGTGCTGGCTCATTTCGAGGAGATCGCCGCAGCGAGCGACCTGCCGATCATGATCTACGACATCCCGGGCCGCTCGGGGATCCCCATCACCACCGAGACCATGCTCCGTCTCGCCGAGAACCCGAGGATCAGCGCCCTGAAGGATGCCAAGGCCGACTTCGCCGCCGTCACGAGGGTGCTCGCGTCCACGGATCTCGATGTCTACTCGGGCGACGACGGGCTCACCCTGCCCTGGATGGCCGCGGGAGCGGTCGGTGTGGTCAGTGTCAGCGCGCACGTGGCCACCGCCGGCTTCCGGGCCCTCGTCGACGCGGCAAGCCGTGGCGATCTCGCCGAGGCGCGCCGGCTCCACTTCGAGCTCGATCCGGTGATCCGCGCCGTCATGACGCATCTCCCGGGCGCCGTCTCGGCCAAGCGGATCCTGCACCTGACGGGGGTGCTGCCGAACGCCGTCGTGCGCCTGCCCCTCGTGGAACCCACGGAGTCCGAGCTGGCACCCGTGCTCGCGGATCTCGCGGAGGCGGGCTGGGACCTGGACGGCACGGGACAGCGCGCGTGAGCCGCGCGTCCCTGCCGCTCGGCCCGCCCCAGGAGCTCGCTCCTGGAATTCTGCGGATCGTGCCGCTCGGCGGCCTCGGCGAGATCGGCCGGAACATGGCGGTCTTCG
>JARIBG010000129.1 GCA_029257465.1 Arthrobacter sp. | reverse complement strand
CACATCGCCTATCTGCGGATCTGTTCCGGGACGTTCGAGCGCGGCATGGTCATCACCAATCAGCGCACGAACAAGCCCTTCGCCACGAAGTACGCGCACCGTGTCCTGGGCCGCAGCCGCGAGGTGGTGGACACTGCCTGGCCGGGCGACGTCGTCGGCCTGGTCAACGCCACGAGCCTGCGGGTGGGCGACAGCCTGTTCTCCGAGCAGCCCGTGCAGTTCCCCGACATCCCCCGCTTCTCCCCCGAGCTGTTCGCGGTGGCCCGCGCCAAGGATCCCGGACGCTACAAGCAGTTCAGGCGGGGTATCGATCAGCTCGAGCACGAGGGCGTGGTGCAGGTGCTGCGCTCCGATCTGCGCGGGGACCAGGCGCCGGTCCTCGCGGCCGTCGGTGCGCTGCAGTTCGAGGTCGCGGCGGAGCGGCTCGGCTCGGAGTTCAACGCCCCGACATCGCTCGATCACCTCTCCTACACCCTCGCGATGCGCGTGAGCCCTGAGAGCCAGGGCGTCCCCGAGACCTTCCGTGGCGGCGAGATCCTGTTCCGGGCCGACGGTGAGGCCGTCGCGGTGTTCGGCGACAAATGGAAGATCGGCCACTTCACCAAGGACAACCCAGGCGTGATCCTCGAGACGATCGGCGCCGCCGTCGAGGACTGAGAACCGCGTCAGTAGCTGCCCGACGCTCCGCCGCCGGTGAACCCACCGCCGCCGTTGTAGGAGGAACCCGAGGCACCGGACTCCCCGCTACCACTGGAATAGAGCGCGGGATTGGCGATGTACAGGGGCAACCAGATGGTCGGGTTGCGGATGGCGTCCTCGCCGCGGTGACCCCAGCGGTACGTACGGTACGCGGCTCGCTGCTCCTCGGTGAGCCGCAGGTCCGGGTTCGACTGCTCGGCCGACCGGATCTCCTCGTCGGCCTCCCGCGTCGTCGTCGGAGAACTGCTCACGGACGCCGTCGGCGGTCTCGATGCGCAGTTCACGCTCGGTCGTGTCCGCGACCACGAGCACACCGTTGTCGGCGCCCTCGTCCCCGACGCCCCAGGACGTCGCGACGTCGCAGGAGTAGTCCTCGATCGGGCCACCGGCGTTCTCCACGAGCAGGACGGCCACGCGCGCGGCGTCCGTGGAGGCGTTGTGTTCGTCGATGAGGGAACTGAGGTCCTGCTCCTCGGACGTGGTCAGGACGTCGGCCAGATCCAGCACATTGCCGCCGGCCGGCGGTTCCGGAATGGCCGCCGCTTCGCCCTGGCCACACGCCGTGAGCGTCATCAGGAGCAGAGCGGCCCCGATCGTCGCTGTCCTGAGTTCTGTCCTGAGTTCTGTCCTCGACCTGTCCATCAGCACTCCCGGGTCCGTCAGCCTTCTGACATCAGGATCCCAGTATGGTCCCGTGGCGGGAACCGGTCGAGGCCCGGGCGCGGTCCTAGCTGTTCTTCCCGCGGGCTGCGACCGCCCAGCTGCCCCGGTGGACTCCGTCCCGGACCACCTGCACCTCGTCCACGAGGTTGGGTGTGAGGCACACGTGATTGGGAACCACACGCAGCCGGGTCCCTCGCGGCGGCAGCGGCTCTCCGGCGGGCCACTCCACGGTGGCGTGGTGCTCCGAGAGGGCCACGATCCGAGCGTCGGGCTGATCGAGGAGTCTGCCGTACCCGGTGGCCCACGCCGCACGGTCGCTCCCGAGGACCTTGCTGCCGGCGTCGAGGATCAGGGCCTCGGGGGCTCCTGCGATCCGTCGATGGCTCACCACCGTCGACTCGACGGTCAGCGCGATGTCCTCCGGTCGGCAGCGATCGAGTTCCCACTGCTGGGCATCATTGAAGACGTAGACGCCGGGGCGCAGCTCCGTCAGGGTGTCACCGGAGGACA
The DNA here is from genome assembly GCA_029257465.1 of Arthrobacter sp. Classification (GTDB taxonomy): domain Bacteria; phylum Actinomycetota; class Actinomycetes; order Actinomycetales; family Micrococcaceae; genus Arthrobacter_D. The sequence goes on along the minus strand of JARIBG010000129.1, from coordinate 12,684 downwards.
GCAGGGCCGACGGCGTCGACCCGCCGCTGATCATCAGGTCCCGGAAGCCGGCCTCGTGAAGGGCGGCCGCGCCCGCGGTCAGCGCTTCCTGCTCATCGACGACCGCCGCAGACGCCGCTCCCGGTGCGTAGCTGTGACCGGGGAAGGTGAACACTCCGGTGACCGCCAGACCCGCCGCGCGTGCCGCCTCCGCGACCGCACGCACGTCCCGCGGCAGTACCCCACTCCGATGGTGGCCGCTGTCCAGTTCGACGCGGACCGCGATCCGCCCGACGTCGTCACCGAGGGCTCGCGCCAGCTGCCCCGCGCTCTCTGCGGAGTCGATGCCGATGGTGAGACGTGCCAGCCCGGCGACGGCGAGCAGGCGGGCCGCCGCGGTCTCCTCGACCCAGAGGGGGTAGGCGATGAAGAGGTCCCCGACACCTGCGGCCGCGAAGACCTCGGCCTCGCCGATCGTCGCGACGGTGAGGCCGGCAGCGCCCGCCGCCAGCTGCAGCCGGGCGATCTCGGGGATCTTGTGGGTCTTGGCGTGCGGGCGCAGCTGCACGCCGCGCTCCCGGGCGAAACGTGCCATGGCCGCGATGTTGCGTTCCAGGATCTCGAGATCGATCACCACGGCCGGGGTTGCGACATCTGCGCCCCGGAACGTCATGAGGACCGCTTCACGAGGACCTCAGCCGTCGCACGAGCCCGGGCTGCCGTCATGGCTAGGAGCTTGCCAGCCCGTCGGGCGTGAGTCCACCGGTGCACGCGGCGCCGGGCTCGCGGGTCTGCTCACCCTGGATGTACTTGTCGAGGAAGGTCCGCAGGCGCGGATCGTCGGCGGAGTCGACCTTCAGTTGCAGGCCCCAGGCGCTGGCCGCGATCGGGGTGTCGAGACCGGGGTAGGGGCTCAGCAGCGTGTAGGACCGCGATCCGACGAGCTCGGTGAGCGCGTCGATCTCCGCCTGGTCGAGATCCGGCTGGTAGGTGATCCAGACGGCGCCGTGCTCGAGGGAGTGTACGGAGTTCTCGTTCGGAAGCTCTTCGGTGTAGATGCCGCAGTTGGTCCAGATGGCGTTGTGGTCCCCACCGACGGGAGGAGACTGCTCGTACTCCACGGATCCGTCCACGTGCTCGAAGGCTACGTCGTCGAACGTCTGGACGCCCTCGATGTCCTGTGTGGCCTCGGCCTCGCGGTCGTTGTTGACCCGCACCTGCTGCACGATCACGATTGTCACGGCGATGATGACAGCCAGGATCACGGCGCCGATCCCGCCGAAGATCAGCGCGTTGCGCTTGCGCTCGCCGGCCCGCTGCTGTGTCTGGATGGCGGCCAGGCGAGCCTGGCGGTCCTGGTTCTCCTGCGACCGTTTCTTACTCAACGGGTGGTCCTCCGGTACTGGTTGAGCCGCGGCACGCGCCGTGGATGACATGCGGATGGATGTGTGCCGACCTCAAATATACCGGTGGCGCGGAGTGGTCGGGCAATCGCCGGTCGGCTGGTCCGGTGCAGGCACACCCGCTCACAGGGCATCGAGCATGCCCTGCATCAGGGTGATCTCCGCCTGCTGCCCCACCTGGATCTTCGACGCGAGATCGCGCACCTGATCGGTCTCGGCGAGTTCCGCACCGGCTTCGGCCATGTCCACGCCGGCCTCGTGGTGGACGATCATGAGATTCAGGAACTGCCGGGCGGCGTCGTCGCCGGTCGAGTTCCGCAGCTCCTCGAGCTGTGCGTCGCTCGCCATGCCGGGCATACGCCCGTCGGGCATGAGCATGGAGCCGTGCCCTGCTTCCGTGGTCGCCATCTCCATGCCGGCGTGGTCCCCGGACGCTCCGCTCATCCACTCCATGCGCGGCTGGGAGCTGCTCTGGGACAGGCCCCACTCCTCGAGCCAGGCGTACATCTGGCCGGCCTGCTGCTGCTGTGTGGTGACGATGTCGTAGGCCACCGTCCGCAGCATGTCGTCGTCGACCTCGTCACGCACGATCATGGACATCTCCACCGCCTGATTGTGGTGCGCCTGCATGTCCCGCGCGAAACCGGCGTCGGCGCTGGTGCTGCTCGGGTACGACGGCGTAGCCGTGGCACGGCCTGCCGTGAAGGCGAGCGCGAAGAGGGCGACAACGGCGAGCCCGGCCAGGACCAGCAGCGTGCGCTTCTGCCAGCCGGTGAGCGAGAGGGTCATGGAGATCCTTGGGTAGGGGATGCTTCGATGCAAACCTACGGCATCCGGCTGGAGGTTCCCTCAAAGGCAGTGGTCTCCCCGGGAATAGCACGGTACCGTGGACTGCTATACCCCCCGAGGGTATCGTGAACAAGCTGCAGGGAGCCATTCCATGACCGTGAGCACAGGGGCGACAGACGCCGGCAGCATCGACGCCGGCGAAACGGTCGTGCACGGCTACACCGCGGACAAGGACGCCTACCTGAAGCGGCTGCGCCGGGTCGAGGGTCAGGTGCGCGGCATCGCGCGGATGGTCGAGGAGGACAAGTACTGCATCGACATCCTCACCCAGGTCGCAGCAGTCAACAAGGCCCTCCATGCCGTCTCCATGGGACTGCTCGAGGAGCACATAGCCCACTGCGTGGTCGGAGCCGCGCAGGAATCACAGCTCTCCGGCGACACCGATGTCGTCCAGGAGAAGGTCCAGGAGGCAGCGGCCGCCATCGGTCGCCTCCTGCGCTGAACCAGCCCACCTTGATCACCTCGAAGGAGACCACGATGACCACCACCACCATCACCATCACCGGAATGACCTGCGGACACTGCGTGAGCGCCGTGAAGAGCGAGCTGTCCGACCTGGCCGGCGTCGGCTCGGTCGACGTAGACCTCGTGAACGGCGGCGCCTCGACCGCCGTCATCTCGTCCGAGGGCCCGCTGGATCCCGCCTCGATCGACGACGCCGTCGCGGAGGCCGGTTACACCGTGGTACCCGCCGGAGCCTGACATGGCGACCACGCAGCTTCCCGTCGACGCCCTCAACGACCAGCGCGTCGTCGAACTCTCCATCCAGGGGATGACGTGCGCTTCCTGCGTGGGCCGGGTGGAACGCAAGCTCGGCAAGCTCGACGGCGTCGAGGCGAGCGTCAATCTCCCGCTGGAGAGCGCCGTCGTGCGGGTTCCGGCGTCCGTCACCGACCAGCAGCTGATCGACACGGTGGAGGCCACCGGGTACGGCGCACGGGTCATCGACCAGGAGCAGTCCGACGGCGAGCACGCCGAGCACACGCCGTCGCTCCTGGGCGCGCGTCTGATCCTCGCGGCCGTCCTGTCCATCCCGGTGCTGCTCATCTCCATGGTGCCGGGCCTGCAGTTCCCCCACTGGGGCTGGGTGGTCTTCGCCCTGTCCCTGCCGGTGGTGACGTGGTCGGCGTGGCCCTTCCACCGGGCCGCAGCGATCAATGCCCGCCATCTGTCCTCCACCATGGACACGCTGGTGTCCATCGGCGTCACCGCGGCCTTCCTCTTCTCCTCCTGGCAACTCTTCACCGATCCGGCGATGACGCAGCACACGGGCATGAGCATGAGTGATCACTCCCTCTACTTCGAGGTGGCCGCCGTCGTCGTCACCTTCCTGCTCCTGGGCCGCTTCCTCGAAGCCTCGGCGAAGCAGCGGGCCGGGAACGCGCTGACGTCGCTCCTGAGTCTCGGCGCGAAGGAGGCCCATGTCCTGCGGACGGTCGACGGCGAACGCGTCGAGGTCACCCTGCCCGCCACCACCCTCATCCCCGGGGACGAGTTCGTCGTCCGTCCGGGGGAGAAGATCGCGACGGACGGCGTGGTCACCGAGGGTCACAGCGCCGTCGACACGGCCCTGCTGACGGGTGAGAGCGTGCCGGTCGAGGTCGGCCCGGACGATGCCGTCACCGGGGCGACCATCAACACCTCCGGCAGAATCGTGGTGCGGGCCACCCGCGTGGGTTCCGACACCGTGCTGTCCCACATGGGCCGACTCGTCAGTCAGGCGCAGAGCGGCAAGGCACGGATAGCCCGGCTCGCCGACCGCATCAGCGCGGTCTTCGTGCCGGTGGTCCTCGTCATCGCCGTCGTCACGTTCGTCCTCTGGCTCGTGCTCAGCGGTGACCTCGACGCCGCCTTCACCGCGTCGGTGACCGTGCTCGTCATCGCGTGCCCCTGCGCCCTGGGCCTGGCCACACCGACCGCCCTGCTGACCGGCACGGGCCGCGGCGCCCAACTGGGCATCCTCATCCGTGGGCCGCAGGTCCTCGAGGACACCCGGACCGTGGACACCATCGTGCTGGACAAGACCGGTACGGTCACCACCGGCACCATGGCGGTGGACGACGTCGTCCCCCTGCAGGGTGCGACAGCAGCGGAGCTCCTGCGTCTCGCGGGCGCCGTGGAAACGGCGAGCGAGCACCCGATCGCCCAGGCCATCGCCCTCCACGCGGCCGCGGTGGACCGCCTGCCCGAAGCGCTCGAGTTCTCGAGTGCGCCCGGAGGAGGAGTGCGGGGCGTCGTCGACCACCGGATCATCACCGCGGGGCGCGCCACCTGGCTCGAGCGCAATGGGATCACCCCCTCACCCGAGCAGATCGCGGCGTTCAGTGCTGCGGAGAACGCGGGGACGACGGCGGTCTGGGTGGCGGTCGACGACGCGGTGGCCGGCTTCATCACGCTGTCCGACACGGTCAAGGGCAGCTCGAGGGATGCGATAGGGCGCCTGCGCACCCTCGGCCTGCGCCCCATCCTGCTCACGGGCGACAATCGGGCCGTAGCTCTTCAGGTCGCAGCCTCCGTGGGCATCGATGCCGCCGACGTCCACGCGGGCATCACACCGGAGGGCAAGGTGGAGGTGGTCCGCAAACTCCAGGTCTCGGGGGCCACGGTCGCCATGGCCGGGGACGGCGTCAACGACGCCGCAGCCCTGGCGCAGGCCGATCTCGGTATCGCCATGGGCTCGGGGACCGACGTCGCCATCGAGGCCGCCGATCTCACGGTGATGGGCAACAGCCTGGAGCAGGTGGCCCAGGCCATCGAGCTCTCCAGGCGTACGCTCGCCACCATCAAGGGCAACCTGTTCTGGGCCTTCTTCTACAACGCCGTCGGGATTCCTGTCGCAGCCCTCGGGCTGCTGAACCCGATGCTCGCAGGGGCCGCGATGGCGGCCAGCTCGGTGCTGGTGGTCGCCAACTCCCTGCGGTTGCGCAGTTTCGGCAAGGAGGGCCGGACATAGGACCGGCGCACCTCCCGTCCTCTCGCACGTGGGAAGCTTGCACCGGCCTTGCATGCCGCGATCGTCTCGGCAATGCTGTGCCCCGGTGACATGTGAAGGAGCTGCAACCGATGCCCGATGAATACGAACTCGCCCGGGAGTCCCTCGAGGACCCGGTCGCAGCGATGCTGCAGGACGTGGTGCTCGACAGCGGGGACGTCCAGGAGTTCCTGGGGGGATTGGCCGATGTCGCGGCGAAAGTCTTCTCGGGAACCCATGAGGATGTGTTCTGCGGTGTCACCCTGCTGCGACCGCGCTCGATGATCACGGTCGCGAGCAGCGGCGCCCGGGCACGTCAGGTCGACGAGATCCAGTACCGCTTCGACGACGGACCGTGCCTGCGTGCCGCACGCGAGGGCTACACCGTCCACATCCGTGACTTCCTCGCGGAGAGCCGCTTCCCCGAGTACCGCCAGGCCATCGCGGCCTTCGGCGTCCGCTCGGCGCTGGGCATCCCGATCCGTCTCGACGACGGAGCAAGTGCCGGGCTCGACTTCTACTCGACGGAGCCACACGCCTTCGACGACGAGGGTGTCGCTGCTGCCGAGACCATCGCGCGGAACGCGTCCCAGAGCCTGCGCCTGGCCGTCAGGATCGGTCGGCTCACCGATGACGCCAGGAATCTCGAGGCAGCCCTGGGGTCGCGCACCACGATCGACATGGCGGTCGGAGCGATCATGGCGCAGAATCGCTGCAGTCAGGACGAGGCGATCGCGATCCTACGCCGGGCGTCGTCGGCCCGGAACATCAAGCTGCGCGACGTCGCGGCGAGCGTGCTCTCCTCCGTGGGCCAGTCGGAGGAGGCAACCACCCATTTCGAGCGCTGAGGGACTTCGCTGTTTCTTCGGAGTTCCTGCGGCGTTCGGCCGGTGGCCGGTTCGGGTGGGCGCGGCACAGTAGTACCTGGCTGCATCAGCAGCCCCGGAAGGAGATGGCGCTGCTGCCTCATCCGGTATCCCGATGAAATGGGTCTCACCTTGGCACGCCCCTCCCGCATCTCGCTGAAGTCCACCTCCGGGAAGATCCTCGCGTCCGTCGCGTTGCTCGGGGTTGCGGCGTCCGTTGCGGGCCTGGGCACCTACGGCTCCTTCACCTCGAGCACCTCGGCCAGCCAGGCGGTCAGCGCCGGCAGGGTCGCCGTCCAGCTCGGCACGACAGGAACGGCAGCGAATCGCTTCAACGTCGCTGCCACCGCCCTCGTACCCGGAGACACGCTGCAGCGCGTCGCCACCATCTCCAATACCGGCAACCAGAGTTTCGGGGGCGTCACCCTGACCACCACGGCGGTCGGAACCCCCTCGAAGCTGACCACCGATGCCGTCAACGGCCTCCAGCTCGTCGTCGACTCCTGCAGTGTCCCCTGGACCGAGGCGGGCGTGGCACCCGCCTATACGTACACGTGCGCCGGGACCGTCACCGGCGTGGCCCCGAAGCGCGCGATCATCGGCGCCAACACGCCGCTGACGAATCTCGCCTCGATCACCCCCGGCAAGACCGACAATCTGCGCTTCACGGCAACACTGCCGGTCAGCGCGGACAACACGTTCCAGGGACTGAGCAGCACCGCGAACTTCACCTTCACCGCCACCCAGCGCACGGCAAGCAATCGCTGATGCTCGCACGCAGCTGACAACGGACGGCGTTCACGGGCGAGGGACCGGCTCCACCGGATTGGGCTGGTCGAGCGCATCGTGCACCAGCTCGCCGTCGCGGGTTCGGAGCTCATCGATTCGCACACACACCACTCCGGCCACGATCAGCACGCCTCCGAGCAGCTGGACGACTCCGGGCAGTTCGCCGAGGATGAGCCAGGCCGCCAGGACGGCGAACATCACCTCGGTCAGGGCCACGAAGCTCGCCACCTTGGAACCGAGGCGCTGCGCTGCCAGGATCCCGGTCACGTAGGCGGCCACTGTGGCGACGAGGACCAGGACTGCCACCGGGACCAGCCAGCTGTAGGTGGAGCCTGCCAGTGTGACGTCGGCGAGCACGACGTGGATCGGCATCAGATTCGTCAGCCCGAGGACACCGATGGTCAGTGCCGCCACGATCATCCCTCCGCCGGCCATGACGAGCGGAGGAAGGGACTCGTCCACCCGGGCGGACATCAGGAAGAACACCATGAGGCAGACCGCCGCGCCCAGACCGAAGAGAACCCCCACCGGGTCCAGCCTGGTGTCCCCGGCGAGATCGAGGACGAGGAGCAATCCCGCGATCGCCGTCAGGGATCCGATGATGGTCGGTATCCGTGGGGGTCTGCGGGAGCGCGCCCAGAGGAAGCCGACGATCAGCACCGGCGCGAGGTACTCCAGCAACAGGGAGACGCCCACGGACATCCTGGCCACCGCATTGAAGTAGAACAGCTGGCACAGGGCGATCGCCGTCATCCCGTAGATCACGATGGTGAGCGAGTGACGACGCAGCGTCGACCAGCGGCCCCGCAGCGCGATGAGGACCGGGACGAGGAGGACGACGGCGGCACCTCCGATACGGATGCCGACGGCTGCGCCGGGGCTCCAGCCGATCTCGAGGAGCGACTTGGCGAACGGACCCGAGACACCGAAGGTGGCCGCTGAGAGGAGAGCTATCCAGAGGCCGGCGGCGGATCGCTGAGGCACGTCCGTTCCCTTCGCGTCGTTTTGGTGTCAGGAGTAAGAGGTAGTTATGGTCGTGACACTAGGGGCTGACAATGTCAGGAGTCAAGATGTCGTTCACCTATGACACGGAAGTTGCCCTCGCCACTGCCGCCGCGCTCATCAACACGGGGCGGGACGACGTGGACGTACTCGACACGATGGAGGGACTGGACACCTTCCTCGAGCAGCAGCGCTTCTCCGGTTCGCGGACCCGCACCGACGCCGAACTGCACGCCGTCCGAGCCCTGCGGATAGAGCTCGGGACGCTCTGGTTCGCGGAGGAGGACGACGTCGTCGAGCACGTGAACCGGATTCTCCGCAGGACCAGCGCGCTCCCTCAACTGGTCCGCCACGACGAATGGGACTGGCACCTCCACGCCACCGCGCCCGAAGCGCCGCTGGCCGACCGCATGGCCACGGAAGCAGCCATGGCCTTCGTCGATGTGGTCCGCGGACACGACCTCGAACGCCTCGGTTCCTGCGCAGCTCCTGACTGCGACGGCGTGGTGCTCGATCTCAGCCGGAACAGATCCCGGCGTTTCTGCGACACGGGGAACTGCGCCAACCGCACCCACGTCAAGGCGTACCGGGCTCGGAAGGCCGGCAGCGGCTGACGTACGTCGACGTCCGCTCGTCAGGAGGATGCATCTTCGCGCCCCACGTCACCCTCCTCCGTAGACGGAGCCGCGACGCCGTCGCCCGCGAAGCCGTCCTCCGAGTAGCCGTCGGCGGCGAAGCCCGGCTGTGCAGGGCCGTCGAACGACAGTGCGAGGGAGGAGCTGTAGGCGGACTCGTACCCGCCGCCGTGGCTGACTCCCGGGCCCGGTCCGAAGGGTCCTCCGACCTCCTCGGGTATCGGGCCGTTGCTGCCGAGCAGGCTCCTCGTCAGGGACGCGCTGTCCGCCATGAGCTCGCCCACGGCTGCGATCAGGTGCGCATCATTCGGCGGAACGCCCTCGAGCGCGGCCGCGAGGACCGCACGCCGGACCAGCTCACGCGCGAAGGACGCCGTCGTGCCGTCGGTGCGTCCTGCCGCGGTGCCGATCGCCTCCGCGCTGAAGGCCAGCCCGCCGGCGTAGAGGCGCAGCAGTGCAGAGCGCTCGTGCTCGGCCGGCAGCGGCACCTCGACCGCCAGGTCCACCCGACCCGGCCGTTGGGCGAGCGCGCGCTCGAGCATGTCCACGCGGTTGGTGGTGAGGACGAAGGTGACGTCGGCGTCGGCGTCGAGACCGTCCATGGCATCGAGCACCTCGAACAGCAGGGGTTGTGGACCGTGCCCGAAGCTGCGGTCCTCGGCGATCAGATCGCAGTCCTCGAGGACCACGATCGAGGGCTGCAGGGCACGCGCCGTCCGCGCCGCCTCCCCCACGTGGGCGAGCGTGCCACCGGAGAGGAGGATCGCCGTCGTACCCTCACTCGCGCTGAGCAGGAAGCGGACCGAATGGGTCTTGCCCGTTCCCGGCGGACCGTACAGGAGGATGCCGCGCTTGAGGTGCTGCCCTGCCGCCACGAGTGCCTCGCGGTGCGCGCCGATTCCGAGGGCGTGGTCCGTGACCCGATCCAGCAGACCCTCGGGGAGAATGACGTCGTCGGCCGTGAGGGTGGGCCGCTCGTGGAAGGTGATGCCCGCATCACCCGAACCGAAGTTGTCCGTGGTGAAGGAGAGCACCTGCCCCTTGAGGACGCTCTCACTGCGCATGCGCTGCCGGAAGTCGGAGAGGAAGGCTGCGCTCACCACCGGATCCGCGCACAGGACCTCGAGCGAGGCCGCTGCGCGTCCGTAGCGCGGCTCGGCGCTGCGCTGCAGCAACGCCACGGGCACGCCGTCGTAGTGGAAGAGCCGCAGACCCAGGGCGACGGTCTGCCGCTGCTCGGCCGGGCCGACCGGGAGATTCACGTAGTCCGGCTGCGCCAGCGGGAAGTTCGGGTACAGCGCGGACTGCTGGAGCATGTCGCTCAGGGACGAGTGGTGGCGCTGGTCCCCGCCGCCGATCCCGGCCAGTCCGGCGTCGGGCCCGACGACGCCCGTCAGCACGATGTCGGCGTCGACGAATCTATGGCTGGCCACCTCCTCGACGACGACGGCAACACCGCCGGCCGGAGTCCCGAGGTGCGCGCTGATCGTATCGAGGAGTTCCCTGCCCCGCGCCGAGGTGGGGAGCGCTTCCTGCGCCAGCGACACCAGGGTGCTGAAGTCCCTCATGAAACCCGTCACGTCTTCGTTCATGAGGGGAGGGTAGCAGGACGCCTGTCCGATGGACCGTACCGGCGGCGTCGCCCGCAGTGGTCGGTACCGGATCCGGGGACTTCGCAGCCCTGTTGCGTGTGTCGCACTGCAACACGCCGCTGCCGAGGGCGGGCCGTCGGCCGAAGCCCCTCGATCCGGAACAGTTCGTGACGCCGCCCGCGCCGCAGCGCCGGGCGTAGGTCAGTTGGTCAGCCGTCCCTCTTGGGCAGCCGCTCACCGTACCGTGGTGCGTCATCGGGCTCCGGAGCGGCCTGCTGGCCTGTACCCCTGGCCTGCGCGTCCGGCCGGGTGGACGATCGGTTGACACCGGAGCCCTGGCTGAGGTGTTCGGCATTCGGGGTCTCCGCCATCATGAGCATGGCGCAGATGACGAGGGAGACGATGAACGCGATCCCGGCGGCCGTCAGACCCAGGTCCACACGCAGCTCCTGCGAGCCTCCCCCGGTGGCGAAGATCGACGTCGCCACCCCCGCGACCACGGCGAGGACCGCGGAGAACACCAGGGGAGCCTTGATGCCGTGGCGGAACCGTCCCTGCGTGGGCTTCCCGGGCTGGCGCTTCGCCATGGGCACTCCTTCCGGTGATGAGAACTTCTACGAGTCGTAGAGCCTCTAGTTTACGGGGTCCGGCTCACCCTGGGTCCCGGAGGAGGAGGATGCGCTCAAGGCTGAATCGTGCCGGTAGCTCAGGGCGGCGATACCGAGAGCGACGGCGGTCAGCAGCGCGCCGCCGCCGCTCACCCCGAGCAACGCCTGGGCGCCGAGGTGCTCCACGAACGGCAGGATGGCTCCTGTCACGAGACCGACGACCCCGACCAGGATGAGATCGCGTCCAGCGGGGTGTTCCCGGGTGCTGACGCCACGAATCACCTCGGCGATGCCGGCGACGCCGAGGGCCACACCACCGGTCAGGGCGAAGCTGCGTGTGTCCGGAAGAACCAGACTCGCGATGCCCGCCACGAGGAGCAGAGCGCCACTGATAGTCATCAGGGCGGAGAACCGTGAACACCGGCCCAACGTGCGATGCGTCCACAGATAGACCACACCCCCGATCAGGAGGTAGAGGCCGCCCGCCACGGACAGGACGGGCACCGAGGGTTCTCGCCAGAAGACAGTGAGGAGACCGAAGACGGCGCTCACCACGGCACGCGCCATGAACGGTCTCCAGACCAGCGGCCCGGCCGGCGCAGCGCCCGGAGCGCGCGATGCAGTATCCATGGGGGTCTTCCTGAAGAGAGGTTGCCTGGCGTTCTCGGCATGACCAGTTTAGGACGGTTTCGCTCCTGTCGTCCCGGCGCCCGGGCCATAGCGGCGATCGGCGCCGCTATGGCGCTGTGGTTCGGGCATCTTCCCGCGTCGGACCGGTGACCATCCAGCGATCGTCCCTGATCCGCCAGCCCAGCGTCACGGCACGCGCCAGCATGTACCCGACGCCGAATGCCAGCCACAGCCACACGATGCCCTCACCACCTGACAGGCCCGCCCGGTCCACGAGGACGAGCAGCGGCACATAGAGCAGGAGATTCACGACGCCGGCGAGAGCCAGGTACCGCGCGTCGCCTGCGCCGATGAGGACGCCGTCGAGCACGAACACGAACCCGCAGACCGGCTGCGACGCGGCAAGGACCCAGAGCCCGGCGGCGAAAGCGGCCTGCACGGACGGGTCGGTGGTGAAGATCCAGCCCATGAACGGCGCGACGGCGGCGAGCAGGGCACCCGTGACGACGCCGAACCCCACACCCCACATGATCATGCGTCGCGTGAGTTCACCGGCCACCACCCGGTTCCCGGACCCCAGTTCCTTGCCGATCAGCGCCTGGGCCGCGATGGCGAGGGCGTCGAGCGCGAACGCCAGGAAGGTGAAGACCGTCATGACCAACTGGTGGGAGGCCAGGCTGAGGGCACCCTGCCCGGTGGCGACGAAGACGGTGGCCAGGATGGCGATGCGCAGGGACAGGGTGCGCAGCATGAGCCACGATCCCACGCGGGCCGTGCTCCTGATCCCACGGAGGGACGGCCTGAGGGAGACCCGGTCCCGCCGCGAGGACCGCACGATCAGGACGAGATACACCCCGGCCATGCCCCACTGCGTGATGCTGGTCCCCAGTGCGGACCCCGCGACCGACATCCCGGCGCCGTACACCAGCAACCAGTTCAGGCCGATGTTGACGCCGAATCCCGCTCCCGCCACCACGAGGGGCGTCCGGGTGTCCTGCAGGCCGCGTAGCATCCCGGTGGCGGCGAGGACCACCAGCATGGCCGTGAGACCCGGCATGGACCAGCGGAGGTAGTCGACCGCGAAGGCGTACACGGCTCCCTCTGCCCCCAGGAGCGATACCAGCACCGGAGCACCGAGCCACCCCGCGGTGGACAGGAGGAGACCGAGCACGACGGCGAGGCCCACGCCGTCCCGCCCTGCCGCGAGCGCTTCGGGCAGCCTCCCGGCCCCCAGGAGGCGGGCGACGGCGGGGGTGGTCGAGTAGGCGAGGAAGACCATGAGCCCGACGGCGGTCTGCAGCACCGTGGATGCCAGACCGACACCTGCGAGTTCATCGACGCCCAGGTGCCCGACGATCGC
>JARIBG010000113.1 GCA_029257465.1 Arthrobacter sp. | reverse complement strand
CATGGTCAGGGCGCGCTCCTTGCCCTCGGGGAGATACCACGGGTGGGCATTCCACGGCATGAACGCATCGGGCTGCAGGCCCACTGCCTCGTAGATCCCGGCCATCCGGATGGAGCTCGGGTCATCGTTCTCGAAGGACATGAAGCCGGAGGGCAGCGATTCCCCCGGGCTCGAGAAAAGACTCACGATCTTGCAGCCATCGACGTCGTGAATCGGGTCGATATAGGGAACTGAGGACCCCGGCTTGGACTCCGCCAGCGTGTCACACAGCCGATTGACGTCCTCGATCTGCGGATCGTAACGCTGATCCCACTGCTGCTCCCTGTAGGTCGGGTCTGCCATACGCTGTACCAATTCCGCCTCCTCGCGGACGGCGCCTGGAGTGACGCCACCATGTCCGCAGACCTCCAGCCTACGCCAGTGCTGTGCCGGGCTCTTTGACACGAGCCGTGCTGGAGACGACGGAACACGACCCTACGGACCTCGTTCACACGGCGTTCATCCAAGGTCCGGCACCGGTGGCAGTACATCGCTTGCCACCGACAGCGCACCCCGCACTCCCGACGAGTCGCCCAGTTCGGGGGGCACCAAGTAGCCGCTCGTCGTATCGGTCAGCGGATGGTCGGCGAGAGCCTCACCGACCAGCAGCACCAGCTGTTCCCGGACGGCGTCGAGCAGGCCAGGGGTCTTCATGACACCACCACCGGCGATGATCCGCTGCGGGGCTGCTGCGTAGGTGATGGTCGCGAGCAGTTGGGCTATGTAGTAGGAGGACATCATCACCGAGTCCTGCTGCCTCGGACCGAGGTCGGTGGCAGGTCTGCCCCAGCGAGCCTCGATCGCGGGCCCCGAGGCGAGCCCCTCGAGGCAATCGCCATGGAATGGGCACACGCCCGCGAACGAGTCCCTCGGATGTCGGCGCACCAGGAGGTGCCCCAGTTCCGGGTGGTTGCGCTGCGTGAACGGAGCACCGTCGACCACGAGACCGACGCCGACTCCGGTGCCGACCGTCACATAGGCGAGATCGCTCACCCCTCGGCCCGCGCCGGAGCGGTGCTCACCGAGCGCAGCGCCGGTCACGTCGCTCACCAGACGGACGGGGGTTCCCGGTGCCAGCCGGAGACGCGTCACGAGATCGGTGTTGCGCCATCCTGGTTTGGGCGTCGAGGTGATGTAGCCGAAGCGCGGCGACCCGACGTCGACGTCGACCGGCCCGAACGAGGCGATTCCCACGGCGTCGAACCGGCCCTCCTCGCCATGGTCGGCGAGGAATCCGCGAATGGCCTCCGTCGTCTCGTCGGGGGAGGTCGTGTCGATCCGCGTCGTGGCCAGGATGGCTCCGGGATCCTGTCGATCGGCGACGGCGCAGATCACTTTGGTCCCTCCGGTCTCGATGCCGGCGATCACAGGGGTACCTCGCGATCCCCGTGCTGTGCGCCCCGTGCGTGGTCATGCGTGGACGGCTCCGGAACGCGGCGATGCTCAGCAGTCAGGACGTCGACGAACGGTCGGGTGAACGGTGGGTTCATCGAAGCCATGGTCGTCCTCGTGGAATCGGCGGTCTGGACGGCTCCATCCTCCCACTGGCCGTCCACTCAGTGCAGACAGCTATACCGTCCCTCGCAGCGGCTGACAGCGCGGGCACCACCAGGTCCGACGACGGCCGGGGTCACCGGGCACCTCGGCCGTGACCTGGACGACCGCACCACAGCGCAGACACGGTTTCCCCGCGCGTCCGGCCACCCAGTGTCGCTCACCCCTCCGCGTGTTCCCCGTGGTGACCTGGTGCGCGCCGGGCTGCGTGGCGGAGAAACGCAGGCAGCGGGCCCCGAGGTCGACCAGCGAGGGCACATCGACGTCGGCCATCGCGGTGTCCGGGTGAATCCCGCGCAGGAAGCAGAGCTCGTTGGCCCAGAGATTGCCGAAACCGGCTACCTTGCGTTGATCGAGCAGCGCTGCGGCCACCCGCTCCCCCGGATCGCGTCCGAGCCTGCGGGCCGCCTCGGCTGCGGACCAGTCGGCGCGCAGCGGATCCGGCCCCAGGTGCCCGACGACGTCGGTCTCGGACCGCGTGGCCACCAGGTCGACGACGGGCAGATTCAGTCCATACGCAGTAGGACCGTGTTCGACGGCGAGGATCACGCGGATCTCGGGCAGCACGCGCGAGGGTGGTCTCCGGCCGGGAGTGATCACCGTCCAGGAACCCTGCATCCGCAGATGCGTGTGGAGGGTGAGGCCGCCGGAGAACCGGGTCAGGAGATGCTTGCCGTGGGTTGCATGCTCGAGCACCTGAAGACCGTCGAGAGCGTCCGTGGCGTGTGCCGGCACCCGGAGGTCGCCGCGGCTCAGCGTCCCACCATCGAGCGAGGTCCTCAGGCGCGCGGCGAGCCGGAACACGCTGTCGCCCTCCGGCATCGGTCTCCCTCCTTGGCGTCCGGCCACAGAGTAGTCCCCCGCACCGACGAAACAGCGGCCGCGACACGTCGAATCAGCTTCCGTTATCCACCTGTCACAGATACGCTGTTGATTCGCCGGGCCTCTTCCGGCGTGTGCGGTCCAGAAGCGGGCCCATTCCTCGTGTCACCGTCGTACCGGAGAACAGGGCCCTATGAGCACCAGACTGTCGCCATCCGAAGATTTCCCGGAAGACCTCGCCGCCCTCGAACTACCCGAGGTCGAGGTTCTCAACAGCAAGATCCACCGCGAACTCGACTACGAGTACGTCCATGACGGCGAACCTGCCCTCGAGACCGAGATCCGGCAGGAGGAACTGGCGGAGGAACTGAACCGGCGCGAGCAGCAGCCGCAGTCCGCCGCCGTCCGCTCCGACGTCGTACGTCCCCTCCTACGCTCCTCCTGAGCCATCGGCGGCCCGCAGCCGACGCAATGGTCTAGATTCATGAGAGAACACAGTCCATCGGAGGGAGAACGGCATGAAGAACAAACTGGTTTTCACCGCAGGGATGGCGGTCGGGTACGTCCTGGGAGCCCGGGCGGGTCGCGACAGCTACGAGCAGATCAAGACGAAGGCCCAGGAGCTGTGGGGCAATCCCACGGTCCAGGACACTGTCAGCTCCACCGCCGACACCATCAAGAGCAAAGCCCCCGAGGTGCAGGACGCCGTCACGGACACGCTGAAGAACATCGGGTCGAACGACAGCGACGACACCAAGGGCTCGCAGCAGAAGACATCCCAGCAGTCGGGCAAGCATTCCGGTTCCGACAAGTCTTCCGATGGCACGTCTTCCAACGGCAAGTCTTCCAACGGCAAGTCTTCCGACGGCACGTCGCCGACCACCAGCGCGAGCTCGGGCAAGACCGGCCCGAGCGGCGGGGATCCTCGGGACATCGAGGAGACGCCGTTCACGGCACAGGACGAGGACACGCGACCCGAGCTCGGCAAGGACTTCGGGAAGTAGGCACTCGCACCACCGCATGACGAAGGGCCCCGGCACCTGCCGGGGCCCTTCGTGTCGAGCGGGCTGATCCGCCCCGGAGGTCAGCCCTCGGAGGTCAGGCCCAGCGCCGCGATGAGGGAGGCGAAGCGCTCGTTCCCCGCGAGATCCCCGACGAGGACCGCCTGCCCTTCGGCATCGGCAAGGGGGATCTGCCAGTTGGGGTACTCGTCGTTGGTCCCGGGCTGATTCTGGGTGCGGCGCTCACCGACGGCGTCGACGAGAGCGACGCCGAGGAGCACCGAGGGGGTCTGTCCGATGAAGCCGTGCAGTGCCTCGACCGTCTGCTGCAGACCGGGATCATCGCCCAGCAGCTCGCGCTCTCGCAGGAGCCCGAGGAACGTCTCCTGTACCGCACGGTCCTCCGCCTGCTCCTCCTCGACGGGGCGGCTGAGCAGACCGAGCTTCTCCCGCAGCACCACGTGCTCACCCTCCAGATAGCCCGCGCTTGGCGGAAGATCGTGCACGGTCACCGTCGTCAGGCACGCGGCACGGTAGGCCTCGGGTGACAGCGGGCCGTCGTCGTCCTGCTCGAACCAGAGGATCGAGGTACCGAAGATGCCGCGCTCGCCGAGGTATTCCTGGACGCCGGGCTCGAAGACGCCGAGATCTTCGCCGATCACGATGGCGCCGGCCCGCTCCGCCTCGAGGGCCAGGATGCCGATGAGTGCCTTGTGGTCGTAGTACACGTAGGTGCCCGCGCCCGGCGCCTGTCCCTGCGGGATCCACCACAGCCGGAAGAGCCCGAGGATGTGATCCACGCGGATTCCACCGGCGTGGGTGAGGATGTTGCGGAGCATGTCGCGGAAGGCCGCGTACCCGGAGGCGGCGAGGTGCTGAGGATGCCAGGGCGGCTGGCTCCAGTCCTGGCCGTGCTGGTTGAACATGTCCGGCGGCGCGCCCACACTGATACCAGCCGCGAGAACGTCCTGCAGGGCCCAGGCGTCGGCTCCGCTGGGATGCACGCCCACCGCGAGATCGTGCACCACCCCGATCGACATCCCCACGCCTGTGGCCGCGAGCTGTGCCTCCTGCAACTGCTCGTCGAGGACCCACTGCACCCACTCGTGGAACTCGATGCGCGCCGCGTGCAGCGCCGCGAGCCTCACGGCGGCGGGTGAGCCAGGCCGTCCGACGTCGTCCCAGGCCGGGGCGCCGGGCTCCAGGGTCTCCGCGAGGACCGACCAGAGGGCGAAGTCGGCCAGTCCCTGGCCCTGGCGTGCCCGGTAGACGTCGAAGCTGCGCTGGCGCTGCTCCGGACGCTCGACGGCGAACAGGAGTCCGAGCGCCTCGAGCTTCGCGGCGTAGGACGAGTCGCGGTCCAGCAGATCGGCGGTGGTGTTGGCGTGCGCGAAGTCCTTCGCGAGCTCCTCGACCCGCTCACGGTCAATCCGGTCGAGGCGGGAGTACTCGGGGATGTCCTCGATGCGCAGATAGAGCGGGTGGAAGTAGCGCCGCGTGGTGGGCAGGTAGGGCGAGGGTTCCACCGGAGGCTTCGGCTCGGCCGCGTGGAGCGGGTTCACGAGCACGAAGTCGCCGCCCTGGGCCGCCGTGGCGCGGGCGAGCTGCCCGAGATCGGCGAGATCCCCGATCCCCCAGGACTCCGCCGAGCGCGCCGAGTACAGCTGGGCCATGAGCCCCCACGAGCGCCGGTCCATGAGCGCCGCCGTCGTGCTCAGCCGGTCCGGGGTGACCACGAGGGTGCACACGGATTCCTGCCCGTCCACGCGCGCGTGGAGCGTGTGCCAGCCCAGCGGCAGATTCGATGGCAGACGACCCTCGCGCCGTTCCATGACCTGTCCGTCGACGTCCCGGGTCAGCATCGCCTCACCCACACCGCCGCTGTAGCGCACACCGTCCTCGTCGACCGCCCAGAACTCGATCCCGGCACCGGTAGGTGTGTGGAGGACCACGGGATCCGTGTCGCTGCGGCGCACCACGACGACGGCGGGCAACACCGAACGCCAGCTGCCGAGTTCGACGTCGTCCAGGGCCCGCTGGATCGTGGCGTCGGAGGAGGCATCGACCCCCATCGCCGCGAGCACGGTGACGAGGGTCTCCGGGGCGACGTGGGCCGGCTTGCCGTCCCAGCCCTTGAACGTGGTTCCCACCCGGTGTGCCGCGGCGAGTTGCTCGAGGAGCGAGGTGGGGGGCGGTTCGGCGTGCTGGTGCTGCGTGGTATCGGCCATCCCCTCAATCTAGGCGAGCAGGAGCCGGGGCGCGTAGTCGGCTGTCAGCCCGGGGGCTGCCAGGAGGACGGGATGCGCGGGACCGTCAGGGCGTCGCCCTGTGGACGTCGACAGCCTGCCCTGTCCTGATGAACTCGAGGTGCATCTCGGTCTGGTGGAGAGCGGAGAGCAGGTGCAGACCCTGGAGACCGCCCCAGCCCGGCGTCCAGGTCAGCCGCGAGGCGATCTCCCAGATCGACGGGTCAGCGGCACCCGACGCCGTCTCCTCGAGGATCACACCGACGTCGCGTGTGCGCGCCAGATGGTGGTCACGGCAGGCACGGGCCCGGTCATCGAGACCACGGAACCGGTGCCCATGACCGGGCAGTACCTCGTGGTCACCGTACGGTTCGAGGCGCGCCACGGACGCGATGTAATCG
>JARIBG010000072.1 GCA_029257465.1 Arthrobacter sp. | reverse complement strand
AGCTGGACGACCACCGGAACCGCACCATCTTCAACAGGATCTGGGTTCCGGGTCAGCGCGCAGTCGACTTACCGCGCCCCGGGATCGACCAGTTGAACATGTTCCCCACCATCCTCGAAGCCGCGGGACTGACCCTGCAGGACGGCGCGGCCGGTCTGGGCGTGTCAGCCTTCGCCTCCCTGATCCCCGAGGAATCGGCACAGGCACTGGACCCGGATACCTACGCCGCGCTGCTGGAATCCCACTCGCCGCAGTTCTACGCTGAAGCCTGGGCCGGCCAGGACGGAACCCAGTAACCCATCGACGGGCGAGTCACACTCCTCCAGCGCCGGGCCGAGCTGTACAGTCGATCCGACACGCGACATTCCATACGAGAAGTACGGGGACCATGAGAGCTCTGTTCGATATCTCCTTCACCAGGTTCATCGCGCCCAGCATCGCGAGGATCGTCTACCTGCTCGTAATGGTGGTGATCATGATCTCGTACTTCGCGTTTGTCATCCTCAGTTTCCAGCAGAACGCGTTCCTCGGTGTTCTGGTGCTGCTGGTCATCGGACCCATCTTCAGCCTGCTGTACCTGGTGCTGGCGCGGGTCGGGCTGGAGGCTCTCATCGCCTCGATCCGGACCGCGGAGAATACCGGCGAGCTCGTGCGCCGCGGCAATGCCGGCGTCGGCCCCGTGGTTCCTCCGAGCTACCCGCCCTATCGTCCCGACACCAAGGGCTGATCAACAACCAGGGACCTGTGCAGTACGTACCCCAATGGCGTGCTGCAACCCGCTCCTCGATCGGCCGTGTGTCGTAGGACTCCCTCTCCATGCCGTACGGTCGGACGATCACCGTCTATGAGGTCTCAGGAGTTTCACCATGAAGAAGATGTCCATCGCACTTGCCATGTCAGGTGTGGCCGGCCTGTCCCTGTTCTCGGCCGCACCGGCCCTCGCCGTCGGCCTGCCGTTCAACAACTGTCCGGAAGCTGCCGCCGCGGGCGTATACAACATCCCGGCTGACAGTCCCGCCTATCAGCCCAAGCTGGACGCCAACAACGACGGCTTCGGCTGTGACGCCGCAGGCAACCCCGCCTACGACGCGAGCATCGTGGACCGGATCGTCGCGGAGAACACCCCCGATGTCGTGACGCCGCCGGTCGTCCCGCTCGTCACGCCCGAGGTACAGCAGCCCGTCGAGCAGCAGATGGGCCAGATGCCCGTCGGTGGCGCCGATACCGGCATCGCGCGGGCACCCAAGGGCGACGCCGGTGCGCTCGCCCTCGGCGGCGGACTGGTCCTCGCAGCACTCGGCGGCGCGTACGTGGTTCGCCGTCGGGCAGCCGCCTGACACACAGCTCCACCCAGCGACGGATGTCCGGCACACTTCGTGCCGGACATCCGTCGTTCTGGAGGGTCGAAGCTTCCCTCCAAATCTGCCGACCGGCGCAGCCGTGACCATGTCATGAACCTCAGGGCCTCATCTACGAGGCACTCTTCTTACCAGTCGATCAGTGCTGAATTTCGCCGATCAGGCCGATGATCCGGTCGATGGTTCCCGGATCGGTCTCCTGCGGCATGGCCCCGGTCCCGGTCAGTGACGCGGTGAAGTAGATCCCATCGCCGAGGAGCATGACCAAGTGGGCCATGTCCTCGTTGCCGAGGGCGTCCATCAGTACCTCGAACCACTGCACGCGGCAGCGGGCCAATAGCTCATTGGCTTCGGCGTTCGAGCCCTGTGCCAGTCGCGTGACGGCGAGGTTACAGCGCTCGAGTGGGCTTGTCACATCGGAGGAACTTTTGATGTAGTAGCTCGCCGCTTCCATTGGCGCGGCCCGCATGAGCTCGAGGTCCTCCTCCACCAATATCCGGAGTCGATCGAAAAGGGCCGCGGCCAGGTCGTCCTTGGACTTGAAATGGTGGGTTAATCCACCCTTGGACAAGCCGGCCCTCAGAGCAATCCCTTCGAGAGTGGCGCTCCGCTCACCCTCGAGCCGAAGGAGGTCCTCATAGGCATCGAGCAGGCGATCAGAAGTCAGTGATGCGGTGGACATGAAACAAATTCTAGAACCTGTTCAAAAAACCGACTGGTCGGTATTGTCATGGCTATCACAGCCTGTTCGTTGGGCGGCCCGCCGATGAATCGAGGCACCGATGACATCCGCTCCTGCCGATCAAGGCCTTCCCAGTGGCACTCCCGATCAGGGTAAGGGGCTGGCCACGGGCTCGCTCGGTCTCTGGGGATCCGTGGTCTTCGGCCTCGCATCGACCGCACCGGTCTATTCCCTGGTAGCGACCCTCGGGTTCGTGGTTCTCGCCGTCGGGGCACAGGCACCCATCGCCTTCATCGTGGCCTTCATCCCGATGCTGTTCATCGCCTTCGCCTACCGGGAACTCAATGAGGCGATACCGGATTGTGGGACGTCCTTCACGTGGGCGACCAAGGCCTTCGGGCCATGGGTCGGGTGGATGGCGGGCTGGGGTGTTGCGGTCGCAGGCATCGTCGTGCTCGCGAACCTCGCCCAGATCAGTGGGATCTATCTCTGGCTTCTGGTCGGTGACGGCTCGCTGGCGGAAAAACCGTGGGTGGTCACCGCAACGGGCGTCGTATTCATCGCCTTGATGACCTGGGTCAGCTTCCGCGGAGTCGAAATCGGTGCACGGCTACAGAATGTCCTGCTGGGCATTCAGTACTTGGCATTGGCACTCTTCGTGGTGCTCGCCCTGGTCGGCGTGGCCGACGGAACGGCTCCGAATGCGACGACGCCGACGCTGGACTGGTTCAACCCGCTCGCCTTCAACAGCGTCGAAGGATTCACCGAAGCCATCCTGCTCGCCCTGTTCATCTACTGGGGATGGGACGCCTGCCTGGCGCTGAACGAGGAGACCAAGGACCCACGGCATATTCCCGGCCGGGCTGCACTCATTTCCACGGCGCTCCTCCTGGTCACCTACGTGGGAGTAACCGTCGCCGCAATGATGTATGCGGGAGTGGGAGCCGAAGGGATCGGTCTGGGAAACGAAGCAAACTCCGACGACGTCTTCCTTGCCCTGAAGGACGTCGTCCTCGGCCAGTGGTCCTGGCTGCTCGTTGTCGCGGTCCTCGTCTCGGCTGTGTCATCGACCCAGACAACCATTTTGCCAACGGCACGCGGCACGCTTTCCATGGCTGTGTACAAAGCGCTGCCCCAGCGGTTCGGCACAGTGCACCCACGCTTCCGGACGCCGTCGTTCTCCACGCTGGTGATGGGTATCGCGGCAAGTGCCTACTACATTGTGATGACCATCATCAGCGAGAACATCCTGGCCGACTCCATCCTCTCCCTCGGACTCGCGATCGCGTTCTACTACGCCATCACCGGGTTCGCCTGCGTATGGTACTTCCGTCGGGACCTGTTCACCTCGCGCCATAATGCGGTGTTCCGCTTTCTCCTGCCACTGCTCGGGGCCCTTATGCTGGCGGCGGCTTTCATCAAGTCGGCCATCGACATGGCCGACGCCGAGTACGGCTATAGCGTGCTTCTCGGTATCGGTGGCACCTTCGTGACCGGCATCGGCTCCCTGGCTCTCGGGCTCGTACTCATGGTGGCGTGGCAGAGCCGGCCAGGGTCACGGGCATTCTTCGCCGGACACACCCTCAACGAGAACTCCCCCGTACTCGTCCCGGAATCCCCGGACACCCACCCACGCTCGATCAATGGAGGACATTCCTGATGCGCATACTCATCATCGGAGCCGGCGGAGTGGGCTCAGCAGCTGTCCGCATCGCCGTCCGCCGCTCGTTCTTCGAGGTGCTGGTGATCGCCGACTATGATCTGGCACGTCCCAAGGCACTCGTGGATGAAATCGGGGACGCCAGGCTGACAGCCGCGGCAGTCGACGCGTCCTCCCAGGACGCAGTGGCCGAGCTCATCGGCACTCATGACATCACACACGTCCTGAATGCGGTGGACCCTCGATTCGTCATGCCCATCTTCCGGGGCTGCTTCGCAGCTGAAGCCACCTACCTGGATATGGCCATGAGCCTGTCCGTGCCTCACCCGGAACGCCCGTACGAGACACCCGGCGTGATGCTCGGTGACGAGCAGTTCGCCGCCGCCGAAAAGTGGGAGGCGGAAGGTCGCCTCGCCCTTGTGGGTATCGGCGTCGAACCCGGCCTGTCGGATGTTTTCGCGCGCTATGCGGAGGACCAGCTCTTCTCCTCCATTGACGAGCTTGGCGTGCGTGACGGCGCCAACCTGACGGTCGAGGGCTATGACTTCGCGCCGTCGTTCTCGATCTGGACCACCATCGAGGAGTGTCTGAACCCGCCCGTGATCTTCGAACGCGACCGCGGGTGGTACACCACCGAGCCGTTCAGTGAGCCCGAGGTGTTCGACTTCCCTGAGGGAATCGGCCCTGTGGAATGCGTGAACGTGGAGCATGAGGAGGTGATCCTGATGCCACGCTGGACGCGTGCACGGAAGGTCACCTTCAAGTACGGACTAGGGGAGGAGTTCATCACCGTCCTCAGAACGCTGCGCACCCTAGGCCTCGATTCCACGACGCCGCTGGAGGTCAAGGGTGTCTCGGTAGCCCCACGGGACGTCGTTGCCGCTGCCCTTCCGGACCCCGCCACGCTAGGGAACAGGATGAAGGGCAAGACCTGTGCGGGCGTCTACGTCGCAGGTCTTGACTATGACGGCAAGCCGCGAGCCGTCTATCTCTATCACATCGTGGACAATGAGTGGTCGATGGCCGAGTACAACTCCCAGGCGGTGGTGTGGCAGACCGCCGTAAATCCGGTCATTGCGCTGGAACTCCTGGCTTCGGACAGGTGGCGCGGCTCGGGTGTACTGGGGCCGGAGGCCTTCGACGCCACACCATTCCTCGATCTTCTCGCTGCTGAAGCACCGGCCGGATACGGATCGCCATGGCATGTTCAGGAGCGTGCCGTCAAAGGGTGATCCCGACGAGGGCCCTACTCGAAGAGGCCCCGGATGTCCCCGGCCGACAGAGCCGTCGAGAACGCGGCGTCGTCGTCCATCACCGCCTTGAAGAGCTTGGCCTTGCGTTCCTTCAACTCCATCACCTTCTCCTCGATGGTGTCCCTGGCCACCAGCCGGTACACCATGACCTGGCGCTGCTGGCCGATCCGGTGCGCCCGATCCACCGCCTGGTTCTCACTGGCCGGGTTCCACCACGGGTCCAGGAGGAAGCAGTAGTCCGCCTCGGCCAGATTGAGCCCGAAGCCGCCAGCCTTCAGGCTGATCAGGAACACCGGTGCGCTGCCGGACTTGAACGTGTCGATGACGGCCCCGCGCTTCCGCGTGGACCCGTCCAGGTAGGCGTACTCGATACCGGCGGCGTCGAGCCTCTCCGCCGCCTTGCCGAGGAAGCCGGTGAACTGGCTGAAGATCAGGGCGCGGTGCCCCTCGGCGACGATGTCCTCCAGCTGCTCGAACAGGACGTCGAGCTTGCTCGAGGGTATGGACGCGTACTTCTCGTCCACCAGTGAAGCGTCCAGGCAGAGCCGCCGCAGCAGGGTCAAGGACCTGAAGATCTCGAAGCGGTTCCTGTCCATGTCACCGAGCAGCCCGAGGACCTTCTGCCGCTCGCGCTGCAGATGTCGCTGATAGATGGTCCTGTGCTTCGGTGCGAGGTCGAGCTCGAGGACCTGCTCCTGCTTCGGGGGCAGCTCACTGGCCACCACCTCCTTGGTCCGGCGCAGGATCAGCGGGCGGATCCGGCGCCGCAACTGCGCCAACCGCTCCGCGTGGGACTCCTTCTCGATGGGCCTCTGGTAGTAGTCGGCGAAGACCTTCGCGCTGGGGAACAGTCCCGGCGCCGTGATCGCGAAAAGGGACCAGAGCTCCATCAGGTTGTTCTCCAGCGGCGTCCCCGTGATCGCGAGCTTGAACGGCGCGGGGAAGGTCCGCGCCCCCTGACTGGCCTTCGTCACCGGGTTCTTCACGAACTGCGCCTCGTCGAGGATCAGCCCGGCCCACTCCTGTGCCGCGTAACTGTCGTGATCGAGCCGGAACAGCGTATAGGAGGTGATGACGACGTCGTTCGCCGCCACCACCTGCGCCAGGTCGGCCCCGCTGCGGCCCAGCGTGTCGCTGATCATTTGGACGGCGAGACCGGGAGCGAACCGGCGCGCCTCGGTGGCCCAGTTGGAGACCACGGAGGTGGGGGCGACGACGAGGAACGGCTTTGCCTCTGCCATTCGCCCCCGCGCATGGCAGATGAGCGAGAGCGTCTGCAGGGTCTTGCCGAGCCCCATGTCGTCCGCGAGGACCCCGCCGAGTCCGTGCTCCCAGAGAAAGGCCAGCCAGGAGAAGCCGTCCTGCTGATAGGGCCGCAGCGTCGCATCGATGGACGCGGGCACGGGCGTCCGCTCCACTCCGTCGAGCTCCAGCAGACCGGAGACGGACTCCCGCCATGCCACCGACTGCTCGGCGTCGCTCGCGAGCTCGAGCAGCTCGTCCCACAGGCCTGCCTGGTACCGGCTGATGCGCAGCCCGTCGCTCTCGGAGTCCTGCAGCAGCCTGGCCTCCTCGATGAGGCGGCGCAGCTGGAGGAACTCGGGCTGATCCAGCGCGAAGTAGCGGCCGTCGTCGAGCAGGAAGTGCTCCTGCCCCTCGGCGAGCGCCCGGAACAGCTGGTCGAACGGCACCTCCGAATCTCCGAGTGCCACGGTGACGGCGAGATCGAACCAGTCACGGGTCTCGGTGTCGGTCGCTCCGATCGTGACCGAGGGACGCTCGGTGATCTCCTCGTAGTCCGGGAGGTCCTCGGCGAGATCCACCCGCACGTTCTCCAGCGACTGCAGCAGGGGCACCATTTCTGCGTCGATGCGCGCGGCGTCCGTGCCGGTGAGGGTAACCGCCTGCTGCTGGAGCCCGGCGGCGTGCCCGACGTCGAACGGCCCGGCTCTCCGGGGAGCCGTCGCCGGCCACGGCCCCTCGGTCGCCGTGAGGGTATCGGCTGCCAGCGCGAGCAGCTCCTGCTCGACGGTGTGATCGCGGTAGCCCACGCCGTCGTCGTCGAGCGTGTGCGACGCCGTGGACCCGGCGAAGGTGTAGTCGAACGACCATGCGAGGGTGACGGCGCCGCTCTCGTGCCGGCGGCTACCCTGGCGTGCGAGACCTGCGAGGTAGCGCAGGGTGAGCACGAGCGTGGGCGGCGGAACATCCGGGAGATCGAGGGATCCGTCGCTCGAGACCAGGTCGGTCTGCTGGCGCAGTCTCGGATAGTACTCCGCGAGGAAGGCGTCCCGCCCCGCGCCGGGGATCTCGAGTGTCCGCCGGGTCGCGAGCAGGGAGTCGACGATGGGCGGCAGTACGCCTTCGGTGGGTGCGAGATGGAGGTCCGGGTGCGACGCCGAGGGATCGTCCTCGTGGTCGGTCCAGAAGATACCGTGTCCGGGGCTCCCGATCACGCCGATCGTCGTCGGGTCGAGCAGCCTCTCCTCCACCAGGACCCGTGGGCGGAGCCGGAGGCGTGTACGCGGTGAGGTCACGTCCAGGACGGGAGCGACGGCGTCGTGCAGGGTGACCGTCGCGTTCTTCACGCCGACCAGCGTGATCCCCTCACCGCCGGCGCGCGCGAGCAGATCCCAGAACACGGGTGTGCGCACGGTGTCGACGCGTAGCATCGCGGCGCTGACGTTGTCGTCCTCGACGACGGCCAAGAGGGCGCGCAGCCATTCGCGCTGCCGTGGATCTGTGTCGAAGGGGTACCAGGTCCAGCGCAGCGAGTCCCAGGTCAGCTGGCCGGTGACCCACTGGCCCCTGCTGTTGCGCTGCACGGGTCTGGCGATCAGGCGCGTCGGCGTAGGACGCGCCGTCGCGCCGGTTGCCCCGCGCCGCGCTGTGTCGGCTTTGAGCTCGAAGCGCAGGCCGAGGGGCTCGGGGTGGTGGGTCGCAGGCACCCGGCGCTGATACATACCGGACGACGACGGACGTGGCTCGCCGTCGACCAGCCGGTCCAGGGTCCGCTGCCATACGGGAGCGGGCTGATCCGCGAAGGCCGACTCCCTGATGCGGGATGCCTCTCCGGCGAGGGCGTGCTCGCTGGCCCCGCGCCTCGGTTCATGTCGCTGACCGGCCCGGGCAATCTCTCTGGCCCAGGCAATCGATGGTGCGATGACCGCCGGGCCGTCGTCGTCCGCGGCACTGGTGGCGTACGCCGGGCCGGTGGCGACGTCGTCGTCCATCGGTGACACCGGAGGCGTCCCGGCATTCGTGATCGCATTGCTGGTGAGCATCAGCGCCGCAGCATGCTTGCAGTTGACCTGCACCGGGCACGTGCACGAGGCCCGCGGATTAGTGAGACTCCCGTTCCGGACGGTGAACCGGACGCGTGTGCGGTACGGGGTGTCGCCGCTGCCGCGGACGCGTCCGTTCAGCTCGGAGAGATCCTCGGTCCAGGACACACTCGCGGCCATGCCCTGAGCTGCGTACCTACGTCCGCGCTCCAGACTGCCGCCGTCCAGGAAGCGGCGCATGAGCACTTCCGGAATGAGCGGAGGGGCTGCAGGTATCACCCCAACACGGTAGCAAGATCGGAAGCGCTCCTGCAGCGCCGCGGATCAGCCGGCGTTGGGGAGCGATACCTCCACGTTCCCCGCGACGACCCGCGTGTCGAAGGACGGCTGCGGCGAGGTCGCCGGGCCGCCCAGCACTTCCCCGTTCTTCAGTGAGAAGGCGCTGCGGTGCCAGGGGCAGGTGAGGCAGGGATCGCCGTCGTCGAAGCTCACCGTGCCCTCGATCAGGGGTGCGGAGAGGTGACTGCAGACGCCCGACAGGACGGAGACCTCGGTGCCCTGGCGGAAGACCACGAGGGGTATCTCGCCGAGCATGCGCTGCTCGAGCGTGCTCTCCGGCAGCTCGGCGAGGGCGCCGATGGAGTGCCAGCCGGGCTCCACACGGTGCGGCACGTCCTCCGCGTGATTGGCGCCCAGGGCCTGGCGGTACGCCATGTGCCCGCCGAGAAAGCCTCCGGCGGAGACGACGACGAGCCCCGTGTACGAGAGCAGTTTGCCGGATCTGCCCCGCAGTCGCTGCACGAGCGAGAGCGAGTAGAGCCCGACGGCGATGGCGTTCGCGGCCGCATGGACGACGCCGACCCGCAGTTGCTGCTCGTGCCCCTCGGACCAGTCCGTCCACCCGCTCAGCGCCGTCGGTGCAGCGCTGGCCACTCCGGTACCGATGAGGATCGCCGACGCCGCCTTCGACCCGGGCACCGCATCCAGCACTGCGGCGGACACCCACGTGCCGGTGGGCACGAGCACCATCAGCGGGTGCAGCGGATGCCCGATCGGCACACCGTGCAGGATGTCGCGAACGGCTCCGGGCTTGATGACGGCCTGCACCACATCGCGCATCGGGTTGGCCACTCGATCCAGCCAGGTGGCGTTCTCCAGCTTCTCGACGGACTTCAGAGGGCGAAGGGTCTTCATGGGTTCTCCCGGTGCGTGGGCGAGGCAGTGTCGTTGTTCGAAGCTTACTGACGATTCGTCGTCAGCGGTCGGTCACTTACGGTCCGGCCTCGACGGCCTCGACGGCCGCAGTGAGCCGCGGTCCCGCCACGCGCCCGTCGACCACAGAGCCCACACCACCAGCACCGGCTGGAAGAACAGGCGGGTGAGGCGGGCCGCGTCGGTATCGAGACCGAAGGCGCTGACGCCCTCGACGTACTGGGCGATGTTCCCGGGGAAGACCGCGACGAAGAACGCCGCCACCACCCAGCCGACGAGCACCCGGTACCTGCCGAGTAGGAGCAGCGCAGCCCCGAGCAGTAGTTCGACGACGCCGGACGCCACCACGACGACGTCGGTGTCCAGCGGGAACCAGGAGGGAACCTGCGCGGCGAAGGACTCCCTGGCGAACGTGAGATGTGCTGTGCCTGCGGCCACGAGGAACGCCCCGAGCACCACCCGGGCGATGGTGCGGAGCGGACCGGTGCGGGCGGACGGCGTCATTCGGCGGAGCCTAGCACCGGAACGGGCCGCCATCCGATAAAATCGGGGTTCCCAGAAAGCCCACGAAGGAGACTGTCATCGCCCCCCGGAACAACACCAACGCCCGCCTGCGCGCCACTCTCGCCATCCTGGCCGACCACCAGTCGTCAGGGACCGTCGTCGCCCCGAGTGAGCTGATGTCCCGGGCCGTTGCAGCTGTGCCCTTCGACGACAAGGAGGCCGAACTCCTCTCCGGTGGCGTTCCGCGGGGCTTCAAGGCCTTGACGACGGCGACGGCGAAGCTCGTCAAGGCCGGATGGCTCGTCAAGGGCCGCAATGCGTGGACGGCAACGGATGAGGGCGTCCGAGCCGTTCGGGCCTTTCTCGATGCCGACCAGTTCGTGAACGCCATGCTGACCGGCGAGCCCGTACCCGAGCAGCCGGTCGAGGTGGAGCACGCACCGGAAGCCCCCGAGCAGCTGGGGGAAGAGGCACAGTTCACGCCTACCGAGGACCCCACGCCGCCGGATGCCGCCGTCGACCTCGAGGTGTCCGAGGAAACCGCGACCGGGTCGCAGGACGCCGTCCCCGACGACGCGTGGCACGACCAGCCGCAGTCCGTAGCCCTGTCCGGGGACTTCGACCCGGTCCTCGGTGAGGCCGGCCACTGGTCCACCGATCTGCGCGAGCTGCAGCTCACCTACGACGCCGCCGCGAACTCCTGGCAGCAGACCCTCCAGCTGCCGGCCGGCACGTACCAGTACAAGATCCTGGTCAACGGCTCCTGGGACGAGAACTACGGCCGCTTCGGTGTCCGCAACGGGGCGAATCACGAGCTCCACCTGCTCTCGGACAGCACGGTGACGTTCCGGTTCGATTACGCCTCGAAGGACATCGCCACCTCCTGACCCGGTGGTGCCCAGCAGCTGGTGGCGCCCGGCGGCGTCCGGCCCGACCCGACCCGACCGATTGCGTCGTGCTGGGCTCGTCGTCGGGCACCCTGGTGTCGGAACCGGGGGTTTCGGCCGGTCCGACGGCGTGTCGTGCAGCAACACGCCGTCCGATGTTCCCTCCGCCAACCCAAGGTCCCCGCGCTTCGAACACCAGGCAGGCCAAGCGGGACCGGTCGGTGCAGATGTCGGCTGGGACAGGGCCGAGCAGGCTGGATCGTCGTCGGGAGTGTTCGTCGTCGTCCCGCCCCACAGTGCTGGACCGTCGTCGGTCGCCCTGGTGTCGGAACCGGGGGCTTCGGCCCGTCCGACAGCGTGTCGTGCAGCAACACGTCGCCGAACCTGCCGTCCTCGACGTCGAAACCCCCGAGTTTCGAACACCAGGCAGGCCAGGCGGTCTACTCGATGCGATGGCCGCGCACCAAAGGACCGGTTGCGTCGCACCATGCATGATGCGGAGTCTGTGCCCTTTCCACCGGACTGGACGTCGTCCTCGACCCAATAGAGCGTCGGTTCCCTTGACGGGACCGACGCCACATCCTAGGGTTCCCCAATCGATTGGGTGCCATGCGACGTCCGCGTACCACTACGGACGCAAGCGGGTACGGATGTGCATTCCACGACGACGATCACC
>JARIBG010000071.1 GCA_029257465.1 Arthrobacter sp. | reverse complement strand
GGCGACGACCGACGGCTTCGAGCTCTCGCAGAAGGATCTGGAGCTCCGCCGCGAGGGAGACATCCTGGGGGCATCGCAGTCGGGAGGTCGCTCGGCGCTGCGCTTTTTGAAGATCACCCAGCACGGGAAGGTCATCGAGAAGGCGCGCACCGACGCGCAGGAGATCGTCCTCCCCGACCCGGAGCTGCACGAGTACCCCGGCCTGGCCCTCGCCATCGAGCATTACCTCAACCCGGAAAAGGAAGCCTTCCTCGAACGCGGTTAGCCGCTCGGCGCGCCGCTTCTGAGGCTGTATCGTGTTCCGTATGACGCAGATACGGATAGCAGACGCGGCGCGGTACCTGAGCGTCAGCGACGACACCGTGCGGCGCTGGATCGACGCCGGAGTGCTCGCGAGTACGAAGGACGCCTCCGGCAAGGCCACGGTGGATGCCCTCGAGCTCGCCGGGCTCGCCCGGAAGAACGCCGTCCTGCCCGGCGATCCCTCGCACATCGGCCGTTCCGCCCGGAACCGGTTCGTCGGGATCGTCACCGAGGTAGTGACGGACACGGTCATGGCACAGGTGGAACTCCAGTCCGGTCCGCACCGCGTGGTGTCGCTGATGAGCAGCGAGGCGGTGCGCGAACTCGGACTGGTCCCTGGATCCATCGCGATCGCCGTGGTCAAGGCCACCACCGTCATCATCGAGACCCCCGAGGGGAAGGCCTGATCATGGTCAGCAGGAATGTCCGCGTAACTCCCCGGCGACGGCACGCCGTCCTGCTCGTGTCCGCCGCACTGGTCCTGGCTACCTCCGCCTGCGGATCAGACGAGACGCCGGACTCGCTTGATACGACCGGCGAGCCGAGTGGGGGGAACATCACGGTCTTCGCGGCGGCCTCACTCGAGGAACCCTTCACGGAACTGGCCGATCAGTTCGAGGACGCGAACCCCGGCGCGCAGCTCACCCTGAGCTTCGCCGGCTCCTCCGACCTCGTCACGCAAATCGTCGAGGGCGCACCCGCCGACGTCTTCGCATCCGCAGATGAGACGACCATGGAGCGCATCAGTGAGGCGGACCTGCTGGGCGAGGACCCGATCGTGTTCGCGACCAACACCCTGCAGCTCGCCGTGCCGCCGGACAACCCGGCCGGGATCATCTCGCTCGCCGACGCGGCTCGGCCAGGAGTCAAGACCGTGGTGTGCGCCGCGCAGGTACCGTGCGGCGCTGCGGCCGTGCGCGTCGAGGAGGCAGCCGACGTCGACCTGACGCCGGTGAGCGAGGAGTCCTCCGTGACGGACGTCCTGGGTAAGGTCTCCTCGGGTGAGGCCGATGTGGGGCTCGTCTACGTGACCGACGTGCGGGCTGCCGGTGATTCCGTGCTGGGCCTCGCTCTGCCGGAGGCGGCCGACGTCGTCAACTCGTACCCCATCGCGGCGCTGGCCGGCGCGCAGGAACCGGACACGGCCCAGGCGTTCGTCGACTTCGTGGCGGGCGACGACGGCCGCGCCGTACTGCAGGCGGCGGGCTTCGGTGCGCCCTGAGCCCCGTTCCGACGTCGTGACCGGTGCGCCGCGGTGGAGCTGACGGCGGCGCGACTGCCCCGCTGGATCCTGGTGCTCGCGGCGGTCGGGGGTCTGTTCGTCGTCCTGCCGCTCGCGGCGATGGTTCTGCGCGTCGACTGGCCGCGCTTCATCCCCCTCGTGACCTCCGAGGGTGCCCGGGCCGCGCTGCTGCTCAGCCTCCGCACGTCCCTCTCGGCGACGGCGCTCTGCGTGGTCTTCGGCGTCCCGATGGCCCTGGTGCTCGCCCGCACGAGCTTCCGCGGCCAGCGCCTTCTCCGCTCCCTCGTGCTCCTGCCCCTCGTCCTGCCACCGGTGGTGGGTGGTATCGCCCTGCTCTACACCTTCGGGCGGCGCGGACTGCTCGGCGGCACCCTGGAGACCTTCGGCATCGACATCGCCTTCTCCACCACCGCCGTGGTGCTGTCGCAGACGTTCGTGGCACTACCCTTCCTCGTCCTCAGTCTGGAAGGGGCGCTCCGGACCGTCGGGACGCGGTACGAAGCCGTAGGGGCAACGCTCGGCGCGACGCGCTGGACCGTGCTCCGCCGTATCACCGTGCCTCTCGCCCTGCCGGCCCTCGTCTCCGGAGCCGTCCTGTCCTTCGCGCGCGCCCTCGGCGAGTTCGGTGCCACACTGACCTTCGCCGGTAGTCTTCAGGGGACCACGCGGACCCTGCCGCTCGAGATCTACCTGCAGCGCGAGACCGACCCCGACGCCGCCGTCGCCCTGTCCCTCATCCTCGTGGTCGTCGCCATCGTCGTGGTCGGCGTCGCCCATGGTGTCCGCCCGCTCGGCGGTCCGGTGTCGCCGGGCACTGTGGCACAGTCCGCCCGGCCTTTCGTCGGCACGCGCTGATGCCCCTGAGCTTCGCCGCGACGTTCGCGGAGCGGAACTTCACCGTGAGCTTCGAGCTGGCGGCGGGGGAGACCCTCGCCGTGCTCGGACCCAACGGCGCGGGCAAGTCGACCCTGCTCGCCCTGCTCGCCGGTCTCCTGCCGCCGACCCGGGGCCGCGCGGAGCTCGACGGCGCTGTCCTGTTCGACGTCGACGGAACCCGGCGGATGCTGACCGAGCCGCGGGAGCGCGGGATCTCCCTCCTGGCGCAGGAGGCCCTGCTGTTCCCGCATCTGTCGGCGCTGGAGAACGTGGCGTTCGGACCCAGGAGCAGAGGAGCACACCGGACGGCGGCGCGGGCGACGGCGCTAAGCTGGCTCGAGCGCGTGGGGGTCGCGGACCTGGCGCGACGCCGTCCGGCCCAGCTGTCCGGCGGTCAGGCGCAGCGCGTCGCCCTGGCACGCGCGCTCGCCGCGGACCCGGCCCTGCTCCTGCTCGACGAACCGCTCGCAGCCCTCGATGTCAGCGTGGCCCCGGCCATGCGGCTCCTGCTGCGCGAGGTGCTGCGGGAGCGCACCGCCGTGATCGTGACGCACGATCCGCTCGACGCCTTCCTCCTCGCGGACCGCGTGCTGGTGCTGGAGGGCGGCAGGATCGTGGAGTCCGGTGCCACGGCCCACGTGCTCACGCGGCCCGTGACGGCCTTCGGAGCGCGCCTGGCGGGTCTGAATCTGGTGCCGGGCCGCCGCACGAGGAGGGGGTTCACCGGTGCCAACGGCGTCGAGGTGCCGCTGGCGGATGATGTTCCCGTGGGCACGGCCATGGCACTCGCGGTCCGCCCGGCAGCTGTCACGGTCTCCCGCTCCGTGTGGCCGGGCCCGGAGTCTGCGTCGGAGTCGGACCCGGCGTCGGACCCGGCGTCGGCGACCCTTGCCGGGACCATCGACGACGTCGAGCACCGCGGCGATCTGGTGCGGGTCCACGCGGCTGGTCTGGCCGCCGACGTCGCCCCTGCCGACGTCGTCGCCCTCGGACTCGTGCCGGGCATGGCCGTGGTCCTCAGCATGCGGCACAGCGAGCTGATCGTCTATCCCACGCCCTGACCTGATCAGGGTGCTGACCCGGGCGGGCGATAGAGTCGGATCATGACGCGCATCATCGCCGGGGCCGCCGGAGGTTCCACTCTCACCAGCGTCGAGGGGACCGGGACGCGGCCGACGACGGACCGCGTCAAGGAGGCGCTGTTCTCCCGTCTCGAGTCCTACGGAATTCTGCACGGAGCCCATGTGCTCGATCTCTACGCCGGCTCGGGGGCGCTCGGCATCGAGAGCGTGAGCCGGGGGGCCGCCACGGTGGACCTCGTGGAATCAGCGGACCGCGCTGCAGCCGTAGCGCAGCGGAACGCTGATCTGGTGAATCGGGTACTGGGCTGGACGGCGGCGCGCGTGCACCGCTCGAAGGTGGAGACCTA
The DNA here is from genome assembly GCA_029257465.1 of Arthrobacter sp. Taxonomy (GTDB): domain Bacteria; phylum Actinomycetota; class Actinomycetes; order Actinomycetales; family Micrococcaceae; genus Arthrobacter_D. The sequence goes on along the minus strand of JARIBG010000071.1, from coordinate 736 downwards.
CCTCGAGCGGGTTGCACCGGAACTGACGTGGGATCTGGTCCTCATGGATCCGCCTTACACGGTGGACGGCGCCGGGGTGACGGCCGTGCTGGCCGCACTCGGGTCGAGACTCGCCGACGGCGCCGTCGTCGTGGTGGAGCGTTCCACGCGCTCGCCCGAGCCGCAGTGGCCCCACGGGCTGGAGCGCTTCTCGGAGAAGAAGTACGGCGAGACCCGGCTCTGGTTCCTGGAGCCCACCGGGCCCTGACCTTCTCCAGTCGGACTGTCCGATTCGTTGTGCTCGTCAACGAAATGACGCGGCACCGGCTGACCGGTGCCGCGTCTTTCGTTCTGCTTCTGCCCTACGCCGTGCGGCGCGTGCGGATCAGTGCGATCACTCCGGCGACGAGCCCGAGCAGACCGGCCACCAGACCGCTCCAGCCGACGGTGGACGCGGAATCGTCGTCGCTGGTGGACGCCGTCTGCTGCGTGTCGGCGGCCTCGGACGTTTCTGTGGTCTCGGTAGCCTCCGAGGTGGTCTCGGCGGCCCCATCCGTTGCCTCGGCCGTCTCCGGCGTGGACGCCCCGTGGGAGTCCTCGCCCTCGACGGCAGCCGTGGTCACGAACGACGGCGCCGGCTTGTCAGGCTCCGCCTCCCCCTCGACGGTCTCCTGATCCCACGCGACCACTTCGCCGTCCGTGTAGGACTGCGTGGCCGGCAGCATCACGGTGGTACCGGCGTCGGGCAGCTGCCCCA
>JARIBG010000065.1 GCA_029257465.1 Arthrobacter sp. | reverse complement strand
GACGGCACCTTCGGCCTGTACCTCGGCTGGGTCAGCGTGGCGACAGCAGCCAACATCGCCGCCGCCCTCGCGTCATCCGGAGTGGCAACCACAGGTGCCGGTCCGGAGTGGGCCGTAGCGGCGCTCATCCTCTTCCTTGCCGGAGCCCTGACCCTGGTGCAGGCACGTGTGGGAGGTCGCTGGGCCGTGGCGGTCGGGGCGGCGTGGGGGCTGGCATGGATCACCGTCGCTCGCATCTCCGACGAGCCCGCGTCGACCATCGTGGCCATCGCCGCTGCAGTTGCCGCCGTGCTCATTCTCGCCACCACGGGCATCATCCGCTCCCGCAGGAACCCCACGCGGTCACCCGAGATCGCATCACCCGCCCGAGCCGGACGCTGACGCACAGCGCCGCTGCGCGCTAGTCTCCAGGCATGACCGACGAGGCCTACTCCCACCGACACCACGCGAGCGTCACCGCCGCGCACGCCACGCGCACCGTTGCGTCGTCGGCCGCGTATCTCGAACCCCACCTCGAACCCGGCATGGACGTGCTCGACGTCGGGTGCGGTCCGGGCAGCATCACGGCCGGGTTCGCCGACCTCGTAGCACCCGGGTCGGTGATCGGCATGGACAGCTCGGCCGACGTCGTCGCGTAGGCCGCCGAGACCTATGCCGAGGTGACGAACGCCGCGTTCCACGAGGGCAACATCTACGATCTCGACGCACCCGATGAGTCCTTCGACGTCGTGCACGCCCATCAGGTGCTGCAGCACCTCGCAGACCCTGTAGCTGCCCTGCGCGAACTGCGGCGCGTGGTGCGCCCCGGGGGCGTGGTGGCCGTGCGTGAAGCCGACTACGGCGCCATGACCTGGTACCCCGCCGTGGAGGAGCTCGATGAGTGGCATGAGGCCTATTGTCGATTGGCTCGCGGCAATCACGGTGAGCCCGACGCCGGCCGCAGGCTTCCCGGCTGGGCGTCCGCCGCGGGCTTCGCGGAGGTCGAGGTGTCGTCGTCGACCTGGGTGTACGCGTCGCCCGAGGAGCGCAGGTTCCTCGCGGAGCAGTGGGCCGAGCGCGTGCTGCACTCCGCCTTCGCCGGGCAGACGCTCGAGCGCGGTCTTACCGACCAGCGGACCCTGACCCACCTGGCCGAGGGTTGGCATCGCTGGGCCAGCGCCGACGACGGCGTCTTCCTGATGCCGAGCGTCGAGATCCTCGCGCGCGACTGAGGGCGCAGCGACCACCCGGGCTAGGCTGGCGGGATGTACAGCATCATCACCGTCTGCACCGGAAACATCTGCCGCTCCCCCATGGCCGAGCTCATGCTCACCGACGCGCTCTCGAAGGCGGGTCTTCAGGACGAAGTCGTCGTGGACTCCGCGGGAACCACCGGCTGGGAGGTCGGGAACCCCATCGACCCCCGTGCTGCCGCGCGACTGGCGGAGGCCGGCATCGACAGCGACGGACACCGCGCCCGTCGCTTCGAGCCCGAGTGGTACCGCGACCGTGATCTGATCCTCGCCCTGGACCTCGATCACTACCGCGAACTCCGAGACCAGGCGCCCGACGACGACGCCCGCGACAAGATCCATCTGCTGCGCGAATTCGATCCCGACACCACGGACACCGATCTCGACGACCTCGGCATCTACGACCCGTGGTACGGGGACGCCAGCGACTTCGATGCCACCTACCGGATGGTGGACGGCGCGGTAGGCGGGATCGTGAGCTATGTGCGCCACGAGCTCGACGCCGACGTACCGGACACCGACGTTTCGTAGCGGCTGACCCGGTCCGCTTACCATGAAGGGGTGAATCCCTCGCTCTGGCTGGCGCTGCTCGGCGCCGGAACGATCATCAGCCTCATGCCCGGTGCCGGAGCCGTGAACACCATGAGCAACGCCCTGACCGTGGGCTTCCGCCGCTCCATCTGGGGGATCCTCGGCCAGCAGGCTGCACTACTGTTCCACATCGGCGTCGCCGCAGCCGGCGTGGGGATCCTCGTGACGAACTCCCCTCTCGCCTTCAATCTCATCCGCTACACCGGTGCTGCGTACCTGGTGTATCTCGGCGTGCGGAAGTTCCTGCAGAAGCCCGAGCGCAGCGATATCCGGGCGCTGCACGGCAGCGAGGGCGCCCTGTCGATGTTCCGCCGTGGCATCTGGGTGAATCTGCTGAACCCGAAGGCCATCGTGTTCTTCCTGGCCCTGATCCCCCAGTTCATCAGGCCGGAAGAACCTCTCCTGAGCCAGTACGGCGTGCTGGCCGCGACGGTGGTGGTCATCGACGTGCTCGTCATGTGGTTCTTCTACGCCGGCACGGCACGCTCCTTCCGGCGCTTCACCCGCGACGAGGCCGGCCAGCGCGTCCTCAACCGCACGTTCGGCTCACTGTTCGTGGGCGTCGGCGCCGTCCTCGCCCTGGCCTGAGCCATGCCACCCGACGTGCACCTCCTGATCGCCGTCGACGGACGCTCGGGTGCCGGGAAGACGACGCTCGCCCTCGAACTCGCCGCCCTCCTGCGCGAGCACCACAGCGTGGCCGTCTTCCATCTCGAGGACATCTACCCCGGCTGGGACGGGCTCGACGACGGTGTGGCTCGCTACGTGCACCACGTCCTGGAACCGCTGCGGACCGGGCGTCCCGCAACCTGGAGTGCATGGGACTGGGAGCGGGGCGAGGACGGCGACCGGCGCACCACGGCGGCGGCGGAGATCGTCCTGCTCGAGGGCGTCGGTGCTGCCGCGGCCCTGGCACGTCCACTGCTCGACGCCGTGATCTGGGTCGACGCCGACCCGCAGACACGACGACGCACAGCCATCGAGCGTGACGGCGACGCGTACGCCCCCTTCTGGCAGCGGTGGGCCGATCAGGAGGACCGCTGGCTCGCCGGGGACGATCCCGCAGCAGCGGCCGACGTCGTCGTGCAGGGGCACAGCGGCGCGTCCTCGCCGGCTGCCGTGCACCGCGCCCTGACGGCGCTGCCGTCCTGCGCCGTGCTGCTGGCACCGGAGCGGGCGGATCGGCGCGGACTGACGGTGCAGTGCGAGCGCCTCGACGCCGTGCCGAACACACCTGCGCTGTTCTCCGGGCTGTACGGAGCCAGTGCCGCAGCCGTGTGGCTCGACAGCTCGGACGCCTCTCGCACCACCCCGGCTTTGGACTCCCGCGGCAGATTCACCATCATGGCCGACGCCGATGGCTCCTTCGGCCAGCAGGCACTGCACAGCGGCGGAGTCACGCAGATCAGCGCCGGCGCCGTGACCATACGCATCCGCGAGCCATTCTTCCGCTGGCTCGACGACGTCTGGGGCAGGCACGCCGTGCGGCGCCCCGAGGGCTTCGCCTGCGAGTTCGCGCTGGGTTGGCTCGGCTATCTCGGGTACGAACTCAAGCGCGAGACCGGCGGCGCCGATGTTCGTTCCGACTCCGGCGGTCACCTGCCCGCTGCCGAGTTGCCCGACGCCGAGTTGCCCGACGCCGCACTGCTCTTCGCGGGACGCGCCGTGGTCGTGGATCACGCCGAGGGCGCCGTGTTCCTGCTGACCCTCTCAGACGGCAATGCTGATCCGGACCGCGATGCCTGGCTCAACGACGCGCGGGTCGCGGTGGAGGCGGCCTGCGGAGCGGGCGGGATCATGGACTCGGCCGGGGTCGTTCAGTGGGCTGGTGCGGGCGCGGGTGGCCCCGAGGACACGACCTGCGCGAGCGACGCCGCAGGTGCCGTGCTGCCGCCGTCGTGCCCGCCCGCGCTTCCGGTGCCGCGCTTCACCCCGCGCGACTCGCGCGCCGAGTACCTCGACAAGGTCCGTGATGCGCAGGCGGAGATCACCGAGGGCAACACCTACGAGGTGTGCCTGACCACCTCGCTCACAGCTCACACCGGGCGACTCGATCCCCTGAGCGTGTATCTGCGGCTGCGCGCTGCCAGCCCCGCGCCGTTCGCCCACTTCCTCCGGTTCCCCGGATTCACCGTCGCCAGCACCTCGCCGGAGCGCTTCCTGAGACTGGACGGCAGCGGGAATCTCCGCGCCGAGCCGATCAAGGGGACGCGCGGGCGCTCGGCCGATCCAGTGGAGGACGCCGCGCTGCGGGAGGAGCTCAGGACCTCGGCGAAGGACCACGCGGAGAACATCATGATCGTGGATCTGCTCCGCAACGATCTCTCGCACCACGCGGTCCCGGGGTCCGTGACCGTGTCCCGCCTGTGCGACATCGAGACCTACGCGACCGTGCATCAGATGGTGAGCACGATAAATGCGCGCCTGCGCCCTGGACGCCCTCGAACCGCGGTCATCGCCTCGGCCTTCCCTGCGGGGTCCATGACCGGCGCACCCAAGATCAGCACCATGGCGATCCTCGACCGCCTGGAGCGCAGTCCACGGGGCCCCTACTCGGGCGCGGCCGGCTACTTCAGCCTCACGGGAGCCACGGATCTCGCCGTCGTGATCCGCACCCTCGTGCTGCAGGACGCCACGGCGGACGACGGCGGCACGCACCTCAGCCTCGGCGTCGGAGGGGCGATCACCGCTGATTCCGATCCGGCGGAGGAGTGGGACGAAGTGCGCGTCAAGGCCCGCGGCGTCCTGTCCGCGCTGGGGGCACAGTTCCCGGATAGTGTCGGTCCATGAGGCTGCTGCCCACCACTCTCCGCGGTACCCGCGTGGTACTCGAACCCCTCGCGCCCGAGCACCACGACGCTCTGGTGGCGGCGTCCTGTGACGGTGAGCTCTGGAATCTCTGGTACACCTCGGTTCCCACGCCCGAGGGGATGGGCAGGGAGATCGAACGGCGTCTTGCGCTGCAGGACGAGGGCTCGATGCTCCCGTTCACCACGCGCAGGATCGACCCGGCGACCGGCGAGGACGGGGCGATCATCGGCATGACCACGTACATGAACATCGATCAGGACACCCCGCGGGTAGAGATCGGATCCACGTGGAACGCGGCGTCGGCTCAACGCTCGGGCACCAACACCGAATCCAAATATCTCCTGCTGCGGCACGCCTTCGAGGTGTTCGGCTGCCCGGCCGTGGAGTTCCGCACGCACTGGCTCAACCATCAGTCGCGCGAAGCGATCCTGCGGCTCGGCGCGAAGCAGGACGGCGTGCTGCGGAGCCATTCACGCACGAAGAACGGCACCCTGCGCGATACCGCCGTGTATTCGATCCTCGAGCACGAATGGCCCATGGTCCGCGACAGTCTCCTCCACCGGATGGCGCGGCCCCTCTGACCCTGCGCGCATTTTCTACACGCTGTAGAAAACACCTACGATGGAGGCATACCAGTTCCGGTTCCGGGCTGGACGGCACCTACGCCTGATGACTTCGCCCGGGCCGGACGCCGGCAGCGAAGGAGCCCGCCCATGCTTTCCGATCTATCCCGCCCAGTCGTCCAGGCCACTCTGCCCGTGGTCGGTGAGAACATCACGGAGATCGCCCAGCGCTTCTACGCGCACATGTTCGACGAGCGGCCTGAGCTGATGGACGGCCTGTTCAACCGGGGTAATCAGGCCGATGGGCGCCAGCAGCAGGCCCTCGCCGGTTCCGTGGCTGCTTTCGCGAGCTTCCTCGTCAACAAGCCCGATGAGCTGCCGGACCGGATGCTCGACCGGATCGCCCACAAGCACGTCTCACTGGGGCTTCGGGCCGACCAGTACCAGATCGTCCACGATCATCTGATGTGGGCCATCGTCGACGTTCTCGGCGATGCCGTGACGGAGGAGGTCGCCGCAGCCTGGGACGAGGTCTACTGGCTCATGGCCAACGTGCTCATCAATCAGGAACGTGCCATGTACCAGGCGCTGAATCTCGCACCAGACGCCATCTGGCGTACCTGGCGGGTGAGCGAGAGGATCCAGGAGACGGACGACGTCGTCACGTTCGTCGTCGAGCGCACGGACGAGCGCGACGTCAAGCCGTCCCTGCCCGGACAGTACGTGACCCTCAAGGTACTCATGCCCGACGGCGTGCACCAGCCGCGCCAGTACAGCCTCACCCGCGCCGACGACGGCCACCACCGCACCTTCGCGGTCAAGCGTGTCCATGGGCTGACGACGCCCGACGGCGAGGTGTCCAATCTGCTGCACGACACCGTCTCCGTCGGCGACGAGCTCACCCTCTCCGTGCCGGCAGGAGACGTGGTGATGAGTTACACCGACCGGCCCGTGGTCTTCGCGAGCGCCGGGATCGGCATCACCCCCATGGC
>JARIBG010000064.1 GCA_029257465.1 Arthrobacter sp. | reverse complement strand
CAGGTCAGCGCAGAATTCCCTGCTGCCGCGCAACGGAGACGGCAGCGGTGCGTGAAGCCACATCGAGCTTCGAGAAGATGTGCGCCAGGTGCGACTTCACGGTGGTCTCGCTGATGAACAGGGTGCCCGCGATCTCCTGGTTGGTGCGTCCTGCCCCGACCTGCTCGAGCACCTCGATCTCGCGGGAGCTGAGATTGACCCGTGGCTCCCGCATGCGGTCCATGAGCCGGGAGGCGATCACCGGGGCCAGCGCGCTCTCACCCGCTGCTGCCGCCCGGACGGCATTGATCAGCTCATGGGGAGGCGCGTCCTTGAGGAGATAACCGCTCGCACCGGCCTCGACGGCACCGAGGATGTCGGCGTCGGAGTCGTAGTTGGTCAGCACCAGCACGTAGGGGGCCGCATCGAGGGCCCGGATGCTGCGCGTGGCACCGGCCCCCGTGGTCGTCTCGCCACTGCCGAACTGCAGATCCATGAGCACGACGTCGGGATTCTCGCGGACGGACGCTTCGAGTGCTTCTCGCGGTGTGGCGGCCTCGGCGACGACGTCGATGTCCGGCTCGATACTGAACAGCGCCTTGAGCCCTGCCCGGACGATGGGGTGGTCGTCGGCGATGACTACCCGGATCATGCTGCCTCCCCCGGGGACAGTGTGACGGCGAGCGTGGTGCCGCGGCCCGGCGCGGCGTCGATGGTCAGCGAGCCGCCGAGCTGCTGCACGCGCTCCTGGGTGGCCCGGAGACCGAACGAGTCCGTCGTCCCGCCGTCGATCGCCGTCGTGACCTGCGGATCGAAGCCCTCTCCGTCGTCGGCGACCGTGAAGCGCAGGTCGTGCTGATCGGCATCGAGGGTGATCGTGACGGTGGAGGCGCGTGCGTGCTGGATCACGTTGGCCACCGCTCCCTGCGCAATACGCAGCAGCGCCGTCTGCAGCTGCATCGGCAGGATCACCGTGTCGGAGACGCGCACCCGCACCTGGAGTCCCTGCGCCGCCCACTGTGTCCCGGCGAGGCGACGGAGTGCTCCCCCGAGCCCCTGGTCGTCGAGTTCGGGCGGCGTGAGTTCGCGGATGAAACGCCGCGTGTCGGCGAGACCGGCGGCCGCCGTCTCCCGCGCCAAGCGGATGTGCTCGACGCCGGGCCGGTCGGCATCGGCGCGCTCAGCCGCATGCAGCAGCAGCTGGATGCTCGAGAGTCCCTGCGCCACGGTGTCGTGGATCTCGCGTGCCAGCCGGCCGCGCTCGGCGAGGACCCCGGACTCGTGCTCCGTCACCGCGAGCTGGTCGCGGGTGGCGAGCAGTTCGCGCACGAGTGCTTCGCGCTGCTCCGCCTCGCGGGCCAGCGCCTCGTATCCCAGCCCGATCAACAGTGCCACGCCCGCGCCGACGGTGGGGCCGACGACGCCGCCCACCGTCCAGCCGGTGTGGAGCGCCAGTCCCGTGATCGCCACGGCCGTCGAGACCAGAATCGCGGCCGAGCCCCACCACCGGCCCAGCACGTGCAGGTAGAGGAAGAACAGGGCGAACACCAGATAGGCCGCGTCCGGCGTCAGCACGAGCAGGCAGATCCAGCCGAGGGTGAGAGCGCCCACCCATGCGGAGCGTACAGCTGCTGCCCGGGCACCGCGGCCGCGGGGCAGGAACGCCCCAGCTGCATAGACCACGACGAGGACGGCGGAGAGGAGGATGACGACGCCGCTGTACTCGCCGGGGCGCACCACGGCGCGGACGATCACGACGACGGCGAGGAGAGTGAACAGCACATGAAGCCCTGTGCGAAGGCCCACGAAGACCGGGGTCAGTGCAGTAGGGGCCATGGGCTGAATGCTACGCGACCGGCACACAGCACCCATCCTCCGAAAGGACGACTCCCGGACCCTCCGTTCGGTGCCGGAAAGACGTTCCGGTGGCCGATGTTCCGAACAGCGCTGATTGGCAGAGTTGGGTGTGTCATCTCCTCCGGTGACATGAAAGGAAAACACCATGTTCGTCGCGTTACGCGATCTGCGCTTCGCCCGGGGTCGCTTCGTCCTCATCGGGGCCGTCGTCGGCCTCATCACCGTCCTCGTCGGCTTCCTCAGCGGTCTGACCGGCGGGCTCGCCAATCAGAACATCTCGGCCGTCCTCGACCTGCCCGGCGACCGCGTGGTCTTCTCCACTCCGTCCGGCGGCCAGGAGAGTCCCACCTTCGCCGATTCCAGGATCACGAAGGACCAGGCCGAGGGTTGGGCCGCTACGGACGGGGTGTCCTCGGCGCAGCCGATCGGCATCAGCCAGACCAGCGCCGAGTCCGGTGACAACCGTGCAGCGATCGCCGTCTTCGGCGTCACGCCCGGGTTCGAGTCGATCTCCCCGTCACGCGACGGCCTCCTGAGCCTGTCCGAGACCGCAGCCGAGGACCTCGATGTCGGCGTCGGTGCGGAGGTGGACATCGCCGGCACCACCTACACCGTGGAGAAGATCGACGGTGAGCGCTGGTACAGCCACACCACGGTGGTCCAGATGACCCTCGGCGATTGGCAGTCCTACTCCGACGCGACGGGCAACCCGGACACGTTCGCCACCGTCCTCACCGTCACCGGCTCCCCCGACTGGGAGGCAGCCGATGCCGCTCAAGCGACTGTCTCGGAGGGCACCCTCGGGTCGCTGATGGCCCTGAGTGCCTTCACGTCGGAGATCGGATCACTCCTGCTCATGGTCGCCATGCTGTTCGGCATCTCGGGTCTGGTCATCGGCGCGTTCTTCACGGTCTGGACCATGCAGCGCAAGGGCGATGTCGCCGTCCTGAAAGCCCTCGGCGCGAGCACCAGGTCACTGGTGCGCGATGCGCTCGGTCAGGCGCTCGTGGTGCTGGTCATCGGGATCGGGATCGGCCTGGGCATCGTGGTGCTCCTCGGCCTTCTCCTCGGGTCGGCACTGCCCTTCATCCTCAGTCCCCTCACCACGCTTCTGCCCGCCGCGATCATGATCGCGCTGGGCCTGGCCGGAGCCGCCTTCGCACTCCGGTCCGTCACCTCCGCAGACCCCCTCACAGCACTCGGGAGCAACCGATGATCCACCTCGATGACGTCACCCTCACCTTCCCCGACGGCGAGAGCCGCATCACCGCCGTCGACCACGTATCCCTCACCGCCCACCCAGGCACGGTCACCGGTATCACCGGTCCCAGCGGCTCCGGGAAGTCCAGTCTCCTCGCCGTCGCCGCCACGCTGATCCGCCCGGATTCGGGCCGCGTGATGATCGACGACGTCAACACGGCGACCATGGATCCCGCGGAGGCCACCGATCTTCGCCGCTCGAAGATCGGCATCGTCTTCCAGCAGTCCAACCTCATTCCGTCACTGACCGCGAAGGAACAGCTGGCCGTGATGAACGAGCTCGGGGCTCCCAACAGCAGGAAGCACCGGGCAGCGGCCTCGGCGCGTGCGGCGACGCTCCTCGACGCCGTCGGGATGGGCGACCAGGCCGACAAGCGGCCCCACCAGCTCTCCGGGGGTCAGCGCCAGCGCGTGAACATTGCCCGGGCACTCATGAACGACCCGAGCGCCCTCCTGGTCGACGAGCCCACCAGTGCGCTGGATCAGGAGCGCGGAGCGAGCATCATCGAGCTGATCCTGCAACTCACGAGTGAGCTGAACACCTCGACCCTGCTCGTCACTCATGACCTCGTCCACCTCCCCCGGATGCACGGCTCGGTGAACATGGTGGACGGCAAGCTCTCGAGCGCCGTTCCCGCCGCAGCCTGACGTCTGGTGGTTACGCGGGGGCGGCCACTCGGCCGCTCCCGCTTCTGCATCATCAGATCGATGCGACGGCCGGCATCACCCCTGTGGCAGCAGCCGTCCGAGGGCCTCTTCCATGATCTCCAGATCTATCCGGACATGGCGCCGGGCCACGTCCTCCGCGATGGTTGCGTCCCCCGTGCAGATCGCGTGGATCAGCGTCTCGTGATCGGCCAGCGAGCGCGCCTCCATCGCCGCCATCCGGTCCACCGGGCCCCAGGGATGAGCGGGCGAGGCCACGCTCAGGCGGCGCTCCAGCTCGGCCAGGATGGTGGCGAGCGTGGCATTGTGAGCGGCAGCACTGATGGCGGCATGCAGGGCGGCGTCCGCCTGCTGCGACGGATGTCCGGAGTCTGCCGCGCGGAACGCGGCCAGACGCTGCGCCAGGAGGTCGACGTCGGCCGCCGTGTGGTTCGTCGCCGCGGCCCGCGCCACCGCCCCGTGCAGGAGGGAGAGTGCCTCGCTCAGCTCCCTGATCGACGCCCACCTGGCCTGCAGTGTCCGACGGACCGCGTCCCGTGAGGAGTCCTCCCACTGACTGCTGACGAAGGACCCGCCCGTGCGGCCCCGCTGCGTCACCAGCAGCCCGGCGTCGACCAGTCGCGAGATCGCCTCCCGCACCGTGGTGCGGCCCACCTGCAGGGCCGCGGCGAGCTCCCGTTCGGAGGGAAGCCGGGAACCGGGAAGATACTCACCGACCGCGACCGCCGTGATGAGGCGATCGGTGATCTCGTCCCCGCGGGAGGGTCCGGGATTAGCCGCACGAAGGGGTGACGCGAGCGGTGCCACAGCTGCTGCCGGGCTCACCAGGTGGTCCGGGCCAAGACGAGCGTCCTGCACGGGTGAGAACTCCGGGCTAGACATCTCCCCATGCTAGACGACGAACTCTCGTAAAAGGTCTTGGCATGAGACCATTTGCGCGCAATGATGGTGCCACCCCCAACCGGAAAGATCACCATGGCCACATCGCGCTCCGCCCAGGAGTCCACCGCCCAGCAGGAACTGGAAGCCTACGGCTACAAACAGGAACTCAAGCGCTCCGTCTCCACCGTGGATCTGCTCATCTACGGACTCATCTTCATGGTGCCCATCGCCCCCTGGGCCATCTTCGGCACCGTCTACAACGCATCCGAGGGCATGGTGCCCCTAGTCTACCTGATCGGGCTCGTCGCGATGCTGTTCACCGCGCTCGCCTACGGTCAGATGGCCAAGGCGATCCCGCTCGCCGGGTCGGTGTTCTCCTACGTGGGTCGCGGCATCCACCG
>JARIBG010000050.1 GCA_029257465.1 Arthrobacter sp. | reverse complement strand
GGCGACGCAACCACTTCCGGCTGCCGTGATGGCCTGCCGGTAGGTCGGGTCGATGACATCACCGGCCGCGAATACACCTGGAAGGGAGGTCTTCGAGGTCCGGCCGTTGACGGCGATGGTGCCCTCTGTGGTGAGTTCCAGCTGATCACGGACGAGATCGACCCTGGGATCGTTGCCAATGGCAACGAACACTCCACTTACCTCGATCTGGCTGGTAGACCCATCGATCGTGCTCTCTACCGTCAATCCCGTGACCTTGTCACCTCCATGGATCTCGGTGACCGCCGAATTCCACAGGAAGTTGATCTTCTCATGCGAGAAAGCGCGGTCCTGCATGATCTTGGACGCCCGGAGTGAGTCCCGGCGATGTATCACGGTCACGGAACGCGCGAACTTGGTCAGGAAGAGGGCCTCCTCCATGGCGGAGTCCCCGCCTCCGACAACAGCGATGTCCTGGTTCCGGAAGAAGAATCCGTCGCAGGTCGCACACCAGCTCACGCCGTGGCCGGAAAGACGCTTCTCGTTCTCGAGGCCGATCTCGCGGTACTCGGAACCCGTGGAGATGATCACGGCACGGGCGAGGTACTCGTCACCTGTGGCAAGGGTGAGCCTCTTGATCTCGCCCTCGAGATCCGCCGATACGACGTCCTCGAACAGGATTTCCGTGCCGAAACGACGGGCCTGCTGCTCGAACTGATCCATGAGATCCGGACCCATGACGCCCTCGGGGAAACCGGGGAAGTTCTCGACGTCGGTAGTGTTCATGAGCTCTCCACCGGCTTTGACCGAGCTGGCGATCATGACGGGCTTCAGGTTGGCTCGGGCGGTGTAGACGGCTGCCGTGTAGCCCGAAGGACCTGACCCGACGATGATCACGTCGTGGATCTTGGATTCGCCGCCTGGGGCTTCCGCCGTGGGCGGATCAAGCTGAACATCGGTATGCGTAATCACGTTCTCGAAAGACCTTTCTGTCTTTTCCATCAACCGAGCCGGCCGAGCCGGCCATCTCCGGGGACACTAGTCAGAACCCACCAGAGACGACGATTATTCCATCGGGCACAGACCTTGTGGTACAGGGTCGGCGCCGTCAGGCGATCCCGATCTCGGCGATCCTCAGGCCGAAGGGAAACTGTGCCTGAATATCGGAGAGCCGGGGAAGCTGTGTGAAATTCACGATCACGTAGCGTCCGGTCGGCGGGCCGTCTGTTCCGGCAGGGATGGGAAGAGTGACGGTGGGGGAGGTGAAACTGCCCTGGGCGATCTCCTCCGCGCCGTCGAGCGTGGGCTCGTCGTTCACGAGAACAGTGAAGCTACCGCCGGACCCGTTGAGCTGGTCGATGGTGACCTCGGAAATACCGGACTCGTCCTTGAGCTCGACGACGAGTGCCAGATTCGATGCGAGGCCGCCGAAAGCATCACTCGCGTACACCTGATTACCCCAGAACGTCGCTGGATCACCGTCGATGATGAGAGGAAGATTCGCATCGTTGCCTGCATCGAGAGCGGGATTGTCAGGGACCACGCGAGTGATTCCGGCGATGACGGGCTCCACCACCTCGGGTCCGGGATCGGCGGGTGCGCTCGGAGGGGTAGTCGTCGGGGCCTGGTCCGTCGGGGCACTGGTGGCCTGCTCCGCTTGCTCGGCTGCGGTCTCGGTCCCACGGAAGAGGGAGCTCAACTGCGTGGCGACGAGGACGACGGCGATCACGAGGATGACACTCAGGACCGCTCCCAGGAGGACACGCGTGAATCCGCCACCACGGGTGTCCTCATCCCGGTTCTCATCCTGGTCGTCGGAGTAGGTATCGGCATCGCTGGTGTCGGGCTCGTCATCCTGATCGGCGAAGAAGGGGAAGCGGGAGGCCTCCTGGTCGGGTGGCGGCACGATGCTGGATCCGACGGCTGCGGCCGCGGCAGCCTCCGGGACCGGAGGCTCGTCCGGGAGACTACGGTAGGCGGTCGGCCGACTGGTCGGGGGCGGGGGGACGAGGTGGGAGGTCGGACGGGAATCGGTGGGCGGCGCGGCCTCGACCGGTGGAAGGCCGGGGGCGTCGTCGTGCTCGTCCTCCGGTCGGCGGCTGAAGCGTCGTCTCAGTCCGGCCAGCCCGGACCACCGTGATCCTCTCTCATCGTCGTAGTCGTACTCGTCGTCCTCGGTATCGTCGTGACCGTAGGTCTCCGGTTCCGTGGAGCGGGGTGTTCCGAAGATCTCAAGTCCGAGTGTGTCGGTGAAGAAGGGCTCGACGAAGGGCTCGTCGGCTACCGGCGCATCCGGCTGCACGATGAGCTTCAGCAGGTTCGCCGCGGAGGTGCGATTGGTGACCAGGGAGGTGGCGCCCTCCGTGGTCAGCAGGTCGAGGACCTGGATGTTCTCGTCCCTGTCCCCCGTTGCCAGGTCGCGGGCGCCGGCAGCTACCTTGCCGGCGTTGGCCTCCGATGCGACGAGGATGCTGACGGGCCGGTTCAGCACCTGGTCCACGCCGTCGAGCACGAGATCCTGCTGAGTAGATGCCAGAATATGGGCGGTCACCCTGTAGCGGCCGCCCAGTACCGAACCGACGTCTACTGTTTCCTGCACGTGTTCCTCCCGGCCCTGCCCTGCTGATTTTCACCCATGCTACCGGTCTGCCTGTCCGTCACCCGGATCTGCAGCTCACGCGTCGTTCCGACGGAAGCGGCCCAGGAGCGGCGCGATGAAATCTCTGAGCTCGGTCACCCTGAGGACCTTGAGCATGAGCAGATAGACGAGTGCCATGGTGATCCCACCGAGCGCGAGCACGACGATGGCGTTGAGTTTGGACTGCCAGAGGAACCCTGCGACGTCGTACCCGCCGAATCCCCAGCAGAGGACGGTTCCCACGACGGCTGCGGTGATACCGGCGAGGATCAGCCGCACGTGGACGTCGAAGACGTGACCTGCGCCGTAGGGTCCGATGGCCCGGGTCAGGAATACATGGCTGACGACGACGGCGATCACGTTGCCGACCGAGTAGGCGACGGCGAGCATCGGCACGATGAGCCGGGGCTCGAAGGTTCCGGCCACGAGTGCGAGAGCCACCCCGATGACGGAGAGGATCAGCTGGATCTTCAGCGGTGTCTTGACGTCCTCGCTCGCGTAGAACACCCGGGTGAGGAAGAAGTTGGCGCTGAGGAAGGGGGCTCCCACGGCGAGGATCGCGATGATCACACCGTTGATGGCCGCGACCTCCGCCGATTCGCTGAACAGCATGCCCAGCGGACCCGCGAAGGTGAGCAGTGCCGCCGCTCCGAAGACCGTCGCGACGCCGATGATGCGCAGGCCGTGGGACAGGGTGGCCCGGACGGACGGCAGATCGTTGTCGGCGTGGGCGGAGGAGAGCTGGTTGAACATCACCGTGGCCAGGGAGAGCGCGATCACCGCGTGCGGCAGCTGATACAGCATGATGCCGAACTCGAGGTTGGTCAGACCCGCGATCTCGACCGGAGGATTCTGGGCGAGGAGCGCCTCCCGGGCATCACCGGCAATCGTGGCGACCTTCAGATTCACGAGGTAGAGGCCGTTACCCACGAGCATGGTCACGATCGTGACGGAGGCCAGCTTCCCGGTCCGTCCCAGCCCTGAGCCGCGGAGGCCGAACTTCGGCCGGAGACCAAGATTCAGGTGCTTGAGCGGAACGATCAGCACCAGCGCCTGGATGATGATGCCGAGCGTGGTGCCGCCGGCCAGCAGCAGGGTCTGCTCGAAGGTCCAGGAGTCGGGACTGTGCCGTTCCACCTGCTCGGTTCCCATGAGCGCGATGAAGGCCACGAGGAAACCGATCGACACGATGTTGTTGGCCACCGGGGCCCACATGTACGGGCCGAAGGAGCCGTTGGCGTTCAGGATCTGCCCGGTTACCGCGTACATGCCGTAGAAGAAGATCTGCGGGAGGCACCAGTAGGCGAACACCGTGGTCAGCGCGAATCTGGCACCGGTGAAACTCGTGGTCACATCGACGATGATCGGTGCGGCGAGCGTCACGAGCACCGTGAGGACGAGCAGGACGACGGCGGCGAGCGTGAGCAGCCTGCTCACGTAGTCCGCGCCGCGATCGGCCTGCCGGCTGGCACGGATGATCTGGGGTACCAGGACCGCGTTGAAGACACCGCCGGCGAGCATCAGATAGAGGAAGTTCGGCAGATTGTTCGCCGAGGTGAAGAGGTCCGAGACCTGGCCCGCAGCGCCGATCGCCGTGGCCAGCAGCGCTACCCGGACGAGCCCGAGGAGCCGGGAGACGAGGGTACCGGCGGCCATGATGGCGCTCGATCGCGCGGTGGAGCCACTTCGGGGAGCTGAGGGATCAGGGCGCTTCGCCGGTGCGCTGTCCTCGAGGGGAAGCGACGCTGTATTCGTGTCGGACACGCTCCCTATCGTCTCACCCGGGAGCGTTCCCGCCGCGCACCGTAGACGGTTCAGCGGCGTCAGAGATGGTGCGGCAGCGCCTCGCGGGCCAGATCGGCGATACGGCGTTCATTGGGGAAGGACAGGCGCCGACCGAGTTCCTGCAGGGGAACCCATGCGACGTCGACCGCCTCGTGGTCGGGATCGTTCTCGATGGTGAGCTGTCCACCGGTCGCTATCAACAGGAAATGATGCACGGTCTTGTGGACACGGTGACCACTGACGGTGAACCAGTAGTCGATGCTCCCGAGCGGGGAGACGATCCTGCCCTCTATCCCGGTTTCCTCGGCGATCTCCCGGACGGCTGCGGCCTCGTTGTTCTCGGCGCCCTCGGGATGACCCTTGGGCAGACACCACTCCAGCCGGCCCCCGCGGTTCAGGCGGGCGATGATGGCCACGTCGAGTGTGTCCTTCGACGCGTCGATGACGACCCCCCCGGAGGATATCTCCTCCACCGTGGGCAGTTGGTGGACTGCAGGCATGCCCGTGGTTCCCATTGACACTGTCAACGGGGTGCGTTTCGGTGCACTCGGAACGGGTCGGTCCATGCAGACCACTCTAACGATCTTTGAATGCCGGTGGAGGCGCGGCCCGGTCCGCGTGACCCGTTCGGTGCTGTTCCACCCCCTGTGGGCGCGGGGGCCGCTGTGGGAAAACGCCCCCGATCTGGCACCCTTGAGGAACTATGTCGCGCCTCCCGGACACGTCCTCGCTCACCGCTTCCCTCCCTCCCGTTGTCCTCGAGGTCGGGGAGCTCTTCGACGTCGCCGGCCACGACCTCTCACTCGTCGGCGGTCCGGTCCGGGACCTCTTCCTCGGCAGGGTGTCCCCGGATCTCGATTTCACCACGGACGCCGATCCGGACCAGATCATCGCCGTCATCAAGCGGTGGGCGGACGCGTACTGGGAGATCGGGCGTGCTTTCGGAACGATCGGTCTCCGCCGGGACGGCTACCAGATCGAGATCACCACCTATCGCGCGGAAGCCTACGATCCCGGATCGAGGAAGCCGACGGTCGCCTTCGGGACGAATCTCGACGACGATCTGCTGCGCCGGGATTTCACGATCAACGCGATGGCACTCAGGCTGCCGTCCCTCGAGCTCGTCGACCTGTTCGGGGGCGTGCGTGATCTTCACGCGGGCATCCTGCGGACCCCGGGAACGCCGTCGTCGTCGTTTTCCGACGACCCGCTGCGCATGATGCGTGCCGCGCGCTTCGTGTCCCAGCTGGGCGTGGACGTGGCACCCGAGGTGTCGGAGGCCATGACGGACATGGCCGGGCGCATCTCCATCATCTCCGCCGAACGCGTGCGCGACGAGCTGGTGAAACTCATATGCGGAAAGGCGCCCGATGCCGGGATGGACCTCATGGTGACCACGGGCCTTGCCGATCACGTGCTGCCCGAGGTCGCTGCCCTCCGCCTCGAGACGGATGAGCATCATCGGCACAAGGACGTCTACCAGCACTCGCTGACCGTGCTGCGACAGGCCTGCGAGCTCGAGACGGACGAGGACGGCCCCGTTCCCCGGCCCGACGTCGTCCTGCGCCTCGCTGCCCTTCTCCACGACATCGGAAAACCCGCGACGCGGAAGTTCGAGCCAGGAGGGGCGGTGAGCTTCCGCCACCACGACGCCGTCGGAGCCAAGCTGGCCACGAAGCGGCTACGAGCCCTGCGGTTCGACAACGACACCGTCAAGGCCGTGGCGCGCCTGGTGGAACTGCACATGCGCTTCTACGGCTACGGCGAAGCGGGCTGGAGCGACTCGGCCGTGCGGCGGTACGTGAGCGACGCCGGCCCCCTCCTCGAGCGGCTGCATCGCCTCACCCGCTCCGACGTCACCACCCGGAACCGGCGCAAGGCCGAACGGCTGGCCTTCGCCTACGATGATCTCCAGGCGCGGATCAGCGCGCTCGCCGAGCAGGAGGAACTGGCCTCGATCCGCCCGGATCTCGACGGCGAGCAGATCATGGCACTGCTCGGGATCGCCCCGGGCCCCGTGGTGGGGCGTGCCTACCGCTTCCTGCTCGAGGAACGCATGGAACACGGGCCGCAGGACAGATCCCACGCCGAGACCATCCTCCGCTCCTGGTGGAGCGAGCAGCCCGAATTCGAGGAGAGCACCTGATGAGACCCATGACGGGTGCAGCAGCACCGGATCTGACCCCGGCCGGGACGCCCCTTCCCCGCCTGTGGCTGTTACGGCATGGTGAGACGGAGTGGTCCAGGGATGGCCGGTACACGGGTCTCACCGATCTCGCACTCACCGAGAACGGGGAACAGCAGGCCCTGGACGCCCGCCGGAACTTCGACGGCGTCGATTTCGATCTTGTGCTCTCTTCACCCCTGCAGCGTGCCCTCCGCACCGCGGAGCTCGCCGGCTTCCCCGACGCCGAGGTGCTGCCCTATGCGCATGAGTGGGACTACGGCGACAACGAGGGCCGCAGCAGCGCCCTGGTCCGTGAGGAGAACCCGGGCTACCTGATCTGGAACGACGGCGTCCCGAACGGCGAGACGCTGGATCAGGTCTCGGAGCGGGCGGACCGCGTGATCGCCCGCGTCCAGGCCGGATGCGGTACGCCTGCGGACCGTGATCCCGGTGCTACCCCCGTACAGAACGCCCTGCTCGTGGCACACGGCCATTTCCTGCGGGTCGTCGCCGCCCGCTGGCTGCAGTTCGGGGGCATCGAGGGCCGCCGGTTCGTGCTGGGTACGGCGGCGGTGTGTGCGCTCGGCTGGGACAAGCGCACACCCGCGATCGTGCACTGGAATCTCTAGCCCGTCCTCACGCCCGCAGCGGCTTACGCGGACCGGCGACGGCCGGAGCCGTCACGGCCTGCTGCACCAGTGCGAAACTGGAATGAGACCCGTCACCACTGCGTTGTAGGGTCAGGAGGTTGATCGACCGGCGCCCGTCCCGCAGCCGGTCGGAAGGGAGAGGTGTGACCGGCGTCAGGCGCGTTGCCATGCTGTCCCTCCACTCCTCACCCCTGGAGCAACCGGGCAGGGGCGACGCCGGTGGAATGAACGTCTACGTCAGAAGCACGGCCCTCGAACTCGCGAAGGCCGGGATCGACGTCGAGATCTTCACGCGTGAGTCCGGCGAGGGACGCCCGCGCCGCGAGATACTGGGTGAGGGTGTGGTGGTGCATCACCTCGAGGCCGGCCCCCCCTGGCCCATCCCGAAGGAAGCGTTGCCCGGACTCACGGACACCTTCGCCGGTGCCATCGCGGACACCGCCAGGCTCCTCGCGGGTGGCCACTTCGATGCGCTGCACTCCCACTACTGGGTCTCGGGTGCCGTGGGGTTGAGCCTCAGCAGGCAACTCGACCTCCCGCTCGTCCACTCGATGCACACGATGGCCCGGGTGAAGAACCTGCGCATGAGAAGAATCAGTTCGCCCGAACCCGCGGACAGGATTGCCGGCGAACAGGCCATCGTGGCCGGATCCACACGGCTCCTGGCGAATACGAGTACCGAAGCCACCGAGCTCGTCACCCTCTACGACGCCGATCCGGACCGGATCGACGTCGTCGCTCCGGGTGTGGACCTCGCCACGTTCCATCCGGGAGACCGGGAAGCAGCACGAGCGACCCTGGCCTTCCCCCCCGAGCAGTTCCATGTGGTGTTCGCCGGCAGGATCCAGAAACTCAAGGGTCCGCAGGTCCTGGTCGAGGCGGCAGCTCGACTGCGGGCGCGCAGACCCGACATCGCCCTCACCGTCAGCATCCTCGGTTCCGGGAGCGGATCCGAGGCACTCGCGCTCCAGCCCCGGATCGACGACGCCGGTCTCGGCGGAACCGTGCGCCTCTACCCACCCGTCGTGGCGAGGAATCTGGCCCAGTGGTTCCGGGCGGCGGATGTAGTCGTGATGCCGTCCTTCAGCGAGTCCTTCGGGCTCGTTGCACTGGAGGCACAGGCCTGCGGCACACCGGTGGTCGCGGCCAATGTCGGGGGCCTGCCGCAGGCCATCAGCGACGGACGCAGCGGCCTCCTCGTCGATTCCCACTCCGCCGGTGACTGGGCGAGCGCCCTCGAGCGACTTCACGACGACGAGGCCCTGCGCGCCTCGCTCGGCGAGGGTGCTGCCAGTCACGCCCTGGCGTTCGGCTGGCAGCGCACAGCACTGCTGACGGCGCAGAGTTATCGGACCGCCGTCGAGCGCTTCCCGATCGGCAGCCCGCAGTAGGTTCCGCACGGCGCCCTAGGATGGACGGGTGAATCCCACCGAGCTGGCCGAGTACCTCGATTCCGTCCGCATCACCGGGGACGTCGCCACACCCCGTCAGGACAACCTCAAGCACATGCACCTCTTCCTCGAGGGCAATGAGCATCTCGAGTTCGGTGTCACGCGAACGCGCGCGTGGACCTACGACGACGTCTTCGACCTCATGCATGACCGGGTGGGGATCAACCCCGATCGTGAGCACACCCGAGGCCAGGACACCATCGACGCCGGCAAGTGCATCGCGGCCCTCGACCGGTTCGCGGACGTCCTCGGTGCCTCGGTGCGCCGGGGGGAGCGGATCCTCTTCGCGACGGGGCATCCGGCGGGCCTGCTGCCCGTCCACGCGGCCCTCGCCCGCTCGGCGGCCGCCGCGGGCGCCATCGTGGTGGCGGTACGCGGCGGCCGTGTCTTCGGGGAGGGCGACATCCGTCAGATCTTCGGTGTTCTCGTCTGGCATCAGCACGGTGGCCTCATGCACACGCACTTCCCTGCACCGATGCGGCTGGCCCTGGAGACCTTGGCCGACGACGGACTCGCTCCACCGGAGCTGGTGGTGGCCGATCACGGCTGGGCCGGGCAGGCCGCGAGTTCGGGGCTGCCTGCCATCGGATTCGCGGACTGCAACGACCCCGGCCTGTTCGTCTCCGAGGCCCAGGGTCAGCTCGAGGTGGCGGTGCCGCTCGACGACAACGTGGTGCCGGGACTCTACGCGCCCCTGATCGATTACGTGCTGACACGGGCGGGGATGCCTCCGGTCTGAGCCCTGTCCGCTGATAGGTTTGGCCCATGAGCGATCTTCAGATTGCCCGCGACGCCGCGGTCAGGCCCATCGAGGACATCGCCGACGCCGCGGGGATTCCGCGCGAGGCACTCGAGTTCCACGGACGCTTCAAGGCGAAGATCGACCCGCGGCTCCTGTCCGAGGACGACGGCGCCCTGGGCCAGGTGGTACTCGTCAGCGCGATGAGTCCTACCCCTGCCGGCGAGGGTAAGTCCACCTGCACCGTGGGGCTGGCCGATTCCCTGGCCCGCGCGGGTCGGCGGGTCATGATCGCTCTTCGTGAGCCCTCCCTCGGACCGGTGCTCGGCATGAAGGGCGGTGCCACGGGAGGCGGGTACTCCCAGGTACTGCCCATGGACGAGATCAATCTGCATTTCACAGGCGATTTCCACGCCATCACGGCGGCGAACAACGCCCTGGCCGCGCTGATCGACAATCATATTCACCAGGGCAACGCCCTCGGCATCGACCCGAGACGCATCACGTTCAAGCGGGTCCTCGACGTCAACGACAGGGCGTTGCGGGAGGTGGTCATCGGCCTCGGCGGTCCTACGGAGGGAACCCCCCGGCAGGACGGGTTCGACATCACGGTGGCTTCCGAGGTCATGGCGGTCTTCTGCCTGGCACAGGATCTCGACGACCTGAGGGAACGGCTCGGCGCCATCACCTTCGGCTATACCTATGAGCGCACCCCGCTTTCCGTGCGCGACCTCGGCGTCGAGGGGGCCCTGACCCTGCTGCTCAAGGACGCCATCAAGCCGAATCTCGTCCAGACCATCGCGGGGACCCCGGCGCTGGTGCACGGCGGACCGTTCGCCAACATAGCCCACGGCTGCAACTCGGTGATCGCGACACGCACGGCCCGGCAGCTGGCGGACATCGTGGTGACCGAGGCAGGGTTCGGGGCGGATCTCGGCGCCGAGAAGTTCCTCGACATCAAGGCTCGCGCTGCAGGCTTCGCACCCGGCGCCGTCGTCATCGTGGCCACCATCCGCGCGCTGAAGATGCACGGGGGCGTCGCGAAGACCGAGCTCGCTGCGCCGAACGTGGAAGCGGTCGCCGCAGGAACGGCGAATCTGCTCCGGCATGTACGGAACATCGAGAAGTTCGGCCTCTCGCCGGTCGTGGCCATCAATCCGTTCGGCACCGATACGCTCGAGGAGCTCGACTGGCTCCTCGGGTGGTGCCGGAGTGAGGGGATCGACGCCGCTGTCGCCGATGTGTGGGGTCAGGGCGGAGGTGGACCCGGTGGCGACGACCTCGCGGCGAAGGTCCTCGCAGCGCTCGACCGGCCGGTCGACTTCTCATACCTGTACCCGCTCGAGCTGCCCGTCGAGGACAAGATCCGCACGATCGCCCGCGAAATCTACGGGGCGGACGACGTCGACTTCTCCGCAGCCGCCCTGCGGCGACTCGAGGAGATCAAAGCCAACGGCTGGGACGCGCTGCCGGTGTGCATGGCGAAGACGCAGTACTCGTTCTCGGACGATCCGACGCTGCTCGGAGCCCCGACGGGGTTCGACCTCCACGTCAGGGAACTCATCCCGAAGACCGGGGCCGGATTCATCGTCGTGAAGACGGGAGCCGTGATGACCATGCCGGGGCTGCCGAAGGAACCCGCCGCGCTGCGGATGGACGTCGACGCCGACGGGCACGCGGTCGGTCTGTTCTAGGGCGCCCAGGCCTCACCGTCAGGTACAGGGCGAGCACGCCGGCGGCGATCAGCGCTGCAGCGAAGGCAGCGGTGGCCGGTTCACCCATGATGAGTTTCGGGATCGCCCGCGTCGGGACCGTAGCGGCGAAGCCGAAGGCGACGACCAGTCCGAGGTAGCTGCCCACCATGTTCAGCACATGGCCACGGGTGTTTCCCGTCATGGCGCCGAGGATGCCCAGGGTCACCGTGACCATGGTGAACGCCGAGAGCCCGTGCAGCCAGGTGTAGTGCCCGGCGGACATGATCCAGAAACTGCTGAGACAGACGTAGTACATCGACGCCGCCCAGGTGAGGCCGAGGATGCGATGCGCCCGATCACGACGCCTCCTGAGAATGTTGATGGGTCCGAGCAGCAGCGCGTACAGCGCGGCCACGACGTGCGTTGCAAGAAGCGGGGTCCAGTCCATGAAGATAAGATAGTTCCACTATCTTGATTTGGATATCTGGATAGTTCTGCCAGGGGAACTATCCGACCCGAACGACAGGAGAGGTGTATACATGTGGCTTGCCCAACTCAGCGAAGCATCTGGAACGAGTCCGGCCAGCGTCAAGTTCTACCTGCGCACCGGCCTGCTGCAGCCGGGTGAGACGATCAATCCGACGAGGTCCCGCTATGGGGATGCTCACCTGCACAGGCTCCGTCTGATCAGGGAACTGCGCTCGCAGGTGGGACTGGGGCTCGACGACATCAGGCGCATCATCGACGCAGCAGAGGGCGCCGAGGACTCCCTGCCACGACGACTTGCGCTCCTGGCAACTGTGCAGTCGGTGGTCCTCGGTCTTCACGACGACCAGACAGAGGCCCCCGGCGACGGCGACGCGCTGATCTCCGCTATGGGCTGGCCGGACGAATCCAGCCAGGCGCGTACGGCTGTCGATCGGCAGCTCCTGCTCATGAGGGAGGTGGGAGTGGGGGTGGAGCCCGAGATCCTCCGGGCCTACGCAAGCGCCGCCGACACTATCGCGCAGGCTCAGCTCGGCATCACGGAGGCGCGCGAGCGAATCGAGGACTTCATCCTGACGGCGGCGCTCGGCATGCACCTCCACAACCAGCTCATTCTCAAGATCATCGCCCTGGCCCAGGCGAGCCGGTCAATTGCGCGGTACGGTTCGCCGTCCTCCCCGCGCCCGGAAGTGCCGGTCGACGAGAAGGGCGCCGCGGGCTCCGTCCGCAGATCCTAGCGGTCGAGCTCGCCGCGGATGAAGGCCTCGACCTTCTCGTGGGCGATGTCGTCCGCGTACTGCTCCGGCGGGGACTTCATGAAGTAGCTGGAGGCCGAGAGGATCGGTCCGCCGATGCCGCGATCGAGGGCGATCTTCGCTGCACGGATGGCGTCGATGATGACTCCGGCGGAGTTCGGGGAGTCCCATACCTCGAGCTTGTACTCCAGGGAGACCGGTGCGTCTCCGAAGTTGCGGCCCTCGAGGCGCACGAAGGCCCACTTGCGGTCGTCGAGCCAGGCCACGTAGTCCGAAGGGCCGATATGGACGTCGTCGGCGTGCAGGTCGGCCTTCACATTGGAGGTCACGGCCTGGGTTTTCGAGACCTTCTTGGATTCGAGGCGATCGCGCTCCAGCATGTTCTTGAAGTCCATGTTGCCGCCGACGTTGAGCTGGTAGGTGCGGTCCAGGGTGACGCCGCGATCCTCGAACAGCTTCGCCATGACACGGTGGGTGATCGTGGCGCCGATCTGGCTCTTGATGTCGTCGCCGACGATCGGGATGCCGGCCTCGGTGAACTTGTCAGCCCACTCCTTCGTGCCGGCGATGAAGACGGGAAGGGCGTTGACGAAGGCGACGCCGGCGTCGATGGCGCACTGCGCGTAGTACTTCGCAGCATGTTCCGAGCCCACGGGTAGATAGCAGACCAGGACATCGGCCCTCGAGTCCTTGAGCTGCGCCACGATGTCGACGGGCTCCTCGTCGGACTCGAGGATGGTCTCGCGGTAGTACTTGCCCAGGCCGTCGAGCGTGTGCCCGCGCTGGACGATCACGCCGGTGGGAGGCACATCCGCGATCTTGATGGTGTTGTTCTCGCTGGCACCGATGGCTTCCGCGAGGTCGTGCCCCACCTTCTTGCCGTCGACGTCGAACGCAGCGACGAACTCCACGTCACCCACGTGGTACTTGCCGAACTCGACATGCATCAGTCCGGGGATGGAGCCCGATGCATCTGCATCACGGTAGTAGTGCACACCCTGCACCAGCGACGCGGCGCAGTTGCCGACTCCAATGATTGCCACGCGAATGGGGTTCTGTCCCACAGTTCTCCTCGAAAGCCAGTTGAGTATGCCCCCGCCGGCATCCCGATGTGACGGGACGGCAGGAAGTGCCAGTCTACGTTCAGTTCGCAGCGCGTTCAGCAGCCCGATCATTCCGCGCGTACGCTGTGGCCTTCGGTCCAGCAGCGGACCGACAGCCCCGCCGGAGTCCGGTCAGGACGTTAGGCTCGAGCCATGGTCATGGGTCCTGGCTCCCGCGGGCCTCACCGCATCGCAGTGCCGAGCCGGTCCGATCCTCTCCTTCGTCCGCTGGTCGAAGCGACCGGTGGCCCGCTGGGTCGTCACAGCGACCCCGGACGCATAGCCCCGCGCTGGTTCACCGTGGAGCGCGTCCTGATCATCCTCACCGTCTGCGCGGCGGTGCTCGCCGTCGTGGTGAAGAACCCGTGCCGGGTGACGGGCTGGTCGTCGCCCGACTATTTCTACCGCGCATGCTATTCGGACTGGGCGGAGCTGTACCGGAGCCGCGATTTCAGTGAGGGTGTGCTCCCCTTCATCACCCCCGGTGCCCTGTTCGAGTATCCCGTGCTGCTGGGTCTGCTCGCCTCCGCGACGGCGTTCCTCGTGGATGTGCTCGCAGGGGATGCCGGAGCGGACCGGAAGGTGCTCCTCTACTTCGACGTCAACAGTGTCCTCATCGCGATGGTGTGGCTCCTGACCGTCCTGGCGACGCTGCGCCTTGCCGGTAGGCGACCGTGGGACGCGGCGATCGTCGCGATCGCCCCCGTCATCATCGTCTCGGGCACCATCAACTGGGATCTGTGGGCCGTCCTGCTCGCGACGGCGGGCATGCTCGCCTTCGCACGGAGGCGTCCCGTCCTCGCGGGAATCCTGTGGGGACTCGGGACCGCCGTGAAGCTCTACCCGGTGCTGCTGCTCGGTGCAGTCCTGGTCCTGGCGCTCCGGACCGGCCGGTACAGGCCACTGGTCCTGGCGGTCGCAGGTACTGCGGGGGCCTGGCTCGTGGTCAATGTCCCCTTCATGCTGCGCGATAGCGAGGCGTGGACGTATTTCCTCACCTTCTCCGAGACACGCGACGCCGGGTTCTCCTCGGGCTGGTTCGTCTACAACGCGCTGGCACGCCGGGCGGGTGCGGCAACACTGTCCTCCGCGACGATCAATACGGCGGCTGCAGTGCTGTTCACCCTCTCCTGCCTGGCCGTCGCGGTACTCGCGCTGCGGGCACGACGACGTCCGCGATTCGCCCAGCTCGCCCTGTTGATCGTGGGTGCCTTCATTCTCTGCAACAAGGTCTACTCGCCCCAGTACGCGCTCTGGCTGATTCCCCTGCTCGCCCTCGCCGTCCCGCGCTGGAACGTGGTGCTCGGGTGGCAGGTGGTCGAGGTGCTCCACTGGTGGGCGGTCTGGCTGTACCTGGGCGGGCAGACGAGCGGTGGTGCTCCCGAACACAATCTCGGCCTGGGCACGTACTCGTGGGCGGTGCTCGCGCACATCCTCGCCACGGCCTGGGTCATGGGCATCGTGGTGCGGGATGTTCTTGCCCCCGGTCAGGATCCCGTGCGGATGTTCGGGGCCGACGACCCGCACGGGGGTGCCTTCGATCACAGCCCTGATCGCCAGGACCGCGCTCCGGACGACCGTGCTCCGGACGGCGTCGCTCCTGAAGGCGGCGCTCGCGACGGCGACGCCCGCATGCGACGCTCGTGTGCGTCGCGAGCAGGTGCGGAGCGGGGCTCCGGGGCGGCGGTGGACCGCTGCGGACTCCGGACCTCTCGGGCAGTACGGGTAGGGCGTGCACTCCCACTAGGCTGGCAGGACCACGCCGGGGACGGACCGACACGCTGACCACGGCGTCCGATGCGTGCAGGACCGGCGCGGTGCCGCGCTGGTCGGCACGACCGGCGCGACGACCAGCCCCAGCCCCAGAACCAGCGGAGGACCAGTGAGCGCAGCAGCTCTGACCTACAGCAGGCTCGACGACGGTGGCTTCGAGGCGATTGCCGCAGCCCACCCCGACGTGACGATTCCCCTCGAGCAGACTCCCGACTGGATCGAGTTCGAACGGGCACTCGGGCGCACAGCGCTGGGCATCTGGGCCTACTCGGACGCCGGCGGAGCCGTGATCGCCACCGCGAGCTTCGTCCTGGTGAAGCGGCGTCTGCGTGAATCCGTCGTGGTGGTCAACGGACCCGTATGGTTCGGGGACCGGAGCCCGGCAGCCGAGCGCGTCCTCATGGAGACGGTGCGCCGGCAGTTCCGCGAGGATGCCACCGTGGCGCCGCTCTACGTCCGCATGCAGGTCGCGACCCCGCAGTTCCCGGCCACGGGCCCGATCGAGCACGGGTGGTACGAGCGGGAGATCGTCGTCGACCTGACGATGTCCGAGGCGGAGCTCCTGAAGAGCTTCAGGCCCAACGCGCGCAACAGCATCC
Organism: Arthrobacter sp.; assembly: GCA_029257465.1. Lineage (GTDB taxonomy): Bacteria > Actinomycetota > Actinomycetes > Actinomycetales > Micrococcaceae > Arthrobacter_D. The sequence continues at coordinate 5,114 of JARIBG010000050.1, read as the reverse complement.
GGAGGGCGCAGCGCGATGGAGTCGAGATCCGGCATATTCCTCGGGAGGAATGGACGGCGGTCTTCACTACCGAGCTCTTCCCGATCATGCGCGAGACGGCGGAACGGGACGGCTTCCAGTCCTTCGACTCGTCCTACTACGAGACGCTCCTGGAGGTTCTGGGTGACCGCCTGAGGATGCTCGTGGCCTACCGTGACGGCACACCGCTCAGCTGGCTCATCACCACCGAGTACAGGGGCTATTCGGTGTACTACTTCGCCGGTAGTACCCATGAGGCCCGCCGTGTGTTCGCCCCGTATCTTCTGCTCTGGGAGGCTTTCCGGGCTCTCAAGGCCTCCGGCAACACCGCCTGCGGCCTGACGGGGATCGTCAGTGAGAACTATCCGGGACTGGCCAACGTCACCACCTTCAAGCGGAATTTCTCCCGCAACGTCGTGGTGGTCCCGACGACGTACGACATCCCGCTGAACAGGACCGGATACGCCGTTCTCGCTGCGCTCCTGCGTGCCCGGCGGTCCGTGTCGCCCATCGCGCGCTCGGTCCGGCAGCGCGCCTCGTCCGTCACGAAGGGCCTCCGGAACCGGCGCGGCCCTGCGGTCGGATCGTGATGGACGTCGAGGTGGTCGGTGCCGGTCCGAACGGACTCGCCGCCGCCGTCGTGATGGCCCGTGCCGGGCTGAAGGTACGGATCCACGAAGCGGCGCCCACGATCGGCGGAGGGACGCGCTCCCTGGAACTCATGGAGCGGGATCATTTCCAGGACGTCGGTTCCGCCGTGCACCCGATGGCGCTGGCGTCGCCGTTCTTCCGGGACTTCGAGATCCCCCGGCGGATCGGCTTCGCCATCCCCGAGGTGTCGTTCGCGCACCCGCTCGACGGCGGACGGGCCGGCGTCGCGTACCGCAGCCTGGAGAAGACGGCATCAGGGCTCGGCGTGGACGGCGAAGCCTACCGGCGTCTCCTGCAGCCCCTGAGTGATCGTGATCAGGACATCCTCGGCTTCGCACTGAATCACGTGGTGCGTGTGCCTCGCAGACCTGCGGCGACCGTACGTTTCGGGCTTGCCGTGCTCGATCAGGGTCTGCCCTGGTGGAACAGACGATTCAGCACGGATGAAGCGAAAGCACTGGTGACCGGCGTCATGGCCCACCCCGTGGGGACGCTTCCCTCCCTCGCCGGGGCCGGCGCCGGACTGGTCCTGAATCTCCTTGCGCACACGGTGGGTTGGCCGATCCCGGTGGGGGGTTCACAGTCCATCGCCGACGCCCTGGCCCTCGATCTTCGGCAGCACGGCGGGCAGGTGGTCACCAACAGCCGCATCGACACCCTCGCGGAGGTCTCGGACGCCCGGGTGGTCCTCCTCGATGTAGCGCCCAGGACCTTCCGGACAATGTCCCGTGGGCGACTGCCCGCAGCCTATGAGAGGGCACTGTCAGCCTTCACCTACGGCAACGCGGCGTGCAAGGTCGACTTCATCCTGTCCGGGCCGGTGCCCTGGGCGCACCCGGAACTGTACCGGGCGGGCACGGTCCATCTCGGCGGGACCCGCGAGGAGATCGCGGCCGGGGAGAAGCAGGTCAACCGCGGTGAGCACCCCACGAGTCCCTATGTCCTGCTGTCCCAACCTTCGACGTTCGACCCGACCCGCGCCCCCGACGGACGCCACATGCTGTGGACCTACTGCCATGTGCCGCGCGGATCCACCCAGGACATGGCCGGCGCCGTCACCGCTCAGATCGAGAGATTCGCACCCGGTTTCCGTGACGTCGTCGTGCGCAGCCACACGATGACCGCTGCCGGGCTGGAAACGTACAACGCCAACTACGTGGGCGGGGACTTCAGCAGCGGAGCAGTCAATTTGCGGCAGATCATCGCCCGGCCGGTGCCGTCCCTGCAGCCCTGGGCCACCCCGCTGAAGGGTGTCTATCTGTGTTCGCAGTCCACGCCGCCGGGTCCGGGAGTGCACGGCATGGCGGGGTTCAATGCTGCCAGGCTGGCACTGAAGCGAGAGTTCGGGCTGCCGGTGCCTGCGCTGGGACTCTGACCGCGACGGCACAGCGACGGCACATTGATGCCACATTGACCGTACAGCGGCGGCACGGTGACGGTACATCGACCGGGCGCATCGAGCGGGCGCAGGGGTATCCCGGGAACACGCGGGCGAAGTACGCCGATACGACCTGCCAGCAAGCAAACATCTGGCAATGTGTGAATCATGACCTCCGAACCTGCCGCGCGTGTTGCCCTCATCATCGAAGACGACGCCGATGTGCGCCAACTCCTCGTGATGACTCTCGGCATGAACGGTTTCACTACGATCGAAGCCGCGAGCGGACGTGAGGGCGTCACCCTCGTCCGCGATCGCCGGCCGGATCTCGTGACCCTCGATCTCAATCTCCCGGACATCGACGGAGTGGAGGTGTGCCGTCAGATCCGGCCGTTGACCGACGCGTACATCATCATGATCACCGCGCGCCAGGACGAGATCGACCGCCTGATCGGTCTGGAGATCGGCGCGGACGATTTCGTGGTGAAGCCCTTCAGCCCGCGCGAGGTGGGGGCTCGGGTGAACGCGATGTTCCGGCGTCCCCGCAGGACGGGCGGCACACCTCAGCCCGCGGACGATGAGGTGGACACGGCTGCACCGGCAGTGCCGGCACCCTCTGCATCCGGTGCTCCCTCGGCATCCGGTGCTGCCCGGGATCCCGGCGTGCTGGCCCATGGGCCGATCGAGATCGACACCGAGGGACGGGTGGCGACACTCGACGGTGCGGAACTTCCGCTGACGCGTATCGAGTTCGATCTGCTGGCCACACTCGTCTCCGGCCCACGGCGGGTGTGGCAGCGTGAGACCCTGCTGTCGCGTATCTGGGGCGACGGGTGGGTGAATGATCAGCACCTGGTGGAGGTGCACATCCGCAATCTACGCAAGAAGCTCAACGAGGACACGAAGGCGCCCAGGTTCATCCGCACGGTGCGCGGTGTCGGTTACCGCATGATCCCGGTGAGCGCCGACTGAAATTCGGCACCGAGGCCCTGCAACTGGTTGAGCAGCAGTTGGTGGGCCGGTTCGCCGACGAGTTCCAGAGCCGAGGAGGAAGCCTCCTCGAGCCGGCGGGCGCCGACCATCGAGGCACTGACGTTGAGGCTGAGCAGCGCGACGACGGCGGCGTCGGCGTCACCGGCACGGAAGGCGACGTCGATGGCACCGATCCGCTGCGGGAGCATGTCGACGAACATCCCGGCGAACTGCAGCGCCCCGGCGGGGCTAGAGAGCTCCGCGCCGAGATCGTCGAGGGTCTGCCGGTCGAGGACGGGAAGTTGCGAGACGTCGTCGTCGACCAGGGCATTCGTGCGGGGGTCCACCGCGGTGGCGCTGGCGTCGTCGTCGCCCTTCGGCCGGGACCAGATCATGAGCAGTAGACCTCCGACGAGGACGGCCGGGACTCCATAGACCAGGAGCTGGCTGACGATGGGTGTGCGGAGGGCGCGGATCACGGAGCCGACCTCGGGGATGACGGCTGTCGCCTGGTACACGTGGTCCCCCTCGAGGGTTGCCGTCCAGGGATCGACGGATTCGTTCGCATCACCCTTGGTGCGCACGGCGGTGGTGCCGTCCGTCCCCCTGATGACCTCGATCACCCGGTGCGTCTCGACCCGGTGGTCCTCCACGGGGATGTGGTAGCTGATGACGTCGCCCACGGCGATCCCGCTCACGGGCTGCAGTGTGGTGACGACGACGTCGCCGGGCATGATCTCCGGGGCCATGCTGCCGGTGAGCATCGTGGCGGTCTGGTAGCCGAGGAAACGCGGTCCGATGGCGAAGAACAGGACGGCGGCGATGGCTGCGATCATCAGCAGCGTACCGAGCAGGCTCGCGATGCGCTGGGCGATCGAGGGGCGGTCCGCGGCCGGCGCTTCCTCGAGGGGTGGCTGCTGCCGTGTCTCCGGGCGAGCGGCCCGACGTCCGGTAGGTCGGTGCGTGGCCCGTGCTGCCGGGCTGATGGACGGGAGGTCTATCGTCGTCACGCGTGGCTCCTTCTGCTGCCGCTGATGCTCCGGCCGAGTGCCGAACGGGACTGCGCGCCGGTCCGGTGGACGGACCGGAACCGGCGGGCAGCTCCCGGGAGTGCTGAACTCCTGGTATCCACTGTGCTCGTCGGGACTAAAGGCGTCGTGCCGGAACGGCGAAAGTAGACCGAAGAAAGAGCGAAGAGCGAGCTCCTCGGGCGTTCGTTGCCGCTGAGGGCAGGCGAACACAGTGAGCGAAGGTTTCGCTCCGCATGCGATCCCGTTGGTTCCCACTGCACGACGCCGAACGGCGGGAACGAGCGCCCTACCCCGCGGGCGGCCTCTGTCGTTCCCACTGCAGGACGCCGAACGGAGGGAGCGAGCGCCCTACCCCGCCGGCGGCGTCGTTCGTTCCCACTGCACGACGTCGAACGGTGGGAGCGAGCGCCCTACCCCGCCGGCGGCGTCGGTCGTTCCCACTGCACGACGTCGAACACCGGGAGCGAGGCTCCGATCCCACTCTTCATGGCGGAGGGGTGGGGTGGAGCGGGCGCCAGGGTCAGAGCGAGCGAGCAGGCATCCGGCTGGTCGGTAGGCTCGTTCCCACTGCAGGACGCCGAACGGTGGGAACGAGCGCCCGGGCGCTGACCGACGTCCTTCAGGGTTCCGGCGTCGCGGGCCTCGTACCGAGGAGGATATTCGCGCCCCAGGCGAAGACGGTGATAGCCACGACGGCAGCCGCCATGGTGAGGAAGTGAGCCGGTGTGTGCAGGATGCCGAGACTCACGATCAGCGTTGTCGCTCCCGCCGGCGGGTGGGGGAGGCTGATCATCGTGAGGATCAGGGTGGTGACGGCCACGGATACCGCCCCCGCCACGACGTGAGCGACCGTGAGCCCTCCTACAGGAGCCGCCTGTAGGCCGCCGATGCCGAACGCGTAAAAGCAACCGATGCCTGCAGCGAGACCGACGCCGTGGCCCACGAGGGTATTGACCGGTCGGGATGAGGGCTGACCGGGGGACTCGAAGAACAGCATGACCGTGGGTCCGAGACTCGGGAAGAGCCACGGAAGATGGCTGAGCAGGCCGATCAGCCCGATGACG
>JARIBG010000168.1 GCA_029257465.1 Arthrobacter sp. | reverse complement strand
TCTGCGGACGATGCCTCGGTGCTGACGGCCAGCTGGCTCGGTGAGCAGGAGGTCAAGGACCTGCGCGTCTCGCGGGACGGCGCCCGCGCACTGGTGGTCACGGACCGCAGCGGTGTGGCACAGGTGGTCATCAGCGGTATCACGCGCTCCCCCGAGGGTGTACCTCAGACCCTGACAGCGCCCCTGGCGCTGCCCACCGACGTCGACGTCGACACCGCGAAGTGGGCAGGGCAGAGCACCATCGTGGCCTCCGCCATCGGCGCGACCACCGAGGCGCTGCCGGTGGTGCTGCATCTCGACGGCCAGCAGGAGTCGATGGCCTCGCTCGAGGGCGTCCTCGGGATCAGCGCGGGCGCCGACGCCGAGGACATGTTCTACGCGCAGGCCGGCGACACCCTGTACCGGCGCATCGGCAACAGCTGGGTCGACGAGCAGATCCCCGTCGTCGACCCCGCGTTCCCGGGCTAGGACTCTCCACATAGCAGGCCCGGCGGACCGGGTGCGCAATGCATCGTGCTGGGCTGGACGGATGGATCCAGGTGCGTGGCCCACCCTTCGTCGTCTCCTCGACACCCTGGTGTTCGGGCGTGTCTATCGGCGACTGGCCGGAGCGATGACGAGCTTCGGAACCCTCGTGCTGCCGGCGTCGTGCGTCGTGTGCGGGGCGTGGGACGCGTCCCTGTGCCCGGGATGCCTCGCCCGGTTCAGGAGCGCGACGACGCGGCCCTTCCGCGCCGAAGCCGGGGCGGAGTCCCTGCCCGATGTGGAGCTGCCCCCGGCTGGCAGTCGGTCGGGACGGTCGGGACGGTCGGTGGGCGCGGGCCGGTCGGCGCACGAGACCTTCGGGCCGCTACCCGTTGTCGCAGCAGGCCGGTACGGATCCGCCGTCGCGGGTGTCCTGCTCGCCTACAAGAACCACGGTCATGTGGATCTTGCCGCCCCTGTGGCGGCGGCACTGAACGGAGCACTCCATGCGGCGGTCCCCGTCGCGCGGGACCAGCCGGGCGCAGCATCGACGGGCCGCGACGTGCTCCTGGTGCCGGTACCCACGCGGGCTTCCTCTCGGCGGCGTCGCGGCTACGATCCCGTGCTGCTGCTCCTGGCCCGCCTGCGACGCAGCGCCTCGCTGCCGGCGAACACAGAGCTCGCCACAGTCGTGCGCCACCGTCCGCCGCTCGAGCGGATGGCGCAGGTCCTGCATGGCGGCAGGCGGGTCTCTGCCAGGTCCGTCCTGACGGCGGTTCTGTCGGGCGGCCGGGGAGGGCAGAAGGGATTGGGGCGGCGGCACCGCAGGGCCAACGTATTGCTCTCGATGAGGACGCGGCGCCGGGGATCACCGGCAGGACGGGACTGCATCATCGTCGACGACGTCCTGACCACAGGAGCGACGATCAACGAGGTGCACCGTGTCCTGGTGACGTCGGGCGCCAGGGTGCTGGGCGCCGTCGTGATCGCGGCGACCGCCCCGCCCGAGGGAGCTGCCCGCCGATCCAGATGATGCGACCCCGCAACCATTCCCGCAGAAAAATACCAGCACTTTCCTGCGGGGGCGATGGGTGAATAAAAGACCGGCGTGAACTACCGTGAGGCATGGGTACAACGCGGTTTCACCACGTACCCGTCGGCGGCGGCTCAGCACAGCGCGCGGTCGCCGTTGTGTCACTTAATGATGTGGAGGGCACCATGGAGTTTGAGATCAACGGCCGGAATCTTGCGGTATCGGATCGTTTCCGCGAGTACGCGACGGAGAAGATCGACAAGATAGAGCAGCTCGGCGACAAGGTACAGCGCGTCGACGCGAAGATCACCAAGGAACCCAACGCACGGATGGCGGAGACTTCGCTGACCGTGGAGCTGACGGTGATCTGCAGGGGTCCGGTGGTCAGGGCAGAGGCCTCGGCCTCCGACAAGTTCGCCGCCTTCGATCTCGCCTACGCCAAGCTCCTCGAGCGCCTGCGCCGGGCCCGGGACCGGCGCAAGGTCCACCACGGGCGACACACGCCGATCGCCGTCCGGACGGCCACGGCCGGTCTGGAGCCTGCGGATCCGGCTCAGCCGATCTACGACGAGACCCAGGCGTCCGCGCAGACGGCGGCCCAAACGCCTACCCAGCCGGAGGACGGCGATCCCTACTCGTCCCCGGACGACGTCCCCGCAGGGGACTCGCCGGTCCTCATCCGGCGGAAGGTCTTCTCCGGGATCCCGATGACCCTCGATGACGCCGTCGACAACATGGAGCTGGTGGGTCACGACTTCTACCTCTTCATCGACTCGGACACGGAAGCTGCCTCCGTGGTCTACCGGCGGCAGGGGTGGACGTACGGTGTGATCTCCCTCGATTCCCAGGGCCAGGAGGGCACCGAGCAGTCGGAGCTCCTGGCCTACCGCGCCGAGGAAGCGGCGTCCGCCTAGCACCGACCACCCGGCCGATGTGCACGGGCTGACATGCACGGTCTGACGTGCGCCGGCTGACGTGCGCCGGCTGACGTGCGCCGGCTGACGATTGCTGGTCATCGATGATCCAGGGAACTGCCCCCGCGCCCGGCGCGGGGGCAGTTCCCTGGATGGAGACCGGACGGGAGTCCATGCCGAATCTCACGACAGCCCAGGCCAGGCGCACGCTGCTCGCCGCCCAGGGTCTGCACCGTCCACGACCGCACAGTGCGCCGACACGCCGGAGAATCACCAGCGAAGTGCAACGGCTGCAGGTCCTCCAGCTCGATTCCGTGAATGTCCTGATCCGCTCGCACTACCTGCCGCTGTTCTCGCGCCTCGGACCCTATGACAGGGCTCTGCTCGATCACCTGTCGGAGCGTGCACCGAGACGACTCGTCGAGTACTGGGCCCACGAGGCGAGCCTCGTGCCACCCGAGCTGTTCCCTCACCTGCGCACGTGGCAGCGCCGCACCTGGATGGGGGCGGAGGGCATGCCGGACGCCCAGCGGAACACCCTCGAAACCGCCGTGCTCGACCTCCTTGAGCGGAACGGACCCCTCACGGCGTCTGCCCTCCAACGCCTCCTCGGCGGCGAGTCCCATCGTCCCGCCGAGGGCTGGGGCTGGCGGTGGACGGCGGCGAAGCGCGTGCTGGAGGACCTCTTCGGGCGTGGTGTCGTCGGGTCGGCCGGGCGCACCGCCCAGTTCGAACGCCTCTACGCGCCCATCGGCGCCGTCCTCCCCGACCCTGCGCAGGCCATGGCCGAGGTGGAGGGACCGGAGGCACTGCTGGTCCTGGCCGAACGGGCCGCAGGGGCGCTCGGCGTCGCACCTGCCCGGTCCATCGCGGACTACTTCAGGACGCCGGTGCGTCAGACGCGCCAGGCACTGGAGGCCCTCGTGGCATCCGGTGCGCTCGAGGTGGTCACCGTGGATCGGGAACCGGAGGCCTGGTACCTGCATCCGGCGGCCACGCGCCCCCGCCAGGCGCAGGGAAGGGCGCTGCTCAGCCCGTTCGACTCGCTCGTCTTCGACCGCGGCCGGCTCCATCGCCTGTTCGGTGTGCACTACCGCATCGAGATCTACACGCCGGCGGCGCGCCGGATCCACGGATACTACGTGCTGCCGTTCCTCCTCGGGGACGCCGTCGTGGCAAGGGTGGATCTCAAGGCCGACCGCGCGGTGAAACGGCTCCTGGTGCGCAGCGCACACCCCGAACCGGGAGCGCCGCCTGCCACTGCAGCGGAGCTGGCGGCCGAGCTGCTGCTCCTGGCCGGGTGGCTGGGGCTGGACGACGTCGTCGTCGAGGACCGCGGAGAGCTGGCTGCCGTCCTCGCCGTCGAGGTGGGCAGGCTAGCCTGAGGCGGTAGGGGATCCCCACGATCGAAGAGGCCGGGAACCGACGCGGGGATCCGGTCGTCGAAGTAGACTAGACACGCCATCCTTGGGCAGCAGCAGATTGGGAGCAGATACCAGTGCCATCACTTCTTGAACGAGTACTTCGGACCGGCGATAAGAAGACACTGAAACGACTCCGGAACTACGCCGACGCGATCAACGTCCTCGAGGACGAATTCCGTGGGATGTCCGATACCGAGCTGCGCGGGGAGACCGACCGGCTGAGGAAGCGCCTGGCCGACGGCGCCACCCTGGACGAGCTGCTGCCCGAAGCCTTCGCGGCCGTCCGTGAGGCCTCGGCCAGGACCCTGGGCCTGCGCCACTTCGACGTCCAGCTGATGGGCGGCGCCGCACTCCACCTGGGCAACATCGCCGAGATGAAGACGGGTGAGGGCAAGACCCTCGTGGCGACCGCCCCGGCCTATCTGAATGCCCTCAGCGGCAAGGGTGTCCACGTCATCACGGTCAACGACTACCTGGCCGAGTACCAGTCCGACCTCATGGGGCGCGTCTACCGCTTCCTCGGGCTCACCAGCGGGTGCATCCTCTCCAAGCAGGATCCTGCCACGCGCCGCGAGCAGTACGCCGCCGACATCACCTACGGCACGAACAACGAGTTCGGGTTCGACTACCTGCGCGACAACATGGCGTGGAGTTCCGCGGAGCTCGTCCAGCGCGGCCACAACTTCGCGATCGTCGACGAGGTCGACTCGATCCTCATCGACGAGGCGAGGACGCCGCTGATCATCAGCGGGCAGGCCTCCGGCGATGTGAACCGCTGGTACAACGAGTTCGCCAAGGTGGTGCAGAAGCTCACGGTCGACGTCGACTACGAGGTGGACGAGAAGAAGCGCACGGTAGGGGTGCTCGAGGACGGGATCGAGAAGGTCGAGGACTACCTCGGCATCCACAATCTCTACGAGTCCGTGAACACTCCGCTCATCGGGTTCCTGAACAACGCCATCAAGGCCAAGGAACTGTTCAAGGCGGACAAGGACTACGTGGTGCTCAAGGGCGAGGTCATGATCGTCGACGAGCACACCGGCCGCATCCTGTCCGGGCGCCGCTACAACGAGGGCATGCACCAGGCCATCGAGGCGAAGGAGGGCGTGGACATCAAGGCCGAGAACCAGACCCTCGCCACGATCACGCTGCAGAACTACTTCCGCCTGTACGACAAGCTCGCCGGCATGACCGGTACCGCCGAGACGGAGGCGGCCGAGTTCATGTCGACCTACAAGATCGGCGTGGTGCCCATCCCGACGAACAAGGAGATGGTCCGCCAGGATCTGTCCGATCTCATCTACAAGAACGAGGTCGCGAAGTTCGATGCGGTGGTGAAGGACATCCTCGAACGCAACGGGACCGGGCAGCCTGTCCTGGTCGGCACCACCAGCGTCGAGAAGAGCGAGTACCTCTCGAAGCAGCTCGCGAAGGCCGGGGTGCGTCACGAGGTGCTCAACGCGAAGAACAACGCGCGTGAAGCGGCCATCATCGCCCAAGCCGGGCGGAAGGGTGCCATCACCGTGGCCACCAACATGGCCGGTCGTGGCACGGACATCATGCTCGGTGGCAATGCGGAGTTCAACGCCGTCGCTGCCCTCGAGAAGCTGGGCCTCGACCCGGCCGGGGATGCCGAGGTGTACGAGGCGAGATGGCCCGGGGCCCTCGAAGCCGCCAAGGATGCCGTCAAGGCCGAGCAGCAGGAGGTACGCGAGCTGGGAGGACTGTACGTCCTCGGGACCGAGCGCCACGAATCCCGGCGGATCGACAATCAGCTGCGCGGTCGTTCCGGACGCCAGGGAGATCCGGGCCGCTCCCGGTTCTACCTCTCGCTCACCGACGACCTCATGAGGCTCTTCAACTCCGGCGGCGCCGAGCGCATCATGAACAGCGCCACAATGCCCGACGACGTCGCGCTCGAGTCGAAGCTGGTGTCCAAGGCCATCGAGAACGCCCAGGGCCAGGTCGAGGGTCGCAACGCGGAGCAGCGCAAGAACGTGCTGAAGTACGACGACGTCCTGAACCGCCAGCGCGAGGCGATCTACGGGGACCGCCGGCGCATCCTCGAGGGAGGGGACCTCCAGGAGAAGATCGGGTTCTTCCTCGAGGACGTCATCACGGCGATGGTGGACGAGGCCACGGCGCAGGGTCACGGCGACGACTGGGACTACGACCTGCTGTGGACGAACCTCAAGACGCTCTATCCGATCACGCTCACCTCGGCGGAGGTCATCGACGAAGCAGGCGGCGCCTCGCGCCTCACGCGTGACTTCCTGCACGCCGAGATCCTCTCCGACGCCAAGTTGGCCTATCAGGCGCGGGAGGAAGCGCTCGGCGAGCAGTCGATGCGCGACCTCGAGAGGCGCGTGGTCCTCTCCGTCATCGGCCGCAAGTGGCAGGAGCACCTGTACGAGATGGACTACCTGAAGGAGGGGATCGGGCTGCGGGCCATGGCGCAGCGCGACCCGCTCGTCGAGTACCAGCGCGAGGGCTTCATCCTCTTCCAGGCCATGATGGAATCCATCCGCGAGGAGAGCATCGGGTTCCTCTTCAATGTGGAGATCCAGGTCTCGGCGCCCGCGCAGACCGGGTTGCCGGGGGTCACCGACGGTCGCAGTCTTGTCCAGGCACCATCGATCACCGCTGCCGGGCTCGATGCTCCGCCCAAGCCTGCCACGCTCAACTTCATCTCCCCGAACGCCCAGGGTGAGGCCGAGGTACACGTGGAGCGGGCGGACGGCACAGCGAAGGCTCCCGCGCCGACCAGGGCCAGACGAGCCCGGAAGAAGTAGCTCAACCGATCTCCAGGGCGGTGATCCGCCATGACCCGCGCCGCTGCTCTATGCGCAGGGCGACGGCGCGGACCCTCGTCTGGTCGAAGGCGACGACGGACGTCTCGTAGACGTCGGCGCTGACGGGGCACACGCGGACCGACCGGATCACCACATGCCGCGGTGTCCTCGTCCGCGCAGCTCCGGCGTCAGCTGCGGGAGGACGGATGCAGCGGACGAGATTGGCGCGTAGCTGCAGGCGCTCGTAGTTCTCGGGGTCCAGCCAGCGGGCCAGCTGCTGGAGCGGCCTGGTACCCGCGAGGACTTCGAGGGAGCCCTGGGCGACGGAGCGGGCGATGCCCGCGATGCGCCGGACGGCTTCAGCATCAGCCTCTGCGGGGATCTTCCGCGTGACGCCGGCTTCATGCAGGACCCGGTCGGGGAGTACCTCGTCCGGTCCCGATCCGCCTGGGGGCCGCAGCTCGACGACGGGCGCCGGACCTGCGGGCGCCGAGCGTGCCGGCGGCGGCAGTACGGGCCGCGGAGCGCCGCTGACCTCGGCGAGCTCATCCGTGACGGTCTGGCGGAGCTGGGTGATCGCTGACATGAGGGTTCCTCTCGAGACGTCGATGCATTCCTGGTGCGGTCCTGCCGTGTCCGTTCACGACCATGGCGTGCGGGTCGGCGGGCAAGAGGCGCCGGGCCGGGGCCGCGTGGTGTGGTGGATG
>JARIBG010000154.1 GCA_029257465.1 Arthrobacter sp. | reverse complement strand
CCCTGGTCAACGCAGGCGGGCCCTCGGAGGGTCGATGAAGGGGTGTCCAACGCGTGTCGAACGCGTGTCGGAGCGGCCGACCGCTTAAACGAAGAAGAACCCGCCGAGGCGGGTTCTTCCGGGGGTGCCTGCGCCGTGCGCAGCGAGCGGGGGGAGCGTCAGCTCTGGTCCCGCTTACGTTCCTCCCACTTGTCCTCGAGGCCCGACATGAAGCCGCTCTTGCCTCCCGAGGTAGCCTTCGTGGGTCTTCCTACGGGTTCGGGCACCTCGACCTGCTTCGACTTCGTGGTTGCGAAGTACACACCCGCTCCCATGACGAGGAAACCCGCTACGCCGACGATGATCAGCTGGTAGATGATTCCTGCCAGGAGGACGAGGATACCGGCGATCGTGATGAGCGATCCGATGACCAGACGTCTGGTCGACATCGCCTTCCGCGTGTCGGACGCCATGGAGTGCGCGAACTTGGGATCGTCGGCGTGCAACTGCTGTTCAAGCTGATCAAGCAGCCTCTGCTCGTGTTCCGAGAGTGCCATGATCGCCTCCTTGATATGAGAGCCAACGTTCGTCATTGATCCAACGCTCCGAACGCGGGCAGCGTTCCCGGCGAGGCACTCCGGATCCTGTCCATCCCGGACGCGTGCTGAGTGCCCGGGACGTCGGCCGAATTACCTGGTTCAAGACTAGTTTGCTACGTGGGTGGTGCAAAGTCACACCGCAATCGCGCTGAACCTCACGGGCGTGGTCTGCTAGGGGATCCCCGGCGTCAGGAGCGGGCACGGGTGGCTCCGGAGGTGGGCTGGTCGTCGTCCGGTTCCGCTGCCCGATGCTTGGACGCGAGAAGTCCCGCCGGCACCACCCCGGCCGCACCGAACTTCCTGTTGACCTCGTCCAGGGCACGCTCGGCCGTCCTCCAGTTGTCGTCGCGCCGGTCGATGGTCAGCTGCGTGGATCCGTCACCACCGGACTCCAGGGACTCGGCCCGTAGACCGATCAGGCGCACGGCCATGGGTCGCTCGCCCAGAGACCCGAGCAGAGCTGTCGCCGCGGTGTACAGCGCGTTGGCGCTGTCGACCGGTTCGTCGAACCTCTTCGATCGGGTGAGTGTGGAGAAGTCCGCGTAGCGGAGCTTGAGTGCCATGCCGCCGGCCCGGTACCCGGAGGTGCGCAGCCTCGTGGCCGTGCGATGGGCCAGCCGCAGCAGTTCGGTCCGCAGCACGGCCGTGTCCTCGACGTCCAGGGAGAAGGTCTCCTCGGCTCCGATGCTCTTCTCGGGACGCGACACCACGACCCGCCTCGCATCGCGGCCCCAGGCCAGCTGGTGGACGTGCTCGCCGGAGGCCCCGAGGAGACGCCGCAGGGTGGGCACGGGCGTGTGTGCCACATCCTCGACGGTCCGGATGCCGATCCTTGCGAGGACCTCCTGCGTCTTCGCGCCGACTCCCCACAGTGCCGATACCGGCAGTGTGTGGAGGTAGGCGACCGTCCGGTCGCCCGGGATGAGCAGGAGCCCGTCCGGTTTGGCCCTCGTGGAGGCGATCTTGGCCACGAACTTCGTGGTGGCGGCCCCCACGCTCGCGGTGATGCCGAGCGTTGCCTGGACCTGCGCCCTGACCTGCTCGCCGATCTCACGCGGTCCGCCGAGCCGCCTCATGGAGCCGGCGACGTCGAGGAAGGCCTCGTCGACGCTGAGCTGCTCGACGTCGGGGGTGACAGACCGGAAGATGCTCATCACCTCCCGGGAGATCTCGGCGTACCTGCGCTGGTGGGGCGGCAGGATCACGGCGGTGGGGCAGCGCCGCAGGGCCACCGACATGGGCATGGCCGAGCGGACGCCGAAAGCGCGGGCCTCGTACGAGGCGGACAGGACCACGGAGCGTCCGGAGGGCGAGCCGACGACGACCGGCACACCGCGCAACTCTGGGCGCTCGAGGAGTTCCACGGAGACGAAGTACGCATCCATGTCGATGTGGAGGATATGGCACTCCGCATGCTCGATCTGCCGTAGCCCCTGACTCGTTGACACGCCCATATCGTACGCAGTGCCACCGACATCCGACGGCGGGGTCCAGGTGCGGTCCCGGCTAGAGTGGTCGGACCCTGCTCCACCGATCCGCCCGGGAGATCCATGCTGTCCGCTCACGCCCCCTCCGACCGGGGTGGCTCCGGTTCCGACGACATCGCCGCCGATCAGGATCGTTTCCGAGCCGCCCTGACCGATACCATCGAGCAGTTCCTGCAGGAACAGCGCGATGTGCTCGGGGCCATCTCGGACGAATCCCTGCCGCTGCTCTCCAGCATCGCGACCCTCACGAGCGGCGGGAAGCGGATGCGCGCCCTGCTGTGCTACTGGGGCTGGCGGGCAGCGGGCGGATCGCCTGTGGCAGCGGCCCCGGTGATCGCAGGCACCGCCCTGGAGTTCTTCCAGGCAGCAGCTCTGATCCACGACGACGTGATCGACCGTTCCGACACGCGGCGCGGACGGCCCAGTGTCCACCGGCAGTTCTCCGGGCGGCACCTCGCCGCCGGATGGCACCTGGACGCTGAACGGTTCGGTGTCTCCGCGGCGATCCTCGCCGGCGACCTCTGCCTCGCCTTCAGCGAGGAGCTCTTCACGGCGTCGTACGCCGATGCTCCGGGGACGACGGCGCGGACCATCTTCAACCGCATGCGCACCGAGGTCATGGCCGGGCAGTACCTCGATCTGCTGGAGGAGGCCGTGGGTCCGGACCAGACACCCGTGGTCGCGGAGGGGCGAGCCCTGAACATCCTGCGCTTCAAGTCCGCCAAGTACTCGATGGAACGTCCGCTGATGCTCGGCGGTGCTCTCGCGGGCGCCGACAGGGATCTTCTCGAGGCCTATTCCGCGTTCGCCCTTCCGCTCGGCGAGGCGTTCCAGCTCCGCGACGACGTCCTCGGCGTCTTCGGCGACCCCGACGTGACCGGGAAGCCGGCGGGAGACGATCTCCGCGAGGGCAAGCGCACCTTCCTCATCGCACGTGCCCTCGGCTCGGGCGGTTCCCCCGACAGGATGAACGCGCTGCTCGGCGACCCGGACCTCGACGCGGACGCGGTGGCGGAGCTACGGGCATCGATCATCGCCAGCGGCGCACTGGCGCAGACGGAGTCGCTGATCGAGCAGAAGTCCGCGGAGGCCTTCGACGCGCTCATGCTCCTTCCCGCGGACGAGACCAGCCGCGAGGCCCTCCACCGGCTGGCAGAGGCCGCGGTGACCCGCAGCGCCTGAGCAGTACTGCCCGGGCTGCTACCAGGCAGCCGCTTGCGCCCGCCTGCGGATCTCCGTCTTCCGGCCCTCGCGCAATGCGTCGATCGGACGGCCCGGCAGCGACTCGTCGGCGGTGAAGAGCCAGCGGATGATGTCCTCGTCCTCGTAGCCGGAATCCGCGAGGACCACCACGGTTCCCCGCAGACTGTCCAGCACACTGCCCTCGACGAGGAACTCGGCCGGAACGCTGCGGATACCGCGCTCGCCGACGCGGACGCTGACGAGCGACCTGTCACTGATGAGGGAGTGCACACGCGTGATCGGAAGGTCCAGTGCCTGGGCCACCTCGGGGAGGTTCAGCCAGGCCGGAACGAGATGTTCGATGTCAGTCACGCCACAAGCGTGCCATGCTCCGGCGCCCGACTCCACTCGCCCCTGCGACTCTCCGTCCGCGATCGGGGGTTCGCGGACGGAGACCGTCTCGTGTGCTGCTCGACACCTCGTGTAGATTCCCAGAAGTCCCATAGGTAACACGATCAACATCCGGCTCGACAGTCCCAGCAGTATCTGCGCGTGCCCGGGGTGAGCAACCCGGGCACGGTTCAGTGCGGGCTCAGCCGCCAACAGACGAGGAAACGACCATGACGGCCCAGTCCCCGAAAGAATCATCGCGCCCCGGTCAGAGGAAGAGTGCCGGAGCAAGCCGTTTCATCGACGTCGCCGTGGCTGCCGCCGCCCTGCCGGCGGTGGTCCTGTCCTCGGTAGCAGCGGCCCCGCCGGCGATGGCGGTACAGGCCCAGCAGGCTCCGTCACCGCGAGTGCTCGGTGTGCCCCGGGCACCAATGCCCGCCGCGACGATCGTGCCCGCCGCCATGGTCGCCGCCCAGGTTCCCGCATCGAGCATCACGGCACCACGGGCAACACCCACGCCCTACACGGTGGAAGCCGGTGACACGCTCG
>JARIBG010000127.1 GCA_029257465.1 Arthrobacter sp. | reverse complement strand
CCAGCTCGCCCGATGGTCATGGCTACAGAGGGAGTCCTCGGGCTTTCAAATTGCTGGCACACCGGATCTTCGGATGGTAAGCGGTGATTACTCTGCAGCTGGCTGTGGTCATAGGTGTCAGCTATTCCTGACTCGCTCGCCGTCGTCGCATCCCCGTGTCATCGCTGCGGCCCGTCAGCTCGACGCCGGTCCGGCCAGTTCGCGGGTGATCTCTGCCGCGCGTGCCGTAGCCGCCCGGGCACCATCGGCGACGATGCGCTTCAGACCGGACCCCTCGAAGGACTCGATGGCGCTCTGCGTGGTTCCGTTCGGGCTCGTGACAGCTTTCCGGAGTGCTGCGGCGTCGGCGTCCGGTTCGGCGAGCATGAACCCGGCGCCGGCGACGGTCTCGCGGGCGATGTGCGTGGAGAGGTCCGGGTCCAGCCCGAGTTCCACCCCGGCCGCCGCCATGGCCTCGGCGAGATAGAACGCGTATGCGGGGCCGGAGCCGCTGACGGCGGAGAGCGCATCCACCTGCTCCTCGGGAATCTCCACCACCGTGCCCGCCGGCTCGAGCAGGGCGCGCGCCTGCTCCATGAGTTCCGGCCCGGCGGACGAGCCCGCGGAGATGGACAGCACACCACGGCCCAGGCGCGCCGGGGTGTTCGGCATCGAGCGGATGACGGGCTGACCCTGAGGCAGGGCCTCCTCGATCATCGCGATGGACACAGCTGCTGCGACACTGAGCACCACGGTGGAGGGCGTCAAAGCATCCGCGATCTCCTGCGCCAGAGCGACGATGCCCACGGGCTTCACCCCGAGGACGACGACGTCGGACCCGCGCGCGGCCTCGACGTTGGCGCCGTCGTCCTCGGAGGTCGCCAGGGCCCGCACACCGTAGCGCTCCTCGAGCTCACGGGCGCGCTCGGCACGGCGCACCGTGGCGGTGACCTGCGCAGGATCGAGACCCGCATCCAGGAGTCCTGCAAGGATGGACTCGTTCATGGATCCGCAGCCGAGGAAAGCGATGTGCTGGAAGGGGGTGGACGTCATGGCCCCATCCTGCCACGCAGGTCTCCCAGCCCTCTCCCAGCTTCCGCACGGTTCAGGCGCAGGGACGCGGCCTAGTGTGGGGAACACCCCCAGGGGTGCGAGTGATCAAGACCGGACCTTCCCGATCCGGTCGGCGTCGATGGCAGCGGATGGTCCCCCCAAACATCCGCCTGGTCCATCGGCGCCATTTCTCTGTCGGGCCCCGGCGGAGCCTGCTGCCCGGCATGCCTCTTCGACGGTGCCTGGCGATGGACCCGCGTGTCAGTGCCGCAGGTGGGTCCGCGCGAAGCTGAGGGTCTCGGCCAACCAGTCCTCGCGCTCCCCCGCACCCCGGGCGCGCCGGGTGCTCACCTCGACGGCCACCACGCCGTCCCAGGCCGAGTCGGCGAGGTGATTGAGTGCCTCCGCACAGCGTTGCTGGCCCTGACCCGGGAGCAGGTGCTCGTCCTTCCCGTTGGGCGTGCCGTCCGTCAGGTGCACGTGCGCGAGCCTGCTGCCGAGCCCGCGGATCTCCTCGTAGGAGTCCATCCCGGCGATGGCGGCGTGGGAGAAATCCCAGGTGATGCGCTCATAGGGTTCCGGGACGGGGTTCCAGTGCGGCAGGTACGCCTTCGCCTCGCGGCCCCGGACCTTCCACGGATACATGTTCTCCACCGCGATGTCCACGCCGTACTCGTCGGCGACACGCGCGATGCCCTCGCCGAACTCCTCGGCGTAGCCCGTCTGCCAGCGGAACGGCGGGTGGGTCACCACGGTCTTCGCGCCGACCTCCACGGCCATCGCGGCGGAGAGCTCGATCTTCGTCCAGGCCTTGCCCCACACCTGTTGCGTCAGCAGCAGCGTGGGTGCGTGGATGGCCAGGATGGGCATGTCGTAGCGTGCGCTCAGTACATTGAGCTGGTCAGGATCCTGGCTCACCGAGTTGTTGGTGACCATGACCTCCACGCCGTCGTACCCGAGATCCTGTGCCAGGGCGAAGGCGTCGTGGACGGCGAGGGGGTACACCGAGGCGCTCGAGAGCGCGACGGGGATCGCGGACGCCTGTCCTTCCGGATCCGGCATGTCAGACCCCCTCGTGGACGGGCGTGCGCCGTACCGAGTCGAGCTCGGCATGACCGAGCCGCGCGCCCGGGAGGGGCTCGACGGCGTCGAACATCTTCGCGTCGAATCTGCGCAGCAGCACTCCCTCACGCAGGGCCCAAGGACAGATCTCCACCGAGGGGACCTTGAAGAGTTCGAGCGCGCACTCCGCGACGAGTGCACCGGCGAGGACCTGCGGGGCCCGGAGCTCGGAGACGCCGTCGAGGTCCGCGCGATCCGCGTTGCTCATCGCGGACAGCCGTCGGGCCCAGAGTGACAGGTCCACGTGGTGCAGTTCGCGGCGGACGAACGGACCGGCCGCCGAGGGCGCGGCGCCGGCCATGCGTGCCAGGGAGCGGAAGGTCTTGGAGGTTCCGGTCACCAGGTGGGGGGTGCCGAGGTGGGCGAACTGCGGCACGCAGTCACTCAGGACAGCACGGATGTGACGGCGCAGGGCGTTCACACTCTTCGCCGACGGCGGGTCGCCCCGGAGCCACTCGCGCGTGAGTCTGCCCGCGCCCAAGGGCACGGAGAGGGCCACCTCCGGAAGTTCGTTGGTGCCCATGGCCATCTCGAAGGAACCACCGCCGATGTCGAAGTTGAGGATCGAGTCCGAGGCCCAGCCGTACCAGCGGCGGACCGCCTGGAAGGTCACGGCCGCCTCCTGGTCACCGGAGAGCTCCTGCAGGTCGACGCCGGTCTCCTCGCGCACGCGCGCCAGGACCTCACTGCCGTTGGCCGATTCGCGGATGGCCGAGGTGCAGAACGCGAGGAAGTCCTCCGCCCGGTGTTCGGTGGCGAACGCGCGCGCCTCCCGGACGAAGCCGATCAGCTCGTCCTGCCCGGCGCGCGAGATGCTGCCGTCGCCCTCGAGATACGCCACCAGCTGCAGGGGCTTCTTGTGGGACGCGAAGGGTAGGGGCCGTCCGCCGGGGTGGGCGTCGACCAGCAGTAGATGGACCGTGTTCGACCCTATGTCCAACACACCTAGACGCATGGTTCCCGCTCTTCCTACTCAGTTCTCGCTCGTCTCTGTCTTTTTCGTGCCGCCTGCCGACCTACGTGACGGCTGCGCCCTTGCGCTTCGCGGGCGCCTTCCGCGTGGTCTTCTTCGGAGCAGGGCCCTTGGCGCGCTTCTCCGCGAGCATGTCGATCGCCTGCTCGCGGGACAGTTCCTCGATGGCCATGGACGCGGGCACCGTGACATTGGTGACGCCGTCGGTGACATACGCTCCGAAGCGACCGTCCTTGACCACGATCGCCTTCTCGCTCACCGGGTCGTCGCCGAACTCGGCCAGCGGAGGAGTCACCGCACGCCCACCGCGCTGTTTGGGCTGCTTGTAGAGCTCCTGCGCCTGCTCGAGGGTGATGGTGAAGATCTCCTCCTCCGACCCGATGGAGCGTGAATCACTGCCCTTCTTCAGATACGGGCCGAAGCGGCCGTTCTGCACCGTGATCTCCTTGCCGTCCTCGTCGGTGCCGAGCACGCGCGGCAGGTTCATCAGCCGCAGGGCCTCCTCGAGGGTCACCGTGTCGACGGACATGGAGGCGAACAGGGAACCCGTACGCGGCTTGACCTTCGCGGGCTTCTTCGGCGGCTTGGGCTTGCCGTTCTTGTAATACTCGACCGGCTGCTGCGCCAGTTCCTCGGCGCTGACCTCGGGGATCAGCTCGATCACGTACGGCCCGTAGCGTCCGTCGCGGGCCACCACGGTGCGCCCGGTCTCCGGATCGGTACCCAGCACCCGCTCCTGGGACTGGGGTGCGTTCATCAGCTCGATGGCCTTGTCCGCCGTGAGCTCGTCCGGCGCAAGATCCTCGGGCACGTTGGCGCGCTGCGGTTCGGTACCCTCGGGTGCGTCCTCGGGGAGTGGCTTCTCCAGGTAGGGCCCGAACTTGCCCACCCGTAGGGTGATGCCCTCGGCGATCTCCACCGAGTTGATGCGGCGTGCGTCGATCTCGCCGAGGTCGTTGACGATCGTGTGGAGGCCGGTGTCCTTCCGGTCGCCGTAGTAGAACTGGTTGAGCCAGTCCACGCGCCCGGTCTCGCCGCGCGAGATCCGGTCCAGGTCCTCCTCCAGCTCCGCGGTGAAGTCGTAGTCCACGTAGTCATTGAAGTGTTCCTCGAGGAGGCGCACCACCGAGAACGCGATCCAGCTCGGCACGAGCGCCTGACCGCGGGTCCGCACGTAGCCGCGGTCCATGATGGTCGACATCGTCGCCGCGTAGGTCGACGGACGGCCGATACCGCGTTCGTCGAGCGCCTTGACCAGTGAGGCCTCGGTGTAGCGCGGCGGAGGTGAGGTCTCGTGGCCCACGGCCTCGATCGCCGTCGCGCCCAGCGCGTCGCCCTTGACGACGTTCGGCAGGCGTGTGCCCTGCGCGTCGCCCTCGGTCGTGTCCTCGGCGCGATCGGCGTCGCGCCCCTCCTCGTAGGCGGCCATGAAGCCGCGGAAGGTGATGACCGTACCGGAGGCGGCGAACTCGGCGTCGCGCCCGTCGGCGCTGACCGCCCCGAGGCGCAGCGACGCCGTGGAGCCCTTGGCGTCCGCCATCTGCGAGGCCACGGTGCGCTTCCAGATCAGTTCGTACAGACGGAACTCGTCCCCGCGCAGTCCCTTGGCCACCTGTGCCGGCGTGCGGAACGAGTCGCCCGAGGGCCGGATGGCCTCGTGCGCCTCCTGTGCGTTCTTGGCCTTGTCCTTGTAGAGGCGACGCGCCTCGGGCACGTATTCGGGTCCGTAGAGCTCCGAGGCCTGCCGACGCGCGGCGTTGATCGCCTGATCGGACAGCGCCGACGAATCGGTCCTCATGTACGTGATGTAGCCGTTCTCGTACAGGCGCTGCGCCACCTGCATGGTGACCTTCGAGCTGAAACGCAGCTTCCGGGCCGCCTCCTGCTGCAGGGTCGAGGTGGTGAACGGGGCGGCAGGACGGCGCGTATAGGGCTTGGTCTCGAGCGACCGGACCGTGAACTCGGCGCTCTCCAGCCCGATGGCGAGTGAGCGGGCGGCATCCTCGTCGAGCCGGACGGCGTTGGCGGCCTTGAGCTCACCACGGTCAGTGAAGTCCTTGCCGGAGGCGATCCTGGCACCGTCCACACCGACGAGCTTCGCCGGGAACGGGCTGCCCTTCTCCGCGTCGGCGGGGGTGAAGGTGCCGGTGAGATCCCAGTACGACGCCGTGCGGAAGGCCATGCGCTCGCGCTCACGCTCCACGACGAGGCGGGTTGCCACGGACTGCACGCGGCCGGCGGACAGTCCGCGGGCCACCTTGCGCCAGAGCACCGGGGATATCTCGTAGCCGTAGAGGCGGTCGAGGATGCGGCGGGTCTCCTGTGCGTCGACCATCGGGATGTCGACCTCGCGCAACTCGCCCAGGGCGCGTGTCACCGCTTCCTTGGTGATCTCACCGAACGTCAACCGGTACACGGGGACCTTCGGCTTGAGGACCTGCAGCAGGTGCCAGGCGATGGCCTCGCCCTCGCGGTCGGCGTCGGTTGCCAGGTAGAGCTCGTCGGCGTCCTTGAGGGCTGCCTTGAGCTCTGCGACGGTCTTGCGCTTCTCCGGGGAGACCACGTAGTACGGTTCGAAGTCCTTGTCGAGATCCACCGCGAACTTGCCCACGGAGGACTTCTTCAGCTCCGCGGGCAGATCCGAGGGCTGGGGGAGGTCACGGATATGACCCATCGACGCCGCGACCTGGAAACCGTCACCGAGATAGCCCGAGATGCTCTTGATCTTGCTGGGCGACTCGACGATGACGAGCTTCTTGCCGTGCTTCTTGTCCGTGGCCTTGGTCGGCACTGCTCTCCTCGATATACGACGGCGATGCCGCAGCGGCTCGTGGTGATCCGGTCCGGATCCCGCCGCTGGGCCTCATCTCTCAGTATGCGTCATACGTCCCTGCATCCGGGAAATCGCCGTTTCCCGAGGAATCTCGGGCAATGCAGGGCAATATCAGGGAATCTCTGGGAGGGGCACGAGGAATCCCTCGCGCAGGAGCTGCTCCACGTCCACCAGCAGCTCGGCGGTGAACGCGGCGTCGGGTCGCTCCAGCAGAACGGCGAGCGCCCCGGCGATCTGACCCGCCGTGAGATCGCCGTCGCACGCCGAGACGAATCCCGCCAGCTCCGTGCTCAGCAGGGTGGTGCGCCTGAACCCTGCCCCCTGGCGCAGCAGGATGACACCGGGGTGCTCGGCCCCCGGGCGCTGATGCCTCTCCTCCGTGACGTCGTCGGCGACCAGCAGGAACTCATCGGCGATCCCGCTGCCCGACGCCGACTGCTCGGTGTGCGCGGCGAGCCAGTCACCACGCGCGACGGCGGCGGCGAGATGCGGGCCCAGGGGCTGCTCGATCTCGTGCGTGATCTCCTCGAGGGTCACCCGGACCAGATCGCTCGGCGTGTGGGGCCTCCTCAGCCAGACCGACCCGAAGCCGATGCCCTCGACCGCACGGGACGCGAAGTCCTCGAGATAGGCGGTGAAAGCCGTGAGATAGCTCTCCCGGTCGCGGTCCTCGGAGGCGTCGCGGAGCCAGGTCTCGGCGTACTGCACGGGGTTCTGCTGCTCGCGCTGGATGACCCAGGCATCCATGCCGGGCGGGATGAACGCCCGGACGCGCCTGTCCCACGGCGCTCCCTCGCCGATCTCCCAGTTGCCGAGGAGCTGCGCGGAGCCGCCGGGCACGAGGACGCCGGGAAGATCGCGGATGAGATTCTCGACGACGGCGTCGCCCGCGAGACCGCCGTCGCGGTAGGTGTAGGTGTCGCCGGGCATCCCGGTGCGCGGGGTGATGACGAAGGGCGGGTTGGAGACCACGAGCTCGAACCGGTCCGCGGTGACCGGCTCGAGCAGATGACCGAGTCTGAGGCTGATCCGCTCGCCAGGGTGCTGTGGGTCCACGTCCAGGGCGGGGGCGTTGAGCAGGACATTGAAGCGGGCGAAGGCGAGGGCGCGGGCCGAGATGTCCGTCGCCGTGACATGACCGGCGTGGGAGAGGAGATGGAAGGACTGGATGCCGCAGCCCGTGCCGAGATCGAGGGCCCGCTCCACGGGCGTGCGCATCAGCGTCTGCGCCAGGGTCAGCGACGCGCCCCCGATGCCCAGGACGTGGTCCCTGCGCAGCGGGCCGGGACGCTGCTCCGACCCGAGGTCGCTGGCCACCCAGAGATTCCCGGCGGTATCGGAGTCGTAGGGGCGCAGATCCACCGTCGCCCTCCAGTGTGGATTCGATGGGTCGGTCCCCGCTCGATCGTCCACGTCCGGTTCGATGATCCTCAGCCCCTCCAGACCGGCGACGCCGATACCGGGGAACGCCGTCTCCAGATGGTCCCGGGTCACGCTCTCCCCGAGGAGCCACACCAGCACCGGGACGGCACGCGCGCCCTGACCGCTCTCCAGCAGCCGCCGGGCCGTCAGCAGCGCCGGCACCGACTGTCCGCGTCGGAGAGCTGCATCCGCCTGGGGTCCCAGGAGCGCTGCGACGCCGTCGACCGTGTACTGCAGCTCCGTCAGCTTCGCTGCAAGGACGCCGAGCCGTGTCAGGTCCCGGCTCGAAGGGGCTGAGGCGACGTCGTCGTCGAACTCCGGCCAGCCTGTCACGGACGTGCCGCCCGTCCTCATGCCGCGCCTGCGATCGTCGCCTCGGCTTCGTCGGGCTCGCACCCCTGCGGGCACCGCAGGGTCACCGGATCGGCTGCGCAGTCGGCGCAGAACAGCGTGAGATTGCGGCAGGCGGTGTTGGTGCAGTTCTCGTAGGTACTGGTGGGCGCCTGGCAGCGCACGCAGGCGCCGAGGGTGAGCGCGTCATCACTGAATTCGAGGTGCATGCGCTTGTCGAAGACGTAGAGCGAGCCCTCCCAGAGCCCGCCGTCGCGGTACCTCTCGCCGTAGCGGACGATCCCGCCGTCGAGCTGGTAGACCTCCTGGAAGCCCCGGTTGACCATGAGGCTGGAGAGTACCTCGCAGCGGATCCCGCCGGTGCAGTAGGTGACGATCGGTGAGTCCTTGAGCTCGTCGTACTTGCCGGAGTCGAGTTCGCGGACGAAGTCCTGAGTGGTCCGCGCGTCGGGCACCACGGCGCCCTTGAACCGTCCGATCTGCGCTTCGAAGGCGTTGCGGCCGTCGAAGAAGACGACCTCCTGGCCTGCAGCGCGCCTGGCCTCGACCAGTGCGTGCACCTGCTCCGGGGCCAGTCGCTCACCGCCGCCCACCACGCCGTTCTCATCCACGCGCAGTTCACCAGGAGCCCCGAAGGAGACGATCTCGTCGCGCACCCTGACGCTCAGGCGAGGAAAGTCCTCGGCGCCGCCGTCGGACCACTTGACGTCCAAAGCCCTGAACGCGGGATGCTCGCGCGTGGTCTTGACGTACTGCTTGACGGCGTCGACGTCGCCGCCGACCGTCCCGTTGATGCCGTCCTTCGAGATGAGGATCCTGCCACGCAGGCCCCATTTCTCGCACAGGGCCCGCTGCCACAGACGGATGGCCTCGGGATCCGGCAGCGGGGCGAAGGCGTAATAAAGGGCAATACGGTTCGTCGACACGGCTTAAAGGGTACTTTGCGTATCAAATCGGTCTCCCTCGGAGTGCTTCTCTGTGTTTCATGGGCTCCGACAACTATCGTTCACCCATGGGTGCACACGTAGATACCGAACTCCTCCAGACCTGGATCACCGGATGGTCCGCCTGCCGCGGCCTCCGACCGCACGACGACGGGGTCAGCACCTTCGTGGTCAGCACGGAGCCACAGGAGCGGACAGAGCACTTCCTCCTCGAACCCTCCACGGAGCAGTTCCTCGAACTCGCGGAGGAGACGAAGGCCGATCCGCGGCGGGTGCTGACCGTCATCACCAACCGGATGCAGGATCTGCTCGACGCCGCCGATCCGCTCGGGATGCGCGTCACGGACCGCAAGCAGGCCCTGATGAGCGCCGACATGTACGGCCAGGATGTAGAAGATCCGCGTCCCCCGTCCGAGGACTTCGTCCTGGAACGCTCCGAGGACAGCCCCTGCCGCCGCGTGTCGGTGAAGGTCGGCGACGAACTGGCGGCCCGGGGATCGGTCTCTGTCGTCGGCGACTACGCGGTCTACGACCGCATCATCACGGAGGAACAGTTCCGCCGTCGGGGGCTGGCCAGCTTCGTCATGCGGGCACTGACCGCCGGCGTCCTCACCGACGACGTCACCACCGGTCTGCTCATGGCCTCGGCGGACGGACGGAAGCTGTACGAGTTCCTCGGCTGGCAGCACCTGGCGGACGTGTTCGTCATCAGAGGATAAGGACTGTTCCCGGGCTCCTCGGCGCCTGTCCGGTGGGAAGATTGCGGCGTGGCCGCGCATGACTCCCTCATTCCGCTGCTCGGAGGCGGACCTGCACCCGAGCAGCTGCTGCACGTGCGCGAGATCCCGTCCCGCGCCGCCGAGCACGCGCCGTGGCCCGCGTGGGCGCACCCCGACGTGGTGGGTGCTTTCGCAGCACGCGGCGTCGACGAGCCCTGGCGTCACCAGGTGGAGGGT
>JARIBG010000118.1 GCA_029257465.1 Arthrobacter sp. | reverse complement strand
GACTCTAGACCGACTTCACCGCCCACGATCCACCCTTCATTGGCATACAAATCCCGTACTTGCCCGGTTAGATTTGCGCACGTTCTGCAACCCGCATCAGTCACGGCGTCAAACTCAGCCCAGTCATTGGTTTCATAGCCGTAGGAAAAGAGCTCGAACCAGTACTCGGTGAAGGCCTCGAGCCCTTCCGCAGAGTTCTCGTCCGCCAGCGCCGGCTTGACAGGAACCGGGAGATTCACCGCCGGCCCTGCCGAAGAGGCCGGCGACGGCTCAGGAGTCGCCAGTGGAGATACGGCCGTCGACGACGTCGCGCCCACGGGCCTCCCCGTCGAAGTAGGCTGACCAGCCGACGGGTCGTCCGGTGCCTGACAAGCAGTCAGGAGCATTGCCGTGACGAAGGCACCGGCAAGGATCGGCGTGACCCGCCGACGAGTATGTGCACCCACCAGAATCACGTGAATCCCCGATCGACCTAGCCCTGTCCAGCCGGAATGGGCATCAGCATAACCCGAGGAAACACCTCTGTGACAGGTTGTGCACAGGCAGAATCACTGCAGAACGGCTTGCCAGGGGCGATCGGCCCGGGAAGGGACTCTCACGCTCCGAGCCGTTACCTCAGCGGTTGTTGGAAACGGCCAACAGTAGTTCGGGAGCCCTGCGGTCGTACCACCGACCCCCAGCACGGACACCGACCACCAGCATCACTCCACCGAGGACCACACCGACGAGCAGTGTCAGCCAACCGAGGAGTTGGTTCCCGCTGACGAAGTAGGCGATGGCCAGGACGATCTCCGGCAGCGCCAGCAGCAGCGTCACCACCAACCCACCGAACTGGACGGCGAACCCGAAGAAGTTCGTTCCGGGAGGCGTCTTGAAGGCACTCTCCCCCGGAAGGGGAACATTGTAGGTGTACCGGGCCGAGACGAAGCTCGAGAGCCCGGTACCGGTGAACAGGAGCCCGAGAGCGAGTCCGAGCAGCACTGGAAGATCCTCCGCCCTCCCAGCCATGAGCAGTGGAACCACCGTCATGATCAGTGTCACGGGAAGAGCGAAGACCAGCAGTGCAGCAGCCCTGCCGAGTCGGTCGTCCCGCCCACTCACGCCCGTGGTGATATGCAGGCTGAAGGCCGTGTTGTCGTAGGAGATGTCGGCCGTGATGGAGAACGCCAGCAGGAATGCCGCAATGGGTCCCACGAAGGCGAAGGCCCCTCCGACTCCCCCGCCGGAGATGAGGAGCAGAACGGCTAGCAGCGGAATCAGGACGAGAGAAGCCGCATACCGTGGATCCCGGAGCCAGTAGGTCAGGGCCCTGGCAGCCACCGCACCGGCAGGAGTGGCAGGGAATCGGCTGAACCAGCCGAGATTCCCTCCCGCCTTCTTGGTCACCGCATTGTAGGGAGGCGTGACCAGCGCGTGGCCGAGACTGCGGCTCCAGAGGAGCAGGCAGACCGCGAGGGTGGCAATGCCGATGAGCAAGCGCGCGACGGCGAGACCCGCATTGCCCGCGGCGACGTCCGCGGGAGCGGCCCACAGGGCTCCGAAGGGGGTCCAGGCCAGCACGTCGGCGAGTCTCTCGGCGAACCCCGGTGAATTCTGGAAACCTGCCGCGAGTCCCGCGATGATGGGGCCGAGGAAGAACAGGGGAAGGAAGGCCACGATGCCGTTCACGTCCTTGAACCGGCGTGATCCGGTCAGTGAGGAGATCGCCGTCGTCACGAGCCTGGAGGCGACGACACAGAGCGCCACCGCGAGCAGCCCGCAGACCAGCGCCGTCAGCGCCGCAGCGGGATACCTGATCCAGGTGATCACCTGCGCCAGGGTCGCGATGAGAGTCACCACACCGGGGATACCCACCAGTCCGCCGAGCACCAGACCGGCCAGCAATTGACGCATGGGGATGGCGAACGTGACGAAGCGGGCCGGGTCGAGTGTCATGTCGATGCCCGAGACGGCGATGGGGATCACGATCCACCCCAGCACGGTCGCGGATCCGCCGATCACGAGGATGGTACGGATGAGCTCGACATCCTGAGAACCCAGGACGATCAGCCCGAAGACGATCACTGATAGCAACCCCAGCCCGTACAGACCTCCGAGGACCACCCCCACGAGTTGAGCGGTGCTTCGCCTGAGCGAATTGCGGAGCAGGGTCAGCTTGAGTCTCAGGAGGTGCGCAACCACGACAGCCCTTCCGTCGTGTTCCGACCTCCGACGAGTTCCACGAAGCGGTCCTCGAGGGTGCCCTCGCCGCGCACCTCGTCGATGGTGCCGGCAGCGAGCACGGTTCCCGCGGCGATGACCGCGACGTGATCGCACATGCGCTGCACGAGATCCATCACGTGGCTCGAGACGATCACCGAGCCGCCGGACTGCACGTAGCCGGTCAGGATGTCGCGGATATTGGCTGCCGAGACCGGATCGACGGATTCGAAGGGCTCGTCGAGGACGAGCAACCTGGGAGCATGGATGAGCGCTGAGGCCAGGGCGATCTTCTTCGTCATACCGGCCGAATAGTCGACCACCAGCGTGCCGGCGTCGTCCGTCAGATCGAGCGCGCGCAGCAGGTCACCGGTCCGCTCGGCGACCATCGCCCGATCCATCCCGCGCAGCAGCCCCGCGTAGGTCACGAGCTGCTCACCCGTCAGCCGGTCGAACAGCCTCACGCCGTCGGGCAGGATGCCCATCAGCTTCTTGGCCTCGAGGGGCTGCTCCCACACGTCGACGCCGTGGACGAGCGCCTGACCGAAGTCGGGGCGCAGCAGTCCTGTCGCCATGGAGAGCGTGGTGGTCTTCCCCGCCCCGTTCGGGCCCACCAGCCCGTAGAACGAACCGGACGGCACCTCGAGGTTCACGCCGTTCACGGCGATCTTCTCGCCGAAGCGTTTGGCCAGACCGCGGATGGTCAGCGCAGCCGTCCCGGGCCGTGCTTGCGGGTCGTCCTGATCTGAGGGAGCTGGCACCGGGGAACTCATGATCTCAGGCTAGCAATGCGTCCTGCGCTTCCTCGTCATCCCGAAGGAGGACAGGCAGCCGTGTCAGAAGGCCCCCGCGCGGTCGTCCTGGGGTGCCGGTGCGAGATCGTGTCCCAGCTCGTATGCCGCCCGCATCCACCAGTGCGGATCGCGCAGCGCAGCACGAGCGATCAGCACGACGTCGGCCCGCTCATGGCGGATCACCTCGTCCGCCTGCGGTCCGTCGCTGATGAGCCCGACGGCGCCGGTCGGGACGCCGGCGTTCCTCACCTCCTCGGCGAGGGGCACCTGGTAGCCGGGGCCGACGGGGATCGATGCCGCAGGGACGGCACCGCCGGAGGACACGTCGACGAGATCGACGCCCTCCTCGGCCGCCCGCGCCGCGAGCCTCGCCGAGGTTGCGCCGTCGAGCCCACCCTCCGTCCAGTCCGAGGCGGAGATCCGCAGCAGGAGCGGCATGGACTCCGGGATGGAGCGGCGCACCTCGCGGATCACCTCCAGCGTCAACCGGAACCGCGCCTCCTCGGAGCCGCCCCAGGCATCAGCGCGCCTGTTGACCAGCGGGGAGAGGAACTGGTGCAGCAGGTAGCCGTGGGCCGCGTGGATCTCGACGGCGTCGAAACCCGCCTCGACCGACAGCGCAGCAGCAGCGCCGAAGTCGACGATCACCCGCTCGATCTCCTCCCCGGTCATCGCGCGCGGCGCCGCGTAGTCCCCGAAGGCCTCGTCGGTCGGTCCAAGGGTCTGCCACCCGCCCTCGGACACGGGCACGGAGTTGCGCCTACCGCTGAAGGGCCAGTAGGTGGACCCCTTCCGCCCGGCATGGGCGAGCTGCACCGCGGTCTTCGTCCCCACGGCGCTGTGCTCGTGCACGAAGTCGTTGATACGGCTCCACGCCGCAGCCCGCTCCCGCGTGTAGATCCCCGCGTCACGTGGGCTGATCATGCCCTCGTGGCTCACAGCCGCCGCCTCCGTGATGATGAGCGCCGCCCCTCCGGCGGCGAACTGCCCCAGATGCACCAGGTGCCAGTCGGTGGGCACGCCGGGCGCCTGCTCGGCGTCGCAGGAGTACTGGCACATCGCCGCGACCCACCCGCGATGCGGCACATCGAGACCACGGAGTGTGATCGGGGTGAACAGGCCGGGAGTACGGGCCTCGGGCACGGCAGTCATAAGTGTCCTCTGGTGGATCGGTGGAGGTGTCCGGTCGCAACCCCGGAAGGGCTGCGATCCGAGGCTCAGAACAGGGCCCGCGCCAGTGCGCTGCGCGCCTTGGTGACGCGCGGATCAGTGGTCCCGACGACGTCGAACAGCTCCAGCAGGCGCTTGCGCGCGGTCTCCCGGTCCTCTCCGCTGCTGCGTCCGATGAGATCGACGATGCGCTTGAACGCGTCCTCGACGTGACCACCCGTGATATCGAGATCGGCCACGGCGAGCTGTGCTTCGGCGGAGCCCGGCTCATCTGCCGCTCGCCGCCGCACCTCGTCGGCGTCGAGCCCCTGGACGCGCCCCATCAATTCCACCTGCGCGAGTCCGGCCTTCGCATCCGCGTCGGCCGGCTGCTCCGCGAGCGCACGCCGGTAGGCTGCTGCCGCCGCCTGGAAGTCACCCTGCTCGATGGCGTCGAACGCCTCCTGGTGCAGGGGTGGCAGCGGTGGCTCCTCCGCCTCGGCGGCCTCGGGTTGTGATCCGTCGTTGAGGGTGCCGGTAACACCATTGGCCTCCGCGACCTTCATCAGCTCGTCGAGGTAGGCCTGGATCTGGGCTGCCGGGAGGAGACCCTCGAACAACGGCACCGGCTGGCCCTTGACCACGGCCACCACGGTGGGCACGCCCTGCGCCTGCAGCGCCTGGGCTATCTGCGGCTGTGCCTGCAGATCCACCTGCGCAAGCAGGATCCGCCCGTCGAACTCGACGGTGGCTGCCTCGAGAACCGCCGTGACCTGGTTGGACTGGTCGCTGTGGGTGGAGCGGAGATTGACGACGACGGGCACCTGGGCCGAGAGCTGCACCAGTTGTGGGAACGTTTGCTCCGTCACCTCCACGATGTACGGGCTGGTCCCGGCCGGCCTCTGCCGTCCGGCGTCAGGGCGCGACGCGGCGTCGGCCCGGGCCTTGAGCGCCGACAGGTCCACCGCTCCACGAAGATTCATGCTCGACGGCGGTGTTCCGCCCCGCTGTGCTGGTGTGGACAATGCTCTACCTCTTTCTGACGTACTGCTGGTTTCTGGCGTACTGCTGGTATGGATGGGTCGGGTGCGCCGGGTTCAGCGGAGTTCGGCGGACACCAGGTGCTGATCGGCTCCCACCACGCGGATGGGATCGCTGCTGCCCGCGGGCGGTACGTACAACATGACCGCTTCGCCGTACCTGACGTCGATCCCCTCCGTGCTGGAGCCCTGACCGGTGAGTTCCTCGTAGACGGTACCCCCGAGGTCGATGGCACCGGCCGAGGTCGGGACGCTGGAGTAGGTGTGGGTGAGATAGCCGAAGACCATCGCTCCGCCGTCACCCGTGAGCAGGGCCCGGGTGTGCTCGTCCTGCGCGGCGTGCCTGAACGAGATGGTCGCGGCCCTGTTGCCGGGATCGGCGCTGATCCGGTCCTGGAACCCGGTGATCGCCTCCGCGAAGGAATTCTCCTCGAACAAGCCCGGATCGCCCTCCGACGGGTCCGTGAGGACGTCGGCGATGGCGACGACCGCCTCCTGCGGCGCCGTCTTCAGCGCACCCGCCTCGTCGAGCGGGACGGTCCCCGCGGCCCCCGGGAGCGGTGGTGTGGGAAACGTGCTGCCCGGCAGCATCTGCACCGCCGAGACGAGCCTGTAGTTCTCCCGCGGGGTTTCCTGGACGAGCAACAGTGCCTGCGGGACAGGGGCGTCGTCGCCCTGCGTGAGTGCCACGAGCGCTCGCGGCCACCCACCCGTGGGGATCATCTCGAGCAGGAGTGGAGCCGCGGCGACGGGCGCAGGCGGTGGTAGGTCAGCGCCCGTTGCACCGATCGCGTAGGAAGCCGTACGGAGCTCGAGCGCCGGCCCGGCAGCCCGGGAGGCCAGCAGCGCGGGATCGGCTGCGGTATCGGCGTCGGCCACCGTCGACGCGACCGACCCGAGGATGCGCTCGAGCTGACGCTCGACAACCACCGGCGGACCACTCGCCGTG
>JARIBG010000102.1 GCA_029257465.1 Arthrobacter sp. | reverse complement strand
ACACCCATCCAGGCGCGGGCCGCGTGGGACGCCCTGCCGGAGACCCGGACGTCGAAGCGTGCGGTGCCGTTGCAGCCGCCCTCCACGGTGCCGTTCGTGGGTTCCAGCAGCACTGCGAACTCGGCCTGCAGCCACGCGGGGTGGGAGACGGCGACACGACCAAGTCCGCTCAGCGATGCCTCGACCTCCTCGTGGTCGTAGAAGATGAAGGTGATGTCGCGGGTCGGCTCGGCCAGCGTCGCCGCGAGCGCGAGCTGGACTGCGACGCCGCCCTTCATGTCCGTGGCACCCCTGCCGAAGAGCACGTCGTCCTCCCAGCGTGAGGGGACTGTGCCCTTCGACCCGGCACTGGTCGGCAGCGGCACGGTATCGAGGTGACCGGCCAGGATGACGCGCTCCGCCCGGCCCAGCTGCGTCCGCGCCATCACGCAGTCGCCGTCGCGGATCACCTCGAGATGCGCCAGCGGCGTCAGGGCCTGCTCGACGGCGTCGGCGATGGCCGTCTCGTTCCCGGAGACGCTGTCGAAGTCGATCAGGCGGGCTGTCAGCCGGGCCACATCGGCGGTCGGATCGAGTGCCGGAGCCGGGGTCTGGATCATGCTGCAACACTATCCCTCGGTAGACTGCTGCCCATGACTCCTCCTGCGCCCAGCACGTCCTTGCCCGACACCGCTCGGCGCACCGCCGGTGGCCTCGGTCTCGCGACGGTGGCGGCGGACGGCGCGGTCCTCGACACGTGGTTCCCCGCCCCCTGGCTCCGAGACGGCACCGGGGACGCTGCCGACCTGCAGGACCCCGCCGGGCAGCAGGAACTCCGCGCCACTCTGGAAGGGCTGGCACGTTCCGGGGGCGACGCCGCGCGGAAGGTCACTCAGCGCGTTGTCGACCTGATGATCGACCCCGACTCCGCTCCTGCCAGCACGGAGGACGCCTATCTTCGGCTGCATCTGCTCTCGCACCGGCTCGTGCAGCCCAACTCCATCGATCTCGACGGCATCTTCGGGTTGCTTCACAATGTCGTGTGGACCAGTCACGGACCCGCCGCCGTCCAGGGCTTCGAGGCGGTCCGTGCTGCCCTGCGTGCCCGGGGCCCGGTAGCGGTCCACGGCGTGGACAAGTTCCCCCGGATGACCGACTACGTGGTTCCGGCCGGCGTCCGGATCGCGGACGCGGACCGGGTACGCCTGGGAGCGCATCTCGCCGACGGCACCACCGTGATGCATGAGGGTTTCGTGAACTTCAATGCCGGAACCCTCGGCCACTCCATGGTGGAGGGGCGCATCTCTGCCGGCGTCGTTGTGGGCGATGGTTCCGACGTCGGCGGCGGCGCCTCGATCATGGGCACGCTCTCGGGCGGGGGCACGGAGCGCATCACGATCGGTGAGCGCTGTCTGCTCGGCGCCGAGTCCGGCGTAGGGATCTCCATCGGCGACGACTGCGTGGTCGAGGCCGGCCTGTACCTCACGGCGGGTACCAAGGTGACGTTGCAGGACGGCTCCCTCGTCAAGGCACGGGAGCTCTCTGCTGAGGCGGGCATCCTGTTCCTGCGCAATTCAGTGACCGGTGCGGTGGAAGCACGCCCGCGGACGGGACACGGTATAGCTCTCAATCCGGCCCTGCACGCGAACTGACGGATGACGCCGAAACATCCCTTCAGAGCGGGGCGCCGGCGGCGCTGGGCAGCGGCTGGCCTGTCCGGTCTCGTCGTCGTCGTCCTCGGGGCGGTGGCTGTCCACCAGCTGGGAGCCCCTGAGCTCACCGTCCGCGAGCGCTGCACTGCCACCGTGGGCACGGAGGCCTTCGGTCTGACGCCGGTGCAGACCCGGAACGCGGCGCTGATCGCCGGCGTCGCGGTCAACCGCGGTCTTCCCGCGAGAGCGGCGTCGATCGCGATCGCGACCGCCGTGCAGGAATCGCGCCTGGAGAACATCGACTACGGGGACGACGCCGGACCGGACTCACGGGGCCTGTTCCAGCAACGACCGTCGCAGGGCTGGGGAACCCAGGAGCAGATCATGACGCCCCTGTACGCCGCGGGCGCCTTCTACGACGCCCTGGTGCAGATACCGGGATACGAGGCGCTGCCCATCACCGAGGCTGCGCAGCGGGTGCAGCGATCGGCCTACCCGGCTGCCTACGCGGATCACGAGCCGGAGGGCCGCGCCTTCGCATCCGCGCTGACGGGCAACTCCCCCGCCGCCCTCGACTGCACGCTCCGGCAGCCGAGCGACAGCGGCGACGCCCGGACGGTCTCGGCCTCCGCGGAGGAGATCTTCGGCCCGCTCGGCGGCGTGGTCGACGGGCGCCGGCTGGTCCTGGAGGTCGGCGGGACCACGGGCTGGGCGCTTGCCCAGTGGGCTGTCGCGAACGCCTCCGCCCTGCATATCACCTCCGTCAGCTACTCCGGTCTGGAGTGGGTGAGGGCCGACGGCGGCTGGGAGCCTACGACGACGGAGCCCGACACGCTGACCATCACCGTGGCGGATATCCCCGGCTAAACGCCGCTCCTAGCTCCTCGTTCGTCGTTCGTAGTTCCTCGCTCCTCGCTGAGCACGGTGCATCCCGCTACCCGTGTTCGCCGGCTCCGGGCGCCTCAGGCGAGCACCCTGATGATCGGCTCGACGTAGCTGCGGAAGCGCCGTTCGTCGTCGAACAAGGTCTGGCTCAGAAGCAGCTTCTCCGGCTCGATCCACCACGCACGCGGCACACCGAGCGGCAGCTCGACCAGTTCCAGGGAGAACCGGCGGGAGGCGC
>JARIBG010000101.1 GCA_029257465.1 Arthrobacter sp. | reverse complement strand
CGGTGATCGTCAGCGCGTTCGCCTTCACCCGCCTGGTCTTCGCCCCTGCGGGCGGCTGGCTGATCGAGCGGGCCGGCGAGCGCCCGGTCTACATCGCCGGCCTGCTGATCGTGGCACTGTCGACCGCTGCGAGCGGGTTCGCCGCCAGCTACTGGCAGCTGCTGGTCTTCCGCGGACTGGGTGGTATCGGCTCCACCATGTTCACGGTGTCAGCGATGGGCCTGATCGTCCGGCTCGCCCCTCCGTCGATCCGTGGTCGGGTCTCGGGCGCCTACGCCACCGCGTTCCTCCTGGGCAATATCGGCGGGCCGGTCATCGGTGGCCTGCTCGCCGGGTTCGGGCTCCGCGTACCGTTCCTGGTCTACGCCGTGACGCTGCTCATCGCCGCGGCCGTGGTGTTCTTCCAGCTCAAGGACACCTCGCTCGCCGATCGCCAGGCGGCCCGCAAGCAGGCGCCGCTGAGCGTCAGGGTAGCGCTCCGCGACTCCGCCTACCGCGCCTCGCTCGCCTCCAGCTTCGCCAACGGCTGGTCCTCGTTCGGTATCCGGGTAGCGCTGGTTCCCCTGTTCGCCTCGGCCGTGCTCGGCGCCGGTCCGGCGATCGCCGGGCTCTCCCTGGCCTTCTTCGCCGCCGGTACGGCGCTGGCCCTCACGGTCTCCGGCCGGCTGACCGATACCGTGGGAAGGAAGCCGCTCGTGATCACCGGGCTCATCGTCAACGGCGTGTCCATGGCGGCACTCGGCTTCTCCGGGAACGTCGTCGTCTTCCTGGCCATCTGCGTGGTGGGCGGGATGGGGACAGGGCTGCTCAATCCGGCACACCAGGCCGCGGTGGCCGACGTCATCGGTCACGAGCGTAGCGGCGGCAAGGTCCTGGCCACCTTCCAGATGAGTTCGGATCTGGGTGCCATCTTCGGCCCGATCGTGGCCGGTGTGATCATCGACCGGCTCTTCGTGGGCTCCTACGATCTGGCCTTCATCATCACGGGTGCCATCGCCTTGATCTCCGCCCTCGCGTGGATCGGTGCGCGGGAGACGCTGGCGCCGGCGCACAAGAGCGGCGACGAGCCGGAGTCGGCCTCGGATGAAAGCCCTGCCCGCGACACCTGATTGCGAGGACTGGAAAGGGCGCTCGAGCACGATCAGTCGGGAACGGCCTCGGCCAGGCGCTGGCTGATGACGGTGGAAACCCCGTCGCCGCGCATGGTCACCCCGTAGAGGGCATGGGCTATCTCCATGGTGCGTTTCTGGTGGGTGATGATGATGAGCTGGCTGCTGTGGCTCAGCTCCGCGAAGATCGTCAGCAACCGGCCGAGATTCGTGTCGTCGAGGGCCGCCTCCACCTCGTCCATGACGTAGAACGGTGAGGGACGCGCCCTGAAGATGGCCACCAGCAGCGCCACCGCCGTGAGGGAGCGCTCACCACCCGACAGGAGTGAGAGCCGCTTGATCTTCTTACCGGCCGGCCTCGCTTCCACCTCGATCCCCGTGGCGAGCATGTCCGCGGGATCGGTGAGCACGAGTCTGCCCTCACCGCCGGGGAAGAGCACCGCGAAGACCCGCTCGAACTGCTCGGCGGTGTCCTGGTAGGCGGCGGTGAAGACCTGCTCCACCCGCTCGTCGACCTCGCGGATGATCTCGAGCAGATCCTTCCGGCTGGCCCTGAGATCGCTCAGCTGCTCGCTCAGGAACTGATGGCGTTCCTCCAGGGCTGCGAACTCCTCCAGGGCCAGCGGGTTGACCTTGCCGAGTGCGGCGAGGTCCTTCTCGGCACGCCGGAGTCTTTTCTCCTGCTCCTTCCGCACGAACGGCGGCCCCACCGGGATGGGCGTGCCGTCGTCGTCGACCGGTGTTCTCAGCTCCGCCCACCTGTCCTGGACGGTCGCGTCCGTCGGTACCGGCAGGTGGGGGCCGAACTCGTCCACCAGATGATAGGGGGTCAGCCCGAGTTCGTCGAGCGCTCGCTGCTCCACCGCCTCGATCCGCAGTCCCTGCTGGGTGCGGGCGAGCTTGTCCTCATGGACCGCATCCGTGAGTCGTGCCAGCTCCTCGGCGAGGTCCGCCGTCGTCCGCCGGATCTCCTGCCACTGCGCGTCCTGGCGGTGGCGTAGCTGCTCGAGAGCGTCGCGCTGCTCGGCCGCTTCCTCCACGGAACCGGCGGCGTACTCCTCCGCCCTCCGTGCACCCCGGGCGACGGCGTCGGCGGTGCGGGCCTGGGCCGCCCGGATCCGTTCCTTCCGCGCGGCCTGCTCCCGCATCGAACGCCCGGACAGCGCGGCGCGTTCGAGGGACGCCGCCCTCGTCTCCAGGGCGGAGCGCTGCTCCTCACTACTGCGCAGGGCCAGTCGCGCCTCGAGTTCTCCCTGCCGGGCCCGGGCGGCGGCGCGGTGCAACTCCTCCTGCCGGCTCGTCGGCGGTTCGGCCTCGATCACGTGCTCCCCGAGTGCCTCCAACTCCTGTGCGGCCTCCGTCACCTTCACCTGCTCGCGCTCGTGCTGGGTCTGCGCCGCCGTCAACAGGGCACCCAGGCGCTGTGTCTCCCCGGTGGCCGAGCGCACGGTCGCATTCAGGTGGCCGAGCTTCTCGGTGACCGCGGCCATCCTCGCATCGGACTCGTGCAGGCGCTCGAGGGCAGCGTGGACCCTTCGGCGGGCGGCCGATTCGCGGGTCTGCGTCTCGGTCAGGCGCGACTGCAGGAGCTGTGCCGCATCGGCGGCCTGCGCGGATCGAGCCTCGGTCCGCCCGGCTGCCGCCCGCAACTCGAGATAGCCGGCCGCCCCGGGCGAACCACCACGCGCCGCATGCTGGAAGAGCACATCACCGTTCCGGGTCACTGCCGCGCGCACCCGGCCGTCCTCGATCTCGGTGGCCGCATCACGGAGTTCGTCCACCACCACGACGCCGCCCAGCAGGCTCTCGAGGGCGGTACGCACCTCGGGCGGGGCTGCGACCACGGACAGCAGCGGGATTACCCTCTCGCCCAGGGTGGTCTCCGGTGCCGGCACATCGTCTGCCGGCGCCGGTACGCC
This sequence comes from Arthrobacter sp., assembly GCA_029257465.1. Taxonomy (GTDB): domain Bacteria; phylum Actinomycetota; class Actinomycetes; order Actinomycetales; family Micrococcaceae; genus Arthrobacter_D. The sequence continues at coordinate 3,770 of JARIBG010000101.1, read as the reverse complement.
TTCCTGCTCGGGCGCGGCGCTACGGCGGGGCGCGACGACGAGCGAGACCTGACCGGCGTCGTCGTGCTTCACGCGGTCCAGTGCCGCGAGCGCCGTACCGATACTGTCCACGGTCACGGCGTCGGCGAAGTCCGCGAGCGCGACGGCGACAGCCCGCTCGAAACCCTCCTGCACCTCCATCACGTGCGCCAGCGGTTGGAGGACACCCTCCAGGCCGGCGTCGAGCAGCGCAGCCGCTGCGTCGCGCTGGAGCAGGCCCTCACGCTGGGCTTCGAGTCGGGCTGCGAGCGCACCGCGTTCGTGCTCGGTCCGGCGCTCCTCCCCGGTGAGCGCGCCGAGTTCCGTCGTGATCGCCTGCAGGACCGCCGACGCCGCCTCGTACTCGGCGTCGAGTCCCTCCTCACCGGCCTCGTCGTCACCGACCTGACGCTCCAGGGCGGAGAACTCCCGCTCAGCGGTGTGCCGGATCTCCTCGGCCGCGGTGAGCGAGACGCGGAGCCTCGCGAGTTCGGCCTCCACGGCCTCCACCCGCGACCGGGCCGCGGCGAGTGTTCCCGTGAGTCTTGCGACCGCCTCGCGCTGTTCGGCAGCAGTCCGTAGGAGCCGGGCCAGGAGTGCGTCCTCGGCGGCGGCCGCCTGCTCCGCCGTGTGGCGCCGGGCCAGCGTCGCCTCGAGCGCCCGGGTCTTCTCCGTCACCTCGTCCTGCAGCGCGTCTGCGTCGGCCCGGACGCGCTCGGCCTGCCGGTCGAGCCGGTCCGGATCGTCACGCTGCTCCGGCGCGGGGGCGCTCTGTCCCAGCAGGTAGGCGCGGTCCTCGGCCCGAGCGGCGAGCGCGGCGAGCTTCTGGCGCGCTCCCGAAAGCGCGTACCAGGACTCCCTCGCGGCCTCGAGTGCGGGCACGGACGCCTCGGAGTCCTGCTCGAGGACGGACTGCCGCTCCCGAGCGGCAGTGAGCCGAACCTCGACCTCACCGCGGCGTACCTGGAGGGCCGCACCGGCTGCGATGTCCTGGTCGACGACGGCGCGCAGAGCCACGAGGTCGTCGGCGAGCAGACGGGAGCGCGCGTCGCGGACGGTGGACTGCACCTGCTGGGCTCGGCGCGCCACCTCCGCCTGCTTCCCCAGCGGCGTCAGCTGACGGCGGAGCTCAAGGGTGAGATCGGACAGGCGCGCCAGATTGGCCTGCATGGCCTCGAGCTTGCGGACGGTCTTCTCCCGACGCCGCCGGTGCTTGAGGATCCCGGCAGCCTCCTCGATGAAGCCACGGCGCTCCTCCCCAGTGGCGTGCAGCACGCGATCGAGCTGCCCCTGCCCCACGATCACGTGCATCTCACGGCCCAGGCCGGAGTCCGACAACAGCTCCTGGACATCCAGGAGCCGGCAGGTCCGTCCGTTGATCGCGTATTCGGATCCACCGGCACGGAAGAGCGTCCGGGAGATGGTGACCTCGGTGTACTCGATGGGCAGGGCGCCGTCCGCATTGTCGATGGTCAGCACCACCTGGGCCCGCCCGAGCGGGGAGCGCCCGGAGGTCCCGGCGAAGATGACGTCCTCCATCCTGCCGCCCCTGAGGGTCTTGGCTCCCTGCTCCCCCATCACCCAGGCGAGCGCGTCCACCACGTTCGACTTCCCGGAACCATTGGGGCCGACGACGGCGGTGATGCCGGGTTCGAAGTCGAAGGTCGTCGCCGAGGCGAAGGACTTGAACCCGCGCACGGTTAGACTCTTCAGATGCACGGTGTGAGGATCTCCAGGTGGGGAAAGAACTAACCCAATCTACTGGACAGCGCCCGTGGCGCGCCGTATCCGGAGCACCGGACGGCGGAGGCGGACGGGCCCCGCGTGACCCGAGCCTGACTTACCAAGTAGGCTTACTGAAGTTTCAGCAGTATTCAGAGGCGTCCAGGCCCACCCCGTGGGGTGGGCAGTATACGGACGCTGACCAGTTGACGAGGTAGGAAATTTGATCGGTAACGCGACCTTCCGACATGACAATACGGCTTTGCTCGCCGTCACGAGTGTGGAGGCGCCGGTAGTCGTCAGTTCCACCGAGTTCGACGAACGACTGGCTCCGAGCCTCAAGAGACTCCGTCTTTCGAAGCGGCTTCTCGAGCGCGTGGCAGGTGTGACAGAGCGCCGCTGGTGGTCCCCCGGCTCCGATTTCGACGACGCCGCCATCGAGGCCGGTGCCAAGGCAATGGCCGAGGCCGGGATAGAGCCCGGTGAGGTGGGCCTGCTCGTCAACACCTCGGTGACCCGGCGGAACCTCGAGCCCTCGGTGGCCGTGAAGATCCATCACAATCTGGGACTGCCGTCCTCGGCCATGAACTTCGACCTCGCCAACGCGTGCCTGGGCTTCGTCAACGGCATGACCCTCGCCGCGAACATGATCGACTCCGGGCAGATCAAATATGCTCTGATCGTGGCGGGCGAGGACGCCCAGAAGACGCAGGAGGCCACCTTCAACCGGCTGAACCGGGAGGACTCGACGCGCGAGGACTTCCTCAGCGAGTTCGCCACCCTGACCCTCGGCTCCGGAGCCGCCGCAGCCGTCATCGGCCCGGCGGATCTGCACCCCGGATCGCACCGGATCCTCGGCGGGGTCTCCCGCGCCGGTACGCAGCATCATGAACTGTGCGTCGGCGGGATCGACGGCATGTACACGGACACCAAGGGACTGCTCGACGGCGGACTGGACCTGGTCGTCACTGCGTGGCACGAGGCGCAGGAGGACGGCTGGAAGTGGGAAGCCATGGACCGCTACGTCACACACCAGGTGTCCACCTCCTACACCAACGCCATCATCAAGGCCGTGGATCTCGAGCGTGAGCGCGTGCCCATCACCTTCCCCCACTGGGGCAACGTGGGCCCGGCGTCACTACCCATGACCCTGGCCCAGGAGTCGCAGTCGCTGAGCACCGGTGATCGCGTCCTCTGCCTCGGTGTGGGCTCGGGACTGAACACGTCGATGATGGAGATTGCGTGGTAGCACTCCCCGGTGTCGATCCCTCATGGTCGATGTTCGTGGACGTGCACTCGACCAGCGCAGCCGACACCCCCGGAACCACCCACCGCTGGCACTACCTCGACAACGGGGCAGGGACCGACGGAGAGCCGGTGAAGGGCACCCTCCTGTGCGTCCACGGCAATCCCACCTTCTCCCTGCTCTGGAGGGACTATCTGTCCGCCGGACTGGCAGCCGGCTGGCGTGTGCTTGCCGTGGACCAGCTCGACATGGGCTACTCCGCCCGGACCGGCGTCTTCCGTCGCCTGGAGAACCGCATCACGGATCTCGAGGACTTCGTCGCGGCGGTGGGCCTGACAGGTCCGCTCGTCACGGTGGGCCACGACTGGGGTGGGGTGGTGAGCCTGGGATATGCCGATCGGAATCGCGCATCGCTGGTCGGGGTGATCCTCACCAACACCGCCATCCACCAGGACCCGGCACGTCCTATCCCCGCACTCCTGAGGCTCGCGCTCGCCAGGGGTGTCCACGGCCTCGGTACCCGGACCACCAGCGCCTTCCTGGATGTGACGCTCGCCCTCGCCCGGCCCCGCCTCGATCGGCAGGTGCGCCGAGCCTTCACGTCGCCCTATCGCAGTGCCGCAGCCCGTGAGGGCATTGCCAACTTCGTCGCCGACATCCCGGTCGGGCCCGCGCATCCCAGCTTCGCCACGCTCACCGCGACGGCCGAGGGCATCCGGAGCATCACGGTCCCCGTGCTGATGATGTGGGGTCCACGCGATCCTATCTTCTCCGACACCTATCT
>JARIBG010000066.1 GCA_029257465.1 Arthrobacter sp. | reverse complement strand
AGGAGCCGGGCGGTCGGCGAGCGGAGCACGACGGGGCCGCTGCCGCTCAGCCGACCGAGACGACCGGCGCGCCGGACGTGCTGCCGGCGTCACCGAGTTCGGCCGCGATCCGCATGGCCTCCTCGATCAACGTCTCGACGATCTGCGACTCGGGGACGGTCTTGATCACCACGCCCTTGACGAAGATCTGGCCCTGCCCGTTGCCCGAGGCCACGCCCAGGTCGGCTTCCCGGGCCTCCCCCGGGCCGTTCACGACGCACCCCATGACGGCGACGCGCAGCGGCACCTCGAGGCCCTCCAGACCGGCGGTGACCTCGTTGGCCAGCTTGTAGACGTCGACCTGGGCGCGCCCGCAGGACGGGCAGCTGACGATCTCGAGACCACGCTGCTTGAGGTTCAGCGATTCGAGGATCTGGTTGCCGACCTTCACCTCCTCGACCGGGGGCGCCGACAGCGACACCCGGATCGTGTCGCCGATGCCCTGGGAGAGCAGCGCGCCGAACGCCACCGCGGACTTGATCGTGCCCTGGAAGGAGGGCCCGGCCTCGGTGACGCCCAGGTGCAGCGGGTAGTCGCACTGCGCGGCGAGCAGCTCGTAGGCGCGCACCATGACCACCGGGTCGTTGTGCTTCACCGAGATCTTGAAGTCGTGGAAGTCGTGCTCCTCGAAGAGGGACGCCTCCCACACCGCGGACTCCACGAGAGCCTCCGGCGTGGCCTTGCCGTACTTCTCCATGAGGCGAGGATCCAGTGACCCGGCATTGACGCCGATGCGGATCGAGGTACCGGCGGCCTTCGCGGCTGCGGCGATCTCCTTGACCTGGTCGTCGAACTTCCGGATGTTCCCCGGGTTCACGCGGACCGCGGCGCATCCGGCGTCGATCGCGGCGAAGACGTACTTCGGCTGGAAGTGGATGTCCGCGATCACGGGGATCTGGGACTTCTTCGCGATGATCGGCAGCGCTGCGGCGTCGTCGGGCGACGGGCAGGCAACACGGACGATATCGCAGCCCGTGGCGGTCAGCTCCGCGATCTGCTGCAGTGTCCCGTTGATGTCGGTGGTCTGCGTGGTGGTCATCGACTGGATGCTGATGGGCGAGTCGGATCCGACTCCCACCGAGCCGACCTTGATCTGCCGGGTCTTGCGCCTGGGCGCGAGGACGGGCGGCGGTGCTTCTGGCATTCCTAGACTGACCGAGGTCAAGACATCCTCCATGCTGGCGGCCGTGGCCGCGGGTCCGACGAGTTTCCTGCATCCATTATCCACCCGGCTCCCCCTCCTGGACGCCGCCGCGATCTGCGTCACACGAGGTTCTTGAACACGCCGATCACGGGGTTCCAGGCTGCGGTCTTCACAGCGGAGATGACGCCCTCGCGGGCGAAGGGATCCTGACCCAGGAGCTCGTTGAGGGCCGACTCGGTCCCGGCCGAGAACACCAGGAGTGCGCCGCTGCCGTCGCCGAACGGTCCGGAGGCCAGGACGACGCCCTGCTCCACGAGCCCTTCCAGCCAGGCCCGGTGCTCCGGGCGATGCTGGGAGCGGAGGTCCTCCTGATCGGGGTCGTACACGTACTCGACGGCGAAGATGCTCATGTCTGTCACCCTACGTGAAGCCCAGCAGGTAGACCTTGACCAGCGTGGCCACGCCGGCGGCCCAGAGCAGGGACGCCAGGGTACCGATGATGAAGCGCTCCGACGCCGCCGGGGACTGGCTGAGTTCCGGATAGCGGCCGAGGGCCTTGACCGCGACCACGTAGGCGATGGCAACGGGCTGTCCGCTGAGGATGGCGACCGTCACGGCGAGCCGTTCGAGGACTCCGATGACGAGTCCGCCGCGCAGCACACCGGGCGGGACCAGGCTCACCTCGATGGTGGGTGGTTCAGGCGGCGGAGCGGGCAGATCGAGCTGCGGCTGGTCCGCCGGTTCGGGTGGCTCGTCCCGGCGTCGTTCCGCCGTATCCACCGATCGTGCCAGGCGTAGGACGAGCGTGGTGACCGGGGAGCCCAGGGCGCCCGCGACGAGCAGCGCCAGGACGATCCACAGTGCGTCCATCACCCCTCCTGATTCCCCCGCTGATGTTGCCCGGTGAGTTGCTGTCCCCTGTCTACAGCACGGCTCCCCCCTTCGGCGTCCCTGTTGCTCCGCCGAGATAGCGGATATGACTGCCGCGCCGCCGTCCGGCCGGTCAGGTCTGCTGGTTCGGCCGGTCAGGTCCGCTGCGGCTCCTCGCCGTCGTCCGCCCAGGTGAGCAGCCGAGCGACGGCGGGGCGGACGGCGAGCTCCTCGTGCCAGGCCGCCCGGGCGGCGGCCTTGCTCACGGCCTGCGGGCTGATGCCGAGGGTGCGCGCGACGGCGGTCTGCGTTCCGTGGGTGTCGGGCTGCAGCAGATCCAGGATGCGCCACTCCGCCTCGGAGCGGGCCATGATATGGCGGCCGAGCAGCGCCAGGACCCCCTCGGCCTCGGTGGAACCCTCCGGTCCCTCAATGGCCACCGGCGCCCGGAAGGCCGTCTTCTTCGCGCGCTCCACCGCCGTTCGGGCTGCGACGAAGGCGGAACCGCGTCCCTCCCGGGGAGATGCCGGGAAGGGCCGCTCCACGTCGCCGATGCCGATTCCCACGTACCAGCCGCCGGCGCGCAGGCAGACCAGGGCGGCGTCGACGACGGCGGGTGCGTCCTCGATGACGCCCTGAGCCTCGTCGCCGACGGAGCGTTCCCAGGGGATGACAGTAGGAATGGATCGTAGGAGGTCGAGCAGCTCGGGAATACGGTCGAGGGTGGAGCGGCTTCCCTGCTGATCGATCGTGAGCGCGAACATAAATCAACCATATTGGGTTGAATTACGGATTACAACCGATCAGTCGAAGAGATCCACGGGCTTTACGATGTCCGCGTAGATCAGCA
>JARIBG010000049.1 GCA_029257465.1 Arthrobacter sp. | reverse complement strand
ACCTGTGGATGACCCTTGGCAGCCCGGCGTACTACAGGGTGTCGGGTGGCGTCCCGTCGCCGAACGGCTTCCCACCGAGTGCTTCCCGGCCGTGCTCGGTACTCCACCCGCTGAGGTCCGGTCCCTTCGGGACGATTCCGGTGGGGTTGATGTCCTCGTGGACGATGTAGTAATGCTGCTTGATCTGGTCGAAGTCGATGGTGTCCCCGAAACCGGGGGTCTGGAACAGGTCGCGGGCATAAGCCCAGAGTGCGGGCATCTCCGTCAGCTTGTTCCGGTTGCACTTGAAATGACCGTGGTACACGGGATCGAAGCGCACCAGGGTGGTGAAGAGGCGGACATCGGCCTCCGTGATGGTCTCCCCGACCAGGAACCGCTGGTTCGTTAGCCGCTCCTCGAGCCAGTCGAGGGCCGTGAAGAGCCTGTCGTAGGCGGCATCGTAAGCATCCTGTGAGCCTGCGAAGCCGCAACGGTACACACCGTTGTTGACCTCCGTGAAAACACGCTTGTTCACGGTGTCGATCTCCTCCCGGAGATGCTCCGGATAGAGCTCGGGAGCACCGGCACGGTGGAACTCCTTCCATTCACCGGAGAAGTCGAGGGTGATCTGGGGGAAGTTGTTCGTGACCACGGCACCGGTGGTGGTGTCCACGACGGCCGGGACGGTGATGCCGCGCGAATAGTTCGGATCGCGCTCGAAGAACGCCTCCTGGAGCCGCTCGATCCCGAGCACGGGATCGCGCCCGTCCGGGTCGAGGTCGAAGGTCCATGAGCGTTTGTCGTGGGTGGGACCCGGAGTGCCGAGCGAGATGGCATCCTCGAGACCCAGCAGTCGCCGCACGATGATGGCGCGGTTGGCCCATGGGCAGGCGCGAGCGGCGATCAGGCGGTACCGCCCCGCCTCGACCGGGTAGCCATCGGCGCCGTCCCGCGTGATCCTGGTCTCGATGTACTGGGTGTCCCGCGTGAATTCCTCACCCGAGGTCACGTACGACCCCTTGGTGCTGTGATCTGTTGTATCAGCCTGTTCGGTGTTGGTCATGGCGCCAGTCTAGAACGTGATGCAGACGCAGGAGGAGCCCGGCCGCACAGCAGCCGGGCTCCTCGGAGTCGTTACAGGACGGGTCAGGACCTGAGGGATTCACGCTCGGACTCCAGGCGCAGCTCCCGCCCGTCGTTGACCATCTTGAGGTACTTCTCGTGCTTCTTCTCCGCGGCCGAGAAGTCCCGCGGCGGAAGCTGGATGGTGTCCTCGGCCTCGATCCCGGCCTGCAACTGCCGGCCGCGCTCCATCTCGGCGTCGAACTCAACCCCGAACAGGAGTGAGAGATTCACGAGCCAGAGCCACAGGAGCAGGACGATCACACCGGCAACCGCACCGTAGGTGGCGTTGTAGTTACCGAACTTGGCGACGTAAATGGAGAAACCGGTTGTCGTGATCGCCAGGACGATCAGCGCGATGAAGCCACCCAGACTCATCCAGCGGAACTTCGGCTGCTGGATGTTCGGCGTGCCGTAGAAGAGGATCGCGATCATGGCGACTGCGAAGGCAACCATCACGGGCCACTTCGCGATGTTCCACACGGTCACGGCCGTACTCCCGAGACCGATGGCATCGCCGACGGCCTGGGCAACCGGACCGGAGAGCACCAGCAGCAGGCCCATGATGACAACCAGGACGAGGACGATCAGGGTGATGAGCAGCATCTGCGGACGCAGCTTGAAGAAACTCCGGCCCTCCTCCACCTCATACACCCGGTTGGCGGCCCGGGAGAACGCCGTGACGTAGCCCGATGCGCTCCATAGCGCGCCCACGAGACCGATTACCAGGGTAAGCCCGGCGGCCTGATTGGAAGCCAAGCTGAGGATGGTCGGCTCAATAGTATCGAGAGCTTCCTGCGGCGCGAACTCCCCGAGGATGTCGAGCACCTGATCCGTGGTGGCCTGCGCCTGTCCGAAGAGCCCGAGGATGGACATCAGAGCGAGGATGCCGGGGAAGATCGACAGCACGGCGTAGTAGGTGAGTCCGGCCGCGAGATCGGTGCACTGGTCCTTGCTGAACTCGCTGACGGAGCGCTTGAACACATATCCCCAGGCCGGCTTCTTGACCTCACCCAGGTTGTCCGGCTTCCGCGAATCCTCCGGATGCACGGCGGTCTGTGCCCTCTTGGCCGCCTCGCTCTTCGGCGCGGTACGCACCTTGCTGCTACTACTCATGGATATCTCCCTGTCAGGTCATGGACCCGGACTCGGGCCTCCACCGCGGCTGTGCGTCTGCGTCAACTGCACCATAAGCTTACTAAGCAGCCCAGTCACGCTCCGACCTGCCCGGATTACCGCAATCGTGGAACCCGGCTGCACCCACCAGACCCAGGAGACAGTCATGCGCATCATGGTCACCGGTGCCACCGGAAATGTCGGCACTGCCGTCCTCAGCCGCCTCCAGCAGGCCGTACGGGAGCAACAGCAGTCCCCCCAGTCCGGCGACCCCGTCTCCATCGCAGGTATTGCCCGCACCGTTCCGGACACGTCGCTGGAACCGTACGACGGCGTCGACTGGCACGCCATCGACATCGGCGCCGATGACAGCCGTGACGCCCTGGACGCCGCCTTGACGGGGGTCGACGCCGTCGTGCACCTCGCGTGGGCCATCCAGCCGAATCGGGACGAGGCGGCCATGCACCGGACGAATGTCACCGGAACGGCCAACGTGCTGCGAGCGGCTGCCGCCGCCGGTGTGCGGCATGTGGTCTGCGCATCGTCGGTCGGCGCCTACTCCCCGTCCGACAAGGGCACCCGCAGGGACGAGTCCTGGCCGACCGGCGGCATCGACTCCTCCCACTACAGCCGCCACAAGGCCGAGCAGGAAGGGTTGCTCGACGCTTTCGAGCACGACCACCCGGAGATCCGCGTGGCCAGGCTCCGGCCCGGTCTGATCTTCCAGGACCAGGCCGGCAGTGAAATAGGCCGGTACTTCCTGGGTCCGCTCGTCCCGAAAGTCATTCTCGGTCGCATACCGCTACCCATCGTGCCGATCCCGGACGCCTTCGTCTTCCAGGCCGTCCACGCCTCCGATGTCGCCGATGCGTACTGGCGCGTCGTGGAGCAGCGTGCCGCCGGCGCCTTCAACGTCGCAGCGGAACCCGAACTCACCCCCGAGCGCGTCGCCGACCTGTTGGGCGCCCGGCGCATCATCGGGATGCCTGTCCGCCTGCTCCGCTGGATCGTCGGTGGGAGCTGGGCTCTCGGCCTGCAGCGCACCGATCCCGGCTGGATCGACATGGCTGCCCAGTGCCCCGTGATGGACACCGCCCGGGCCAGAAACGAGCTGGGCTGGGAAGCCCGCTCCAGCTCACGCGAGGCCATGGGCGCGGTGCTGGCGGGGCTGCGATCGGGGCGAGGCCACACCGGCTCGCCGAAGCTTTATCCACGCAGCGAATAGCGGGGCCGCAACGGACCCTCAGCGCGTCGGGACCATGGACGAGGTGTCCGCCTCGCTGTGCCGGCGGCCGGTGGGCATCTGGTCCGGCTCCGCAGGGAGACTGATCGTGAACTCCGCGCCGCCGCCTGGAACGTTCCGCACCGCGATCCATCCGCCGTGGCTCTCTGCGATGCGCCGGCAGATGGCAAGACCGAGTCCCGTGCCCGAGGCCTGCCCCAGGCCGTTCTCCGAGCGGTGGAACTCGTCGAACACCCGCTCGAGGTCGGCGTCGGGAATGCCGATGCCGTTGTCACCGACGGAAACGAGTGTCCTGCCGGTAGCCTCATCCACCGATGTCTCGATGGTCACCTCCGCCGTCCCGTCGGTCCGCCCGTACTTCAGGGCGTTACCCACCAGATTCTCGACGAGCTGCAGGAACATGCGCTCGTCGGCATAGACCGGGTGGGGCGTGTGCACCTGGAAGTGAACGGCCGGGACCTTCGCTCCGCGCAGGGTGGTCCGCAGGTCGATGATCCCGCTGACGGCGTCCGCGACGTCGAGCTGCGACGCGCTGATCCGTTCCTCCTTCGCCAGGCTGTACACGAGGAGATTGCGGATGAGATTGCGCATCCGCGCACTGGCCTGCTGCAGCCGGGCGACACTCGCCTGCCGCTCCAGGACCGGCAAATCCGGGTCCTCGAGCATCTCGAGCCACCCGTCGAACACTGTCAGGGGTGTCATCAGGTCGTGCGCCACCACGGAGGCGAAGCGGCTCAGGTCACGCTGGTACACGCGTTCCTCTGTCACATTGCGGGTCACCACGACGGCGCCGCGCTCGCCGGGCAGCGGCATGGCATCCACGGACAGATGCACCCGCTCGCCCTCGGAATGGAGCAGATCGACATCCATGCGTTCCGTGACGATCCCGCGCAGAGCGAGCGTCAGCGGATTGGCGGATTCAGGTAGTGGCTCGCCGTCCGGGGTGCTGATCTCGTACTCGCGCCGCCATGGCTCGCCGGGCTGGGTGGCACCTGAACCGAGCCAGCGCGCGCTCGTCTCGTTCTGGAAGATCAGGCGCCTGTCGGGTCCCGCGACCAGGACGCCGTCGTTCATCCGGCTGATCACCAGATCCCGGAGTTCGGCCGACGCCTCCGCCTCTTCGTTGGCACGGTACAGACCGGCGATCAGTCGTCGGCGCTCATCCATGCTCAGCGCGAGCACGGCCGAGAGTGAGAAGGCGATGAACATGAAGGACTGCGCCGCGTACGTCGCTACCCCCTCCCCCAGTTCCTGGAACGGCCCCCGACCTGCGACGGTGAAGAAGATGAGGAAGCCGCCACAGGCCAGTCCGTGCAGCATGGCCCACCCGGATCTCAGGCGCAGGCCCGCCCACATGTGCACGGGAATAGCGATGTAGGCGATCGGCAGGCCGGAGGTCGTCCCGAAGGTCATCCCGTAGAGCACCAGGGACACGAGAGCCAGGGATGCGGTCTCGATGGGGCCGGTTCCGCTGGTTCCGGAGGATTCTCTCGCCGCTGCCCGGACCGAGATGGCCGCGGCCACGACGATCCCGAGGGACCCGATCGCAGTCAGGGACACCGCATGCCGGATCAGCCAGGGGACGAAGGTGGCGAAGGGCGAAGCCGACCCGTCGACCGCACTACCTCCGACGATGATGAGGGCGCCGATCGAGCAGGCGATCAGCGCCGCCACACCGAGGCGGAGATAGTCCCCCACCGTTCCGATAGCGGGGCGCCGGACGAGCCGGAGGAAAAGGAACGTGGCAATCAGCGTCTGGACCGTACTGCCCAGCACCACGCCTGCGGCCAGCGTGCCGCTGAGTCCGGTGGCCAGCGTGACCCCGGCGAGGACGGCTACTGCCGCAGCAAGGGCTACGGCGAAGTTGCGCCTGGACCGAAGACCCCAGAGCGCCCAGAGGAAGTGGATGGCGGCGGCCGGCCAGACGAGGGCGAGCTCCGAGGTCTCGAAGGTGATGGTCCGACCCAGGAAGGCCGCTGCTGCGAGGAGGAGCGCGAAACCGAGGTGAACCCACATTGGAGACAACGCCGTCAGTCTCCCCGCGACTGCCTGCATACACCCCATGTACATGCCACTACCTATTCAGGAACATCTATTCAGAAAGATCATCAACAGCACTATCACCGCGGCTGGACCAGGGCCGGCGGTACAGCTGCCTGAGACCTGGCTGCTGTGGCACACATCCTACGTGCTGATTCCGCTGTCGCTCGTCAGCTGCTGCGCATACAGAGTCGAAGCGCCCCTTCAGACCGGCAGCCGAGCAAGTGTCCTGTACTGAGGATGCTGCTCGAGGAAGCTGTCCACTGCCGGGCATGCGGGAATCACGCTGAGCCGTCGTCTGTGGGCGTTCAGCAGCGCGTGAC
>JARIBG010000003.1 GCA_029257465.1 Arthrobacter sp. | reverse complement strand
TCCTGTTCAGCCCGCATCTGGCCTGGCGGAACGAACCACTGCGACGCAATCTGGAGCGGCTGCTCCGCCGGCGCGTGGCCCTGGTGAACGACGCCGACGCCGCGGCATGGGCCGAATGGCGCTTCGGCGCGGGCCGCGCCGAGACGCGCCTCGTGTGCATCACGCTCGGCACGGGGATCGGCGGCGCCATGATCATGGACGGCCGGATGGAACGCGGCCGCCACGGGGTGGCCGGCGAGTTCGGACACCAGATCCTCGTGCCGCAGGGCCACCGGTGCGAGTGCGGCAATCCTGGGTGCTGGGAGCAGTATGCCTCGGGCAACGCGCTCGGTCGTGTGGCACGGGACCTCGCGGCCTCGGGATCACCGGTGGCACGGGCCATCATCGAGGCATCCTCCGAGGACGACTCCCTGATCACCGGTGCCCTCGTGACGTCCCTGGCCCTGACCGGTGATGCGGCGTCCCGTGAACTGGTCGAGGACGTGGGGCAGTGGCTCGGTCTGGGGCTCGCCAATCTCGCCGCGGCCCTGGATCCGGGGACCTTCGTGATCGGCGGCGGACTGAGCGTGGCGGGGGAGCTCCTGCTCGAACCCGCCCGGCGCGCCTTCGGCAAGAATCTGACGGGCCGCGGTTTCCGTCCGGCAGCGCGCATCGAGATTGCGGCGCTCGGTCCGTCGGCCGGACTCGTCGGAGCAGCCGATCTCTCACGCCTGGTGGTGCGCGGACGGAACGCCCGGACCTGACAGGTCCCGGCGGGGCTACGGGATGACGACCCGTTCGGCTGCAGACCGCTCAGACCTCTGCGCCGTCGTCGCCGATGTCCCGGTGCTGCGGCAGTCTGGTGACGAGGTAACCGGCTCCGCCGAGGAACAGCGCCAGGAGCCCCAGTGTCGCCGCGAGCGGGGCGTCACGCCAGAACATGGCGAACAGCAGCAGGGTGATGGGTCCGCCCGCCGCACCGATCCACGCCAGGATCAGCAGAGGATCACCGCTGCCGAGTGGGGGAGGCTCCTCCGGGACGAAACCCTCGTCGTCGTCGGGCTCCTCGAGTGCATGGTCCCGCGGACCCTGCCTGAGCGGTTGATCCCGGAAGATGGCATCGGCGCGCTCGCGGGCCGAGGGACCGGCGTCGTCCCCGCGCCGGAGCGGATCCGTGGACGGTTCGCCCTCGCCGGGTGGGGTTCCGAGCCCGGGTCCGTCCGGCCCGCCTGATGCTGACGTACCGCGCCCGGGGGCGTCGGAGACTGGATCGGCCGGTGTGCCCTCGAGGCGCGCCACGAGATCCTGCCAGACGGCGTCGTCCGTTGATTCGTTCGGTTCCTGACCTCGAAGGCCCATACTCTGCTACCTGCTGTCGGGTACTGCAGCCTGGGGTCGGATCGTCTCCGCCCGGCATCCTGGAGATTCTGAAAGGACGCTGCTCCAATCGTGGTCACAGTGGCGCGCGGAGTCAACCGCCTCCTGCGCGGCATCGCCGGGAGGCGACGCCGGTGTGCCCGGCCGGGGTCGAGGTCCACCGGACGCCCTTAGAGTAGGCTTCCACAGGAAAAAGCCGGCGGCATGCGTGTGCCGCCGCACCATTGCAGGAGGCGGACGCGTGTTCTACTGGGTGATGAAACGGATCATCGTCGGTCCGATCCTCAATCTCCTGTTCCGGCCCTGGGTCAAGGGACTCGACAACATCCCGGCATCGGGTCCGGCGGTGATCGTCAGCAACCATCTGTCCTTCTCCGACTCGATCTTCCTACCCATCGTGGTGCCGCGACCCGTCGCCTTCCTCGCCAAGTCCGAGTACTTCACGGGCAAGGGTTTCAAGGGCAGGCTGACGGCACTGTTCTTCCGGCTGTCGAACCAGCTGCCCATGGACCGCTCGGGTGGGGCGGCGTCGTCGTCCTCGCTCAGCGCAGGCATGGACATCCTCAACGACGGCGCGATCCTCGGGATCTACCCCGAGGGGACCCGGAGCCCCGACGGCCGGCTGTACCGGGGGAAGACGGGCGTGGCGAAGCTGGTTCTGGCCACCGGTGTACCGGTCATCCCGGTAGCCATGATCGGTACCGACAAGGTGCAGCCCATCGGCAGGCGCATCCCCAACATCCGCCGGGTGGGGATCATCATCGGGGAGCCGCTCGACTTCGCCCGCTACGAGGGCCTCGAGGACGACCGCTTCGTGCAGCGCTCGGTCACGGACGAGATCATGTATGAACTGATGCGCCTGTCCGGCCAGGAGTACGTCGATGCCTACGCGAGCACGGTCAAGGAACGGCTCGCCGCGGAGAAGGCCGCCGGACGCAGGACGCCCAAACCGGGAGCGGACCAGCGCAGGGCTGCTGTGCGGATCGGCAGTGAATCCACCGATCCTGCTCCGGGCGCAGTGACGGAGATCGGGGCTTCGTCGTCGGACACGACGCCATCGCCGGTTGATAGCACCTCAGGCACCGCCGAGGAGCCGAGGAAGCGCGGGCGAGCGAGGAAGTCCTCACCCGACCAGTAGGCAGGTCCCGGCGCGGCTTCGGGTGCTGACCCGCAACCGGTAGAATTGCGCTGTGACTGATTCATTCGCTCCAGCCCCGCCGCGCCCAGCGGATCCTGCTTCACCCGTCGACGGCCTGGACGCCTGGCGTTCGATGACAGCAGCGCAGCAGCCCTCCTGGCAGGACGCGGACGTCCATGCGGCGTCGGTCAAGGAACTCTCGTCCCTGCCGCCCCTCGTGTTCGCGGGGGAGGTCGACGTCCTTCGCGAGCGCTTGGCCGCCGCAGCGCAGGGCAAGGCGTTCCTGCTGCAGGGCGGTGATTGCGCGGAGACCTTCGAGGGCGCGACGGCCGACAGGATCAGCGCGCGCGTTCGCACCATCCTCCAGATGGCCGTCGTCCTGACCTACGGGGCGTCCCTCCCCGTCATCAAGATGGGCCGGATGGCCGGGCAGTTCGCCAAGCCGCGCTCCTCCAACGACGAGACGCGCGACGGCGTGACGCTCCGCGCCTACCGCGGGGACATGGTCAACGGCTACGACTTCACCCCCGAGAGCCGCGGCCACGACGCCGCCCGGATGGTGAAGGCGTACCACACCTCGGCGTCGACGCTGAACCTGATCCGTGCGTTCACGCAGGGTGGCTTCGCGGACCTGCGGCTCGTGCACCACTGGAACAAGGGCTTCATGGCCAACCCGGCGCACCTGCGCTACGAGTCGCTGGCGCGGGAGATCGACCGGGCCGTCCGCTTCATGGACGCGTGCGGCACCGACTTCGAGGCGCTCAAGCGCGTGGAGTTCTTCGCGAGCCACGAGGCTCTCCTCCTCGATTACGAGCGGGCCCTGACCCGCATCGACTCGCGGACCTCGCTGCCCTACGACACCTCGGCGCACTTCCTCTGGATCGGGGAGCGGACGCGGGAGATCGACGGCGCCCACGTGGACTTCCTCTCGCGGGTGCGCAATCCCATCGGGGTCAAGCTCGGGCCGTCGACCTCCGCCGACGACGCCCTGGCGCTCATCGACAAGCTCGATCCGGACCGCGAACCGGGCAGGCTCACCTTCATCACCCGCATGGGAGCCCAAAACATCCGCGAGAAGCTGCCCGCACTCGTCGAGCGGGTCACCGCCTCCGGCGCCCAGGTCCTGTGGGTCACCGACCCCATGCACGGCAACACGGTGACCTCGCCCAACGGGTACAAGACCCGCAACTTCGACGACGTCATCGACGAGGTGCAGGGCTTCTTCGAGGTCCACGACGCCCTCGGTACGTTCCCCGGCGGACTGCACGTGGAGATGACCGGCGACGACGTCGCGGAGTGCCTGGGAGGGGCTGATCCGGTGGACCAGGAAGCCTTCCTGACCCGGTACGAGTCCGTCTGCGATCCGCGCCTGAATCACATGCAGTCCCTCGAGATGGCATTTCTCGTCGCGGGAGCCCTGGCGAAGAACTGAGCCGCAGCACCGAGGGCTCCGATCCGCTACCCCTAGGTGACGGTGATGCGGACCGTGCTGCCCTCGGCTTGTTCACCCGTGAGGCTCTGACCCGCCACGAGGCCGAGGACCGAGCGGCCGAAGGTGTAGTCGACCTCGACCGCGAATCCCGCCGCTTCGAGGGCCGCGACGGCCCGGTCCTCGGAGAGGGAGAAGACCCGGGGGACGTCCACGAGGCGCGGACCGAGGGAGATCACCAGATCGACGCCCGCGCCGCGGCGGAGGCCGGCATCCTGTGCGGGTGTCTGAGCGATAACCCGGCCGGCCGCCTCGCTGGTGCTGTACTCCTCGTCCACCTCACCCGTGATCAGCTCGGCCGCACGGAGTTCTGCTGTGGCCTCGGACTCGGTGAGACCGAGTACGTCGGGCACCTCCAGGAGCTCCGGGCCCCTGGAGACGATCAGTTCCACGGGTTCGAAGCGCCGCACCTCGGAGGAGGCCGCAGGATCGGTGCCGATCACCAACCCGGCCAGGATCTCGTCGTCGAACACCTCCTCCGTGGAGAGCGTCGCCAGCCCCTCGGCGCCGAGCACGGCGCGGGCCTGCGGGAGCGGGACACGCGAGACATCGGGGAGGGTCACAATTCCACCCGGTCCTGCGCCGAAGAACCAGCCGGCGCCGGCCACGAGAACCGCCAGGACGAGCAGGAGGAGCACCAGGAGCTGCATGGAGCGCCGTGCCGTCCTCCCGCGAAGGGATTTCACCGGGCGCTGGGCCGCGCGGGCCTGCTGTCGCTTCGAGGCCGGGCGGGAACCGGCCGTCCCGCCACGCTCGGTAGTCGCCGGTGTGGCCGGTAATGCTGCGGATGATCCCGACTGCGGTGCGTCCGGCAGGGATGGTTTTGACAGCGGCGGATGGTCAGGCATCGCCCCGAGGACGCGCGTCTCGTTGCGGGACCTGCTGATCAGCCGCGTGCTGTTGTCGTGAACCTCGTCCGCCAGGAGCTGCGGGATGACCACGGCCGTGAGCTGGTCCTGTGCTGCATGGACGGGAAGGCCCGCGGGGGCGTGATCGAGCTCCTCGTCGGTGAGCGTGGCGCAGATGTGCCGCAGCTCGCCGAGCAGTGCCGCGCCGTCCACCGGACGTTTCTCCGGGTCCCTGGCCGTGCACCACTGCACGAGCTCGTCGATGTCCTGCGCCAGACCGGGTAGCAGAACCGAGGGGGCAGGCACGTCGGCCTGGGCGTGCTGGAGGGCCACCTGGAAGGAGGACTCGCCCGTGAAGGGCTGCTGCCCGGTCAGGAGCTCGAAGGCCATGATGCCGACCGAGTAGATGTCGCTCTGGGCCCGCGCCGGCCGGCCGAGGACCAGCTCGGGCGGGAGATACGCCGCCGTGCCGACGAGCGTCGCGGTACCGTCGGAGGCCGACACCGCCCGCGCCAGACCGAAATCGGCGATCTTGACCTGCCCCGTGTCGGAGAGCAGGACGTTCTCGGGCTTCAGGTCCCGGTGGATCAGGCCGGCGTCGTGCGCTGCGGCCAGGCCCTCCACCACGGCGTCCAGGAGTCGTAGGGTGCGACGCGGTGCGAGTCTGCCCTGTTCACGCAGAAGTTCGCGCAGGGTCATGCCACGGACGAACTCCATGACCAGATAGGCCACGGTCCGGCCCTCGACGTCGTCCGCACCCTGGTCGAGCACACCGACCACGTGGGGATGGGACAACCGGGCGGCGGCCTTGGCCTCCTGTTCGAAGCGTTCGACGAAGCCCGGTTCATCGGCCAGATGCGGATACAGCACCTTCAGCGCCACGAGGCGGTCCAGCCTGCGATCGGTGGCCGCGTACACCGTGGACATCCCTCCCCGGGCCACCCTCGACCGGACGACGTACCGTCCGTCGACGATGGCGCCCTCGAGCGGGTCCCTGCGTTGCTGGTGCACCCTACGATCGTAAACGGGTACCGCAGGAGAGGCGGACCTACCGGAAGTTCTTCTGGTGCGACGTGATGGCGGATACATACTGCTGGGTGTCGGAGAACATCCCGTGGGTCGTGACCGAGTACTGCCCCTGGTAGTAGGACGCGACGGCGATGTCGAGCGACGGGCTGGTCCGGATCAGCGAGCGGATGATCGCCACACCTGCGGTCGCGTTGTCGTACGGATCGAGGAGATTGAGCTCGCGGCCCACGAGTTCTCCCGCCCACGCCCCCGACGACGGCACGACCTGCATGGCCCCGATGGCATGGGCCGGAGACACCGCGCGCTGATCGAAGCTGGATTCCTGGAACGCGAAGGCGAGCGCCAGGCTCGGGTCCACGCCCATGGTGCGTGCCGTGTCGGCGACGATCTGCTTCATCTCGGCCGGGGAGGGAGCGGGCAGGGACTCGAGCAGTGCCTTGGTGGCATTGGCGTCGGCCACGACGTGGTCCGGGTACGTGTATCCGAGGAACGTGGCGGGCACGGGGTTCGCGGGCACGGTTGCGGCTGCCGACGTCACCGGTCCGGGTGCTGCCGAAGGAGTGCCGACGGTGATCTTCTGGCCGGGGTGGATGATGGCGTCCTGCGTGAGCTTGTTGGCGGTCAGGATGCTCTGGAGGCTGACGCCGTGGTGCGCGGCGATGGCGCCGAGCGTGTCACCGGCTTCCACCGTGTAGGGCGTGGGTGTTGCCCGTGGTGCCGTGATGCTCGATGCGGGAACCTGGGCGGCGACCATGGCGGCGGGCACGATCGTCGCGGCGGGCATTGGTGCCCG
>JARIBG010000180.1 GCA_029257465.1 Arthrobacter sp. | reverse complement strand
CTCGTCCGCCAGCCCGCCCTTGTCCGCCACCACGTGTGCCGGAGTGGCGATGCCCGCCTCACCTGTCATGTCACCGAAGGCCACCATGTAGTCGGCGAACGGCTCCGAGTAGTCCAGCGTGATCGAGCGCCCGTCCTCACCGATCTCCGGCAGTTCGGTCAGCGACAGCCCGCTGGTGTCCCCGGCGTAATCGAAGTACGTGGTCCCCGAGAGCACCTCACCGGCCTCATCGGTCTTCGCGTCGTCGAAGTAGCCCGAGCCGACGGCCCAGGTCAGCAGCAGATCCCCGCCGTCGACCGGCTCGCCGTCGGACCACTCGACGCCCTCATTGACCGTGTACTTCACACTCAGCGGATCCTCCGACAGAACCTCCATGGTCCCGAAGTCCTCGTTCTGGACGACCTCGAGATCATTGTTGATGTACACGAACCCGGAGTGGGTCGCGTAGGCGATCTTGCCGTTGATGTCCACGTTGCCCTCGGACGTGTTCGAGTTGAACGAGCTGAACGCGTTCACCTCGACGACGCGGATGTTCCCGCCCGTCGCTTCGCCGTCGCCGCCGTCGTCGTCGTCGTTCGACCCGGTGCCGGTGTTCGCTGCGCAGGCACTCAGCGCCAGTGCTGCTGCGGCAGCGACTCCCACCGCTCTGGAAGTACGTGTGAAACGCATTCCGCCTCCTCTTTCGTCGTGTGGTTCCAGCCTCACGCGGTCTTGCATGACAGCCTGCGCGCAACCCCGGGGGAGACGCCACTCACATATCCAAGAGCCTAGGTGGACAGGGCGGGCAACAGACCTTTGTTACAGGGTCGCTTTGCTGCCGTAACCTACTTGCAATTCTCACGTCTCGGCAGATTTTTTGTCCCTGGGTGAAATCTCCGCGCCGTCGCCGTCACTCCCGACTCTGTCCCGCGGGAAGAAGTGCCCGGCGCAGCGTCTCCAGGCCGATCGACCCCAGGTTCAAGGCCTCTGTGTGGAACGCCCGCAGGTCGAAGGCGTCTGCCTCGATCCATCGGCGAGCATCCCGGATCTCCTCCCAGAGTCGCTGCCCCACCTTGTAGGACGGAGCCTGTCCTGGCCAGCCGAGATAGCGGGTGAACTCGAAGCGGAGAGCTCCTTCGGAGATGTCCAGATGCCGCGTGAGGAAGTCGTAGCCCTTCTCCGGGGTCCAGGTTCCGCCTCCCCAGTGCTCGGGTACCTCCAGTTCGAGGTGGACACCGATGTCGAAGACCACCCGAGCCGCACGCATCCGCTGCATATCCAGCATCCCGAGGTGGTCCCCCGGGTCGGCGAGATAGCCCAGATCCAGCATCAGCCTCTCGGCATACAGCGCCCACCCCTCGCCGTGTCCGGAGACCCAGCACGCGTGGCGTCGCCAATTGTTCAGCAGGTCCCTCCGGTACGTCGCCGTCCCGTATTGCAGGTGATGACCGGGGACTCCCTCGTGATAGACGGTGGTGGTCTCGGACCAGGTGGTGAACTCGTCGTCGCCGGCGGGTATGGACCACCACATGCGACCGGGCCGGCTGAAGTCGTCGGAGGGGACCGAGTAGTAGATCACGCCCTCCTGAGTGGGGGCGATCATGCACTCGAGGTGATCCATGGGGGTCGGGATGTCGAAATGCGCTCCCGCGAGGTCGGCCAGCGCCTGATCCGCTTTGTCCTGCATCCACGCCTTCAGTGCGGGAGCGCCCTTGAGCCGGCGAGCTGGATCCGCGTTCAGGATCGCCTTGGCCTCGTCGATCGTCGCGCCGCGCTCGATCCGGTTCGCGACCTCCACCTGTTCGGCGGTCACCCGGTCGAGTTCGGCGACACCCCAGGCATACGTCTCGTCGAGATCGACGGTGGCCCCCAGGAAGCGTCGTGAACACAGCTCATAATAGGTGCGACCGACGGCGTCCTTCTCGGGCGCGGCCGGGAGCAGCTCGGTCTCGAGGAAATCAGCCAGATCCGCATAGGCGTCGGCGGCATCCCGGGCGCCGCGCTCCAGCCGACCACGGATGCCGGCGCTCAGCTCCCGACCGTCGATCCGGGCGTCCGCTGCCAGTGAATAGAAGAACCCGTGGTCCTTGGCGTACTCACGGGCCTGCTCGGCGACGGCGCGCACCTGTCGTACGGCTGCCACATGACCATCGTCGCGGCTCTTCCGCAGCGATGCCGTGTATCCCTCCAGGGCACCGCTGACATTCGCCAGTCTGCTCGCGATGTGCTCCCAGTCCTCGGCGGTCTCGGTGGGCATCAGATCGAAGACGTTCCGGATCAGCTGGGTGGGGCATTCGATGTTGTTCAGCTCGGTGATACCCGTGGCCAGTATCTCCAGTTCCACACCCAGCCGTTCGTGCATGGCGTCGAGGGTGACTGCGTCGACGGCGTCGGTGGGTTCGAGGCCCTCCAGCTCGTCAAGGGTCTCCCAAAGGGCACGCCCATAGGCCTCGCGGCCAGCCGGGGAGTAGTCGGAGAACCCGTTCCCGTACCCGGGAATACCCAGGGACGTCGCCAGGCTCGGTGCGAACTCCAGAAAACGGGCGAAGAACCGATTTGCGAGCTCATCGATGGCACTCGGTGTACGGCGGGCGGGGGGCAGTGCATCGGTCATGAGCCTAGATTAGCTTCCAGCCCCTCCACCGACCCGCGGCGAACGTCCACCGCTCGATCACCGCTCCTCCCCCGTACGATCGACTGATACACGCTCATCTTCGGACCTGTCTGTTCCACGCGCGATGAGTCCGAGGAGAGGAATTGTCGTGAAGATCCGCACCGAGTTCTCGCGAGACGTCACCGTGATGGACGACGTGCTGATTCCGCTGATCGACGGCACCAGGCTCGCTGCGACGATCTGGTTGCCGGAGGACGCCGTCGACAATCCGGTTCCGGCACTGCTGGAGTACCTACCGTATCGTCGTGGCGACTGGACGGCACCACGCGATGCGCAACGCCACCCCTGGTATGCCGGGCACGGCTACGCATCGGTCCGCGTGGACATCCGCGGCTGTGGGGACTCCGACGGGGTGATGCTCGACGAGTATCACCAGCAGGAACAGGCGGACGGCGTGGAGGTCATCGCATGGCTGGCTTCGCAGCCCTGGTGCACGGGCAAGGTCGGGATGTTCGGCATCTCCTGGGGTGGCTTCAACAGTCTGCAGCTCGCAGCCGAACAGCCCGAGGCGCTCAAGGCGATCGTCACGGTCTGCTCCACCGACGACCGCTACGCGGATGACGTCCACTACTTCGGCGGCAGCATCCTGGGGATCGACATGCTGTCCTGGGCCGGGACCATGCTGGCATTCCAATGCCGCCCTCCGGCCCCGTGGCGTGTCGGCGACCGCTGGGAGGCCATGTGGTGGGAGCGGCTGGAGGGTCTGCAGCCGTTCGCGGAGATCTGGATGGACCATCAGGAGCGCGACGACTACTGGCGTCGGGGATCCGTGTGCGAAGACTTCCCGAAGATCGAGGCTGCCGTCATGGCTGTCGGCGGCTGGGCCGATCCCTACCGGAGCGCCGTACTACGTCTCCTCGAGGGACTTCAGGCGCCGGCACAGGGTCTGATCGGGCCCTGGTCCCACCAGTACCCCGACATCGATCGCACCCCCGGGGCCACCATCGGGTTCCTCCAGGAGACACTGCGCTGGTGGGACCACTGGCTCAAGGGCATCGACACCGGCATCATGGACGAGCCCGTGCTCCGAGCACTCCACCAGGACTCCGTACGGCCTGCCACGCACTACCCGGTGCGCACGGGCACCTGGGTCGGACTCGACGCCTGGCCCTCCGCCCAGGTCCGTCCCGCCTCCTACAACTTGACCACCGAGCTGCGGAGTACTGCCACGGATGCCGACCACATCGTCGTCGTATCCACTCCACAGCACACCGGTATCGACGCGGCGCGGTGGTTCCCGTACGGCAATCTGTCCGATCTGCCACCCGACCAGCGTTCGGAGGACGGCCGGTCCGTGGTCTTCGAGACCCCCGCCTTGGCCGAGGACGTGAACCTCTTCGGTGTCGCCGAACTGCGCGTGCGTGTCAGCAGCACGACACCGCGCGACACTCTGTTCGCGCGCCTGTGCGATGTGGCACCGGACGGGTCCAGCACTCTGATCACCCGAGGCGGACTCAATCTGACCAAGCGCCATGGAATGGATCGAGCCGACGACCTCGTCCCCGGCGACTTCGTGGATGCGGACCTGGAGTTCAAGGCAATGTCGTGGCAGGTCCCCGCCGGGCACAAACTGCGGCTGGCGCTGTCGAACACGTACTGGCCCTGGATCTGGCCTCACGGAACTCAGGGTGCTCTCACCCTCGATGCCGCACGGTCTCACCTCAGCCTCGATGTGCTGGACTCACGAGCACTGACCATTTCCGACATCTCGTTCGAGGAGGCCGAGCAAGCATCACCCCTGCCGATAGAACCCGGACCGGAACTGACACCCCGTCCTGAACGGGAAATCCGCTACACGCCCGAGGACGGCACCTGGACGCTGACCGTCGATCCGAACTTCGGCGGTAATCGGATCTACCCCGACGGGCTGCGCTACGGAGAAGACGCCGTCGAGACGTACCGGATCCGAGAGAACGACCCGCTGTCGGCGTCTGCTCGATCGCAGTGGAGGATCAGCATGGAACGCGACGACTGGAACATACGGATCGAGACCAGCGCCACGGTGACCGCGACGGCGGAGCACTATGTGCTGCATCACACGGTGACCACGTACAACGGGGACGAGGTCTTCTTCGAGAAGGAGTTCACGAAGCAGATCGCCCGCACCTCTGCCTGATCCGCGGCTTTGCCCGCTCCTTCCCTCGCGTACGGCGCGGGGACCGCGGCAAGCGCGCTGTCTGCTGCTCAGAGTTGTGGCGCGGGGAATGCCACCCATGCATCCGGGACAGCCATGCCACTATCGGGGAGATCGTCCGCGAGGATCGTCTTGATGTACTGATCGAGATAGGGCAATGAGAACGAAATGTAGCCGTGCCCTGCTCTCTGCACGTACCCGCTGTCGATTAAGCGCCGCTTGTAGACCTGTACATACTGGTCGGACTCCTTCATGAGTGCGACAATTCTCGACATCTTCGCCTTGCCGTCCTCGAGCGCTATTGTCATGGCCTTCACGAACTCCTTGTCCTTCTCGGAAAGATCGAGGTATACCTTGCTGATAACCCGGCTCATCACGGCCTTGATTGCCTTCTCGAAGGCGACTTCCGCGTCTTCGATCTCGATGGTCGTTTCAGCCCCTCGTGCACGCCAGGCATAGTCTCCGACCAGTTGGATCAGATAGGGGTAGCCCTGCGCTATCTCGGTCAATCTCCGAAGCGCTTCCGGGGTGATGGAACGACCGCCGATGTGTATCGTCTCGCGCAACACCGCCACGGTTTCACGCGGTCCGAGACGCGCGAAGTCGAGATCCCGGGAGCGGCGCAAAAACGTCGTGTGGTCCTGCTTGAGCAATTCGTCGAGGTCCACCTTGATGCCGGCGAAGGCGATCATGATGTTTGCACCATCAGTGAGCGCATGCGATACCTGGAGCGCGAACTTCGACAGCTCACGCAGCCGCGCCCGCCCCGATGACACCTCGTCGATAGTGATCAGAATGCCCCTGTTCGTGATGGCTTCCGAGAGGGCGACAAGATCGTTCCGCAGGAGCGGCTTCACCTCACGCTGGCGCTCCGTGTACTCCCACTCCGCGCTGAACTGCCAGAAGCCAAGTGATGTGAGCCGAATCTTTGACTCCTGGTCCAGATCATTGATGAGCGTCGGGATGGAGGTTTGCATGACGCGCTCCGTCAGTCCGGAGCTTGCGTCCTCACTGATCACGAGCCACCCCTGGTCGAACGCCGCATTCCGGAGGAGCGTCAACATGGACGTCTTGCCCGCTCCGCGCAGTCCGGAGATGAGGATGGAATGATTCTCTCCGAAATCAAGCGTCCTGAAGACGTTAGTGAGGTCCTCGATGTCCCTCTCGTGGCCTCCGAACACCAGTGGTTGCCTGCCGTAACCTGGATTGAAGGGGCTGTTGTACTGCTCGGGAGTCTTCGTCACCGGTTCGTCTCCCACCAAATGTTATTTATTTTATTTACTTCTCCAGTTCGATTGTATCGACGATGACGCGCAATGACCACGCCGCCCTCACTCCCGCGGCGACAATCTGGCGCGTCAGACTCGCGGTCGCAGATCGTAGATGCGGCGCAGCTTCCCGCTGGAACGTACGAGCGAGCCCTGCTCTACGATCCGCACAGCACAGGTGGAGCCGATGTGGACCTTGATCAGGCGTCGGAGCTCGGCAGCAGCAGCCGTGCCGTCGTCGGTGCTCACGCCGTCGCGCAGCTCGATGTTGATGGCCAGCTGATCCATCCGCTGGCCCTCCGGCCGGGTCAGTTCGAGCTGGAAGTGCGGGCTGAGCGCTGAGATGCCCAGTGCCAGCTCCTCCACCTGTGTGGGGAAGAGATTCACGCCGCGGATGATCACCATGTCGTCGCTGCGTCCCCGGATGCGCTCCATCCGGCGCATTCCCGGACGCGCGGTACCGGGCAGCAGGCGGGTGAGATCATGCGTCCGGTAGCGGATGATCGGCAGGGCCTCCTTGGTGAGCGAGGTGAAGACCAGCTCACCTGCAGCCTCGTCATCGAGCACCTTCTCGGTGAACGGATCGATGATCTCGGGGCGGAAGTGGTCCTCCCAGATGTGCGCGCCGTCCTTCGATTCGACGCACTCCCCCGCCACCCCGGGGCCCATGACCTCGGACAGCCCGTAGATGTCGCACGCGTCGAAGCCCATGCGGCCCTCGAGCTCCTGCCGCATGCCCTCGGTCCACGGCTCGGCCCCGAGCACCGCGGTCTTGAGCGACGTCGACCGCGCGTCGATGCCCGCCTCCGCCATCGCGTCGAGGATGGTCAGCAGATACGTGGGAGTGGCGAGGATCGCGTCGGGCTCGAAGTCGCGGATCAGCTGCACCTGCCGCTCGGTCTGGCCACCCGAGATGGGAATGACCGTGCACCCGAGATGCTCGGCACCCGCGTGGGCACCGAGTCCGCCCGTGAACAGCCCGTACCCGTAGGCGTTGTGGACCTTCCAGCCCTTCTTCACCCCGGATGCCCGTAGCGAGCGGGCAACCAGGGAAGCCCAGCGGGTCAGGTCCCCCGCGGTGTAGCCGACCACAGTGGGTTGACCCGTTGTGCCCGACGACGCATGAATCCGGGCGATCTTGTCCTGTGGCACGGCGAACATGCCGAACGGGTACGTGCTGCGCAGATCTTCCTTGGTGGTGAAGGGGAACTTCGCCAGATCGCCGAGCTCACGCAGATCGTCCGGGTGCACACCGGCGTCGTCGAACTTGCGCCTGTAGAGGGGCACGTTGGCGTAGGCGTGCTGCACGGTGCTCTGCAGCCGCTCGAGCTGCACGGACTCCAGCTGATCGCGCGACCATGCCTCCTCCGGGTCCAGGGTGGCAGGATCGGCTGCCGAGGCTCGTAGGGTGAGGGTTTCCAAGGGGTGCTCCTTCTCCAGTGCGCTGACGTTCGTCGCGGGTCGGTCGTGCCTACGAGCGGTTCAGTGCCTCGTCGGCCATCGGGGAATCCTCCGCCTCCAGCGGCACTCCCCTGGTCTCCTTGACCATGCTCACTCCGATGAACGAGATGATGCACAGGGCCATGATGTAGAGAGCGATCGATCCGGACCAGCCGGTACTGAGCAGCAGGGCCTCCGCGATGAGGGCGGCGAATGCCCCGCCGAGGATGGCTCCCAAGGCATACCCGATGCCGATGCCGGAGTAGCGCACATTGGCCGGGAACATCTCCGCATACATCGCTGACATGGGGCCGTAGGAGAGTCCGAGTCCGATGGTCAGCATGAAGATGCCGATCCCGTAGAGCCAGACATTCCTGGTGTCGATGAGCAGGAAGAGCGGGATCATCCAGACGAAGATGAGGCCGTAGCCGATCTGGAAGGTGCGGACGCGTCCGATGCGGTCGGACAGGATCCCTCCGACCAGGGTGAAGATCAGCCATCCGAAGGACGCTAGGAGCGTCGCCAGCAGCACCGGTGCCGCTGGCATGCCGAGGGTCCTCTGTGCGTAGGAAGCCAGGAACGCGATCACGAGGTAGCCGGCGGCGTTGTTACCGATGAAGATGACGGCCGCGAGGATCACTTCGCGCTTGTTGGTCTTCATCAGATTGCGCAACGGGGTCGCGGTATCGCGTTTGCGCTCGATCATGTGCTTGAAGACGGGGCTCTCGGCGACGGCGGAGCGGATGAAGTAGCCGATGACGATCAGGACCACGGAGAGCAGGAACGGGATACGCCAGCCCCACTCGAGGAAGGCCTCCGCGGACATGGAGCTGCGCAGCACGAAGAGCACGAGGGTCGCGAGGATCATGCCGACCGGCACACCGATCTGCGGATACGCACCCCAGAAGCCGCGCTTGTCGACAGGAGCGTGCTCGACGGCCATCAGGGCCGCACCACCCCACTCGCCGCCTGCGGAGAACCCCTGGAGAATGCGCAGCAGCATCAGGAGGATCGGCGCCCACACGCCGATCTGGGCATAGGTGGGGAGCAAGCCGATGAGGGCGGTGGCCGACCCCATCAGGACCAGGGTGAACACCAGCATCGCCTTGCGCCCGATGCGGTCGCCGAGCCTGCCGGCGATCACCGCTCCGAGCGGCCGGAAGAAGAAGCTGATGCCGATCGTGGCCAGGGACACGAGTTGACCGAGGCCCGCGCTCTCCGTCTCCAGCGGCCCGAAGTAGAGCGTGGCGAAGACGAGCCCCGCAGCCTGCGCGAAGATGAAGAAGTCGTACCACTCGATCGTGGTGCCGACCATGGTGCCTGCCAGCACCCGGCGATCGGCCGCACTCATGCGGGTGGGCTGCGGCTGCCCTGCTGCTACGGCCATGAAGAGCTCCTATGTTCTGTGGTCGGTGGGCCTGGGGTTCCTGCCTCTGCAGCAGCCGAATGCGGCCCGCCGCTGGTCGGTGGCCCAAACATTACCGAACGATCGTTCATTCGGTAATGGTCTGGAGGATTGTGTTCGGATTGTGACGTGCAGCACGAAACAGGTGCCGCACCAGCTACAGCAGTGCCTCAACAGCGCGAGCCGTCCGCGCCACCTGTCGCCCGAGATCGGCGACGTCATGATCGCTACTGACATAGACGACGGCGAGCGCGGCAGGCAGCTGACCCGGTACCCGGATCGGCGCGGCAACCGAACTGACGCCTGGGATGACCTCGTCGCAGCTCACCGCGTACCCCTTGCCTGCGGCCACCTGTGCTTCGTCGCGGAACAGCTCGCCCGGCGCAAGCTGTTCCCACCGTGCTTCCCCCAGTGCCGACTGGATGGCGATTCCCGGAGCTCCGGCGTCGAACCTGTGGCGAGATCCCGGCCGCTGGACGATCGTCCCCTCCCCGTGCGGCGGTTCGACGGCGACGAGCGTGACGCAGTGCCGGCGATCCCAGACGGCGATGAAGGCCGTCATCCGCACGTCCGCAGCAAGCGCCGTGAGCTCCGGCAGGGCGGCCGACTGCAGGTCGCGGGAGACCCCTCGCGCCAAACTGGCCACGCCCGGTCCGATCCGGAAGCCGCCACCGGCGTCCTTGAGCACGAGGCCGTGGTCCTCGAGCGTGCGGACGATGCGGTAGGCGATGGAGCGATGCACCCCGAGCGCCGCCGCGATGTCGGCGATCGACATGACGCCGGAAACCTCCGCGAGGATCTCCAGGACGCGGATCCCCCGTGAGAGGGTCTGGCTGGGCGGTGCCCCGGCCTGTGTCCGGAGCACCGTGTCGGTCGCGTCCAGCGCGTTCATCGGCCGGCCGTTGCCCGAGCCTGCGCTGGTGTGATGACGCCGGCGAAGAACTGTCCGAGCTCCGCCGTCGCGCGCAGTGGCAGAACTGCGGCCACGTACTGGTCGGGGCGGACGACGACGACGACGCCCGTGCGGTCGATCCCGCGCAGGTCGAAGATGTCGGCTGCGGGATCCGCAGCGTAGACCAACTCGTAGTCCGTCAGACCGAAGGGGCCCACAGCGGGCTTGAACTCCTGCGGCACCTGGCCGATGTCCACGCCGAGGTGGTCCTGCTGGTAGATGACCTTGACGTCGAACCACGCATCGCGATCGGATTCCTCCGGCGTCGCCGCCAGGGGTGAGTCGGCGGCGGAGCCGATCCAGTGTGCGAACTCCGCCACCCCGGATGCCGCTTCCGGCTTCCCCTCGTCGGCGAAGACGTAGATGCGCCACCGCCCGTCCGCCGTCGCGTGGTGCCCGAGGTGGAGGGGCACGCCGTCGCACACCCGCACCACGGGAGCCGACTTGAAGCGCTTACCGAGGGGAAAGCCCTCGGCGAGACCCTGGTGCGCGGCAGAGGCGACGAGCATGGACGGCTCGTACTGCGTCATGAAGCCGGCCGGGAACTCGGCCGTGCGGACGTAGAAGTCCTCGAGCTCGGAGGGGTCCTCGAACTCCTCCGGCCGTTTGGCCATGAGCGTGGACCACTGCTTGTCGAAGTCGATGAGATTCTTCGCCACCACCTGGCGTTCCTGCGAGTAGGTCGCGAGCAGCGACTCCGGGCTACGGCCCTCGAGGACGTGGCCCAGCTTCCAGCCGATGTTGAAGACGTCCTGCATCGACACGTTCATCCCCTGGCCCGCCTTCGCACTGTGCGTGTGGCAGGCGTCGCCGGTGATGAACACGCGGGGGGTGCGCGTGCCGACGTCCTCGGTGCGGACGTCGTCGAACCTGTCCGTGAGCCGGTGCCCCACCTCGTAGACGCTGTGCCAGGCGACATTGCGGACGTCGAGGGTGTAGGGGCTCAGGATGGCATTCGCCTTCGCGATGATCTGCTCGATGGTGGTCGTCCTGACCGCGCCGCGATCATCGGCCGGCGTCTCGCCGAGGTCCACATACATGCGGAACAGGTGGCCGCCCTCCCGCGGGATCAGGAGGATGCTGCCGCCGTTGCCGGACTGGATGGCGCACTTGCGGCGGATGTCGGGGAAGTCGGTCACGGCCACGACGTCCATCACGCCCCAGGCATGATTCGCGTGGTCGCCCTTCATGGTGCAGCCGATGGCGTCGCGTACACCGCTCCGTGCACCGTCCGCGCCCACGACGTACTTGGCGCGCACCACGCGCTGCTGTCCCTCACGCTCGTCCCCGGTCGGGGTGAGGGTGACGGTGACCGGGTACTCGGCGTCGTCGTCGACCTGCAGGCCCGCGAACTCGAAGCCGTAGTCGGGCTCCATGCGCGTGGGCGAGTTCTTCATGTACTCGGCGAAGTAGTCGAGAACGCGGGCCTGATTGACGATCAGGTGGGGGAACTCGCTGATGCCGGCAGGGTCGTCGATCGGGCGGGCCGTGCGGATGATGCGTGAGGTGTCGTCGGGATCGGGCTTCCAGAAGGCCATCTCGACGATGCGGTACGCCTCGTCGGTGATGCGCTGGGCGAAGCCGAAGGCCTGGAAGGTCTCGACACTGCGGGCCTGGATACCGTCCGCCTGACCGATGGCCAGGCGGCCCGGCCTGCGCTCGACGATCCGGGTGGTGATGTCGGGGAACTGCGAGAGCTGGGCAGCGGCGATCATGCCGGCCGGGCCGGTCCCGATGATCAAAACGTCGACGACGTCGGGAAGTTCCTTGGGACGGTCGACTCCGACGCCCGCTGCTGGCTGGATCCGGGGATCACCGGAAACATAACCGTGGTGGTGGAATTGCACGGGTTGTCCTCACGTCGTCGTGGTCGTGCTGTTACTGAACTTCCGCTGAGTTCGATAATCGAACGGAACGTTCTACTATTGCTTCGCAATGCTATGTGATCGGGACCACAAGAACAAGGGATATGAGAGCACCTGCGCGTCAAGGGGCGAGCGCAAGGCACATCTTCATCTCAGGGCCAGTAGTCGCCACCGGTTCGTTGGAAGGGCAGCGCCGGGAACCCTTGACGACCTGCAGAAACTTCTCTAAACTTCGTATACGATTTTGTATTCGAAGAGGAGCACGAGTGGAACAGCTTGACGACGCGATCCTGCAGGCTGCCCGCAAGGTCATCGCCGTGCACATCAACTACCCGAGCCGGGCGGCCCAGCGTGGACGCACCCCGGCTCAGCCCTCCTACTTCCTGAAACCCCCCTCCTCCCTCGCCCTCTCCGGCGCGAGTGTCGAGCGGCCCGCCGGATGCGAGCTCCTGGGCTTCGAGGGCGAGATCGCCCTCGTGATCGGAACACCCGGACGCCGGATAGACCCTGCCGATGCCTGGCGGCACGTCGCCTCGGTCACGGCGAGCAACGATCTCGGCGTCTACGACCTCCGGTACGCGGACAAGGGCTCCAATCTGCGCTCCAAGGGAGGTGACGGCTTCACCCCGGTGGGTCCGGGCCTCATCCCCGCCGACACCGTGGATCCAGCCGGGCTGCGCATCCGCACCTGGCACAACGGAGAACTGGTCCAAAACGACACGACCGAGGATCTGCTCTTCCCCTTCTCCCGCCTCATCGCTGACCTGTCCCAGCTGCTGACACTCGAGGCGGGCGACATCATCCTCACCGGGACCCCGGCGGGCGCATCGGTCGCCCAGCCCGGCGACGTCGTCGAGATCGAGGTCACAGATACATCCGGCACGATCTCGACCGGACGCCTGTCCACCCGCGTGGTCGAGGGGCAGACGCCGCTCGCAGATTTCGGCGCGCTGCCCAAGGCCGACGACGCCCAGCGCGAGGAAGCCTACGGGTCGCGCGAGGCCGCGGGTCTGACGTCGTCCGGAGCCGGACTCGACGCCGAGCTGAAGGCGAAGCTCGAGAGCGTCGCCACCGCCACCCTGTCCTCCCAGCTGCGCAAGCGCGGTCTGAACAACGTCAGTATCGACGGGCTGCAGGCCACGCGACCGGACCATCGCGTCGTCGGGCTGGCGAGGACGCTCCGGTTCGTGCCCAATCGCGAGGACCTGTTCAAGACCCACGGCGGTGGCTTCAATGCGCAGAAGCGCGCGATCGACACGGTGGGCGAGGGCGAGATCCTCGTCATGGAGGCCCGCGGGGAGAAGGGCACCGGCACCATCGGGGACATCCTTGCCCTGCGCGCACAAGTCCGCGGCGCCGCAGCGATCATCACCGACGGTGGGGTCCGCGACCACGCAGCGGTGTCGGCCATGGAGATCCCCACCTATTACGCGAATCCGCACCCGGCCGTCCTCGGCAGGAAGCACGTTCCCTGGGACATCGACCTGACCATCGCGTGCGGCGGGACCACAGTCCAGCCGGGCGACATCATCGTGGCCGACGCCGATGGCATCCTCGTGATCCCGCCCGCCCTGGCCGAGAGTGTGGCCGACGACGCCCTCGCCCAGGAACGCGAGGAGGAGTTCATCGCCCAGATGGTCTCCGAGGGGCACGGCGTGGAGGGTCTCTACCCGATGAATGCCCAGTGGCGGGCGCGCTATGAGGAACGCCAGAGCGGCGACGCCGGGAGTGCGGATGGCTAGCGCCATGACCGGAACCGGCACCGGCAGCAAGTCCGAGCGGGCCTACGCCGCGGTCAAGGAGCGCATCCTCGACGGCAGCTACTCCCCCGGGTACCGTCTGGTCCTCGGGAAGATCGCCGAGGATCTCGGCGTGAGCGTGGTCCCCGTCCGTGAGGCCATCCGGCGCCTCGAGGCCGAGGGTCTGGTGAGTTTCGAGCGCAACGTCGGCGCGACCGTCGCCGGCATCGATCCCACCGAGTACCTCTACACGATGCAGACGCTCAGCATCCTCGAGGGCGCTGCCACTGCGCTCTCCTCACCACTGATCGGTGCTGCGGACCTCGTGCGGGCCCGCGCCGTGAACGATCAGATGCGCGCCTGCCTCGAGGACTTCGACCCTGTCCGGTTCACCCGCCTCAACCAGGACTTCCACGGCATCCTCTTCGAGAACTGCCCGAACCCGCACATCCTGGATCTCGTCCACCGCGGCTGGGACCGCCTCGCCTCCCTGCGCGCGTCCACGTTCCGCTTCGTCCCGGGACGGGCACGCGAATCCGTCCGTGAGCACGATTCCCTGCTCCAGCTCATCGCCTCGGGAGCCGCGGCCGACGACGTCGAACGCGCCGCCCGCCTCCACCGCAGCACCACCCTCGACGCCTATCTCGCCGCAGCCGGCACAGACCCCAGCAGTGCAGACCATGCCAAGGAGACACCATGACCGCCTCACCCGATACCCGCAAGCACTACGTCCCCGAGGACCTTCCCACGCACCTCCAGCACTTCATCGACGGCAAGTTCGTCGACTCGGTCGGCGGTGCCACGTTCGAGGTCCTCGACCCGGTGTCGAACACCACCTACGCCACTGCGGCAGCGGGTCAGCAGGAGGACATCGACGTCGCCGTGCGTGCAGCACGTGAGGCGTTCACCAACGGACCCTGGCCGCGCATGAAACCGCGTGAGCGTGCGCGCGTGCTCAACCGGATCGCCGACGCCGTCGAGGCCCAGGAATCCCGCCTCGCCGAGCTCGAGACCTTCGACACCGGCCTGCCGATCACCCAGTCCCGGGGCCAGGCGCTGCGCGCGGCCGAGAACTTCCGCTTCTTCGCGGATCTCATCGTGGCCCAGTTCGACGACGCCATGAAGGTCCCCGGGGCGCAGATCAACTACGTGAACCGCAAGCCGATCGGCGTGGCCGGACTCATCACGCCGTGGAACACGCCCTTCATGCTCGAGTCCTGGAAGCTCGCACCGGCACTCGCCACGGGCAACACCGTGGTCCTCAAACCCGCCGAGTTCACCCCGCTCTCGGCGTCCCTCTGGGCGAAGATCTTCAAGGACGCCGGTCTGCCCGACGGCGTGTTCAACCTGGTCAACGGCCTCGGCGAGGACGCCGGAGACGCCCTGGTGAAGCACCCGGACGTACCGCTGATCTCCTTCACCGGTGAGACGACCACCGGCCAGACCATCTTCCGGAACGCCGCACAGAGCCTGAAGGGGCTCTCGATGGAGCTCGGCGGCAAGTCGCCCTGCGTCGTCTTCGCCGACGCGGACATCGACGCCGCCATCGACTCGGCGCTCTTCGGCGTCTTCTCCCTCAACGGCGAGCGCTGCACGGCAGGTTCGCGCATCCTCGTGGAACGCTCCGTCTACGCCGAGTTCTGCGAGAAGTACGCCGCGCGGGCCAAGACGATCGTCGTCGGGGACCCACACGACCCGCGCACCGAGGTAGGCGCCCTGGTCCACCCGGAGCACTTCGAGAAGGTGGCCTCCTACGTGGAGATCGGCAAGTCGGAGGGGACGCTACTGGCCGGCGGAGGACGCCCGGAGCACCTGCCGCACGGCAACTACATCGCGCCCACGGTCTTCGCCGATGTAGCCCCCGAGGCCCGCATCTTCCAGGAGGAGATCTTCGGCCCCGTCGTCGCCCTCACCCCGTTCGACACCGACGCCGAAGCCCTGGAGCTGGCGAACAACACCAAGTACGGGCTCGCCGCCTACATCTGGACGAACGACCTGACCCGCGCCCACACCTTCGCGCAGAACGTGGAGGCAGGGATGGTGTGGCTGAACAGCCACAACGTGCGTGATCTCCGCACACCGTTCGGCGGGGTGAAGGCCTCGGGGCTCGGTCATGAGGGCGGCTACCGGTCCATCGATTTCTACACGGACCAGCAGGCCGTGCACATCACGCTCGGTACCGTCCATACGCCCAAGTTCGGTGCCACGGATCCTGCCGCCACCGACTGACCCACCCGTCCGCTGAACCCGTTCACCTGATCCCGTTCGCTCGACGAAGAGAGAATCCCATGTCCCACCCCATCCCCACGCCCTCCGTCCCGGCACCGGATATCGTCCGCTGCGCCTACATGGAGATCGTGGTCACCGATCTAACACGCTCGCGTGCCTTCTACGTCGACGTGCTCGGACTCCACGTGACCGTGGAGGACGACGAGGCGATCTACCTGCGCTCCCTCGAGGAGTTCATCCACCACAACCTGGTCCTGCGGAAGGGTCCCGTGGCCGCCGTCGCCGCGTTCGCCTACCGCGTCCGCTCACCCGAGGAGGTGGACGCCGCGGAAGCCTACTACCGGGAACTGGGCTGCAGGACGGAGCGCCGGGCGGAGGGCTTCACGAAGGGCGTGGGCGATTCCGTCCGAGTGGAGGATCCGCTGGGTTTCCCGTACGAGTTCTTCTACGACGTCGAGCACGTGGAACGCCTCACGCAGCGCTACGACCTCTACTCCGCCGGTGAACTGGTGCGCCTCGACCATTTCAATCAGGTCACCCCGGACGTGCCACGGGGCCAGGCGTATCTGGAGGATCTGGGCTTTCGCGTGTCCGAGGACATCCAGGACTCCGACGGCGTCACGTACGCGGTCT